>NZ_JBITMC010000011.1:4744-207930 GCF_044465805.1 Micromonospora sp. NPDC049497 | reverse complement strand
GGGGGGGTCCCAAAAGGGGGGTCCCAAACACCCCGGGGGGGCACCCCCCCCCACACCGGGGGCACAACATGGTCGCGGTGGGCGCCCGGCACGGGGGGGGGGGGCCCCCCGGGGCGCCCCGCCACCAGCGTCATGTCCCGGCTACGGCCAGGCGAGGCAGAAGGGGTGCCCGGCCGGGTCGGTGTAGACCCGGAAGCCGGTGCGCGCGGCCGGATCGTCGACCGATTTCACCAGCCGCCCGCCCAGCTTGAGCACCTTGTCGTGAGCGGCTTCGAGGTCGTCGAGGTAGAAGTCGAGATGAACCTGCTGCGACGAGGCCCCGTCCGGCCACACGGGCGGCACGTGGTCGGGGGCGAGCTGGACGGCCAGGTGCCACTCCCCCTCGACCCACACGTTGTGCCACGTGTCCTTCGCCTCGACCGTGCCGTCCAGCAGCCCCGCCCAGAATGCGCTTTCCGCGTCGAGATCTGCCGTCTCGAAAACGATTGTCCGGCGCCTGAATTTCACAAGCCCACCCTTTCCGGCCGACGTCGTACCCAGCGGAATCATTCTTGCCGCACCCCTCGCCCTTCGCGGTGCCCCATGTTTTGGGGAACCGTGCGGCGGCCGATAGTGTCGGCTCGTGTCGAGTCCTGGAGACGTGCCGCCGGAGATCCTGGCCCGGTTGCGACCCATCTGCCGGCAGCTGCCGGAGTCCTATGAGGAACCGGCCTGGATCGGCGTGCGCTGGCGGATCCGCACCCGGACCTTCGCCCATGCCTACACGCCCGACGCGGGCCGCTTCGCGGTCTACGAGCCCTATGTCACCGCAGGTCAGCCACCGGTGGTGATGACCTTCCGGGTGCCCGTCGACGACCTGCTCGGCCTGACCGCCGACGGGTTCCCGTACTTTCGCGCCGACTGGGGCCACAACGTCGTCGCCGCCGTCCTCGGCGACCACACCGACTGGACGGAGCTCACCGAACTGGTCACCGACAGCTACCGCGAGATGGCCCCGAAGTTCCTCGCCGCGCGGGCCGCCCTGCCGCCACCGATGAGCTGAGCACCGCCGTCCCCGTTTTATGCGGCACGGCCTCCCGATATTAAGTCCCTAGAATTTAATCATGCGTCGATTCCTCGTGCATCCCATTGTTCTGGTCACGGTAATGGGCGCCGCCGTAGCGCCGGCGAACGCCGCGACCGCCGTTCCGCACATCCGCGGAACCAGCACGGTGCCGGTCTACTCCTACGCCGATGCGATCCGGGAGAGCGTCTGGGTGAAGACCCCACTGGACAACGACCACGACGGGGTGCCCGACAAGGTGGCCGTGGACATCGTGCGGCCCCGGACCGGCAACGTCCGGGTGCCGGTCATCATGCAGGCGTCGCCCTACTACGGCTGCTGCGGGCGTGGCAACGAGAAGGAGCTCAAGGAGTACGACGCGGCCGGCACGATCGCCAAGCTACCGCTCTTCTACGACAACTACTTCGTACCGCGCGGCTACGCCGTCATCGCCGTGGACATCGCCGGCACCGGGCGGTCCACCGGCTGCACGGACACCGACGGGCGCGAGGACACCCTCGGCGCGAAGGCCGCCATCGACTGGCTCAACGGCCGGGCGGAAGCCACCTACGCCGACGGATCACCGGCCGTGGCGACCCGCTGGAGCAACGGCCGGGTCGGCATGGTCGGCAAGTCGGCGGACGCGACGGTGACCAACGGGGTGGCGGCCACCGGCGTCGACGGATTGAAGACCGTCGTGCCGATCGCGGCGACCTCCAGCGGATACGACTACGCGCGGCGCAACGGCGTGCTGGTCGCCCCGAACATGAACGAGTACCTGTTCAACCTGGTCACCAGCCGCCCGGCTGAGGCCTGCGCCCGGACCCTGGAGCACATCGACACCGGCAGCGACGACGCGACCGGCAACTACAACGCCTTCTGGGCGGAGCGCGACCTACGGCCGCATGCGTCGAAGGTACGGGCCTCGGTCTTCCTGGTGCACGGTCTCAACGACGGCAACGTGATGACCAACCACTTCGCGCTGTGGTGGAACGCGCTGAGGGTGCCCCGCAAGCTGTGGCTCTCCCAGGGCGGCCACCTAGACCCGTTCGACTTCCGCCGCGACGAGTGGGTCCGCACGCTGCACCGCTGGTTCGACTTCTACCTGCAGGGCCTGCGCAACGGCATCGATCGGGAACCGCCGGTGTCCATGGAGACCTCCCCCGGCACGTGGACCGACCAGCCCACCTGGCCCGCCCCCGGCGCGCACCAGGTGCGGGTCCGCCTCGGCGACGGCGAGCGGACCTGGGTGGACGACCCCGACCTGTGGGCGGACGCCGCCGCGGCCGACCCGAACGCGCAGGTCGCCGGCCGGATCGCGTTCCTCTCCGCCCCGCTCACCCGCGACCTGCGGATCTCCGGCATCCCCGCCGTGACCGTGCGCGTCCAGGTCGACAAGCCGACCACCGCGCTCACCGCCCGCTTGGTCGACTACGGCACCACCCCGCGGGTCAACACCGTCTGGCCCAACGAGGGCATCCGTACGCTGGACACCGAATCGTGCTGGGGCGAGTCGACCGCGGCCGACGACGCGTGCTACCGCGACACCGTCGCGGACGTGGTGACCAGCGACCACGCCATCCTGTCCCGCGGCTGGCAGGACGCCGCACACCGGGTCTCCCTGCGCTTCCGGGTCCCGCTGCAGCCCGGCCGGTGGTACTCGATCAGGGTGCCGATGCAGGCCATGGACCAGACGGTCCGGGCCGGGCACGTGCTGGGCCTGACCCTGCAGCAGAGCGACTTCGAATACACAACCCCCACCACGACAGGCGCCACCGTACGGATGGACCTGAGCGGAAGTCACCTGACGCTGCCGGTGGTGGGCAGTGCCCGGTTGTCGCACCTGGCAGCGGCGGCGCCGCGGGTCGAGGCGACCGCGACCACCAGCGGTCACAAGGCCATCGAGCGGCAGCGGAAGTCCTGGATGTACTGAGCGGATGATCGACACGGCGGCGGGCCACGGCCCGCCGCCGTGCGGCGTCTCGAGGCATCAGACCAAGCAGCGCCAGACCCATGGCCGATACTCGCGGGCACAGCGGGCGGGCCGGGATGTGCCCCGGCCCGCCCGTAGCGCTCGATCAGGTCGGCAGCGCCCTACGGCTGCATCTCGTACGCGCCGGAGAGCGCCTCGACCTGCGCCCAGACGGCGGCGGTGCGGGACGCGTCGGGAGTCGGGCGGCGCAGATGCGCCACCGCCCAGGCGGCCTGCGCCTCGGTGGTGGCCGCCTTGCCGTACAGGTCTGTCGCGGAGGCGGAGAAGTCCCCGACGAGTACCGCGAAGATCTCATCGAGCAGGTGGCGGTCCAGGGCGGTCAGCTCGGCCTGTTCCAGGATCAGCTGACCGTAGACGACCAGCGCGAAGAGCTGGCCCAGGGTGAGCAGGAAGTCCAGGTCGCGTTGCTGATCCTCGTCCGGGGCGTGGGCACGCAACAGGTCGCAGAGTCCGTCGGCCTGTTCCCGGAGCACCGCGACGTTCGGGATGTCGGCGTACGCGTCGTACGCGCTGCGCCAGTCGTGGAACCGGATCGCCCCGAGGCCGCGGGCCGGTCCCTGGCGGAAGAGGAACTCGTCGTCGGCGGGGTCCTGCCGGGTCGGCACCGGCACGAAGTCGGCCGGTTGGAACAGGTAGTTCGGCATGAACTTCAGGATCAGGGCGAGGTTGACGTGCACGGTGCCCTCAAGCTTCGGCAGGCCACGGATGTCCTTGGCGGCCTTGTCGAAATAGGTGTCCGCCTCGAAACCCTTCGCGGCGATCACATCCCACAGCAGGTCGATCACCCGCTCGCCCTCGGTGGTGACCTTCATCTTGGTCATCGGGTTGAACAGCAGGTACCGCCGGTCGTCTGGGCCCGCTGACCGGAAGTAGTCGGTGGCACGGTCGCTGAACAACTTCATCGCGACCAGCCGGACGTACGCGTCGGTGAGCTCGCGCCGCACGTGCGGGAAGTCGGTGACCTGCTTGCCGTAGAGCACCCGCCGGTGCGCGTGGGTGACCGCCTCGTACATCGCGTGCTCGCAGATGCCGATGGAAGCGGTGCAGAGGTTGAACTTGCCGACGTTGACGGTATTGAGCGCGGCGTCGAACGCGGCCTTGCCCGTGTGCAGCACGTCCTCGCCGCGTACCGGGTAGTCCTCGAGCCGGAACTCGCTGACGTACATCTGCCCGTTCACGACGTTCTTGACCAGGCGGTAGGCGGGGTGGCGGCTGTCCGCGGCGAAGAAGACGTAGCTGTCAGGCCCCTCGACGTCGGCGCGGCGGCCGAAGACGGAGACAAGGCCGGCGACGTTGCCGTTGCCGATGTAGTACTTGCCGCCGTTGGCCCGGAATCCGTCCGCGCCGTCCGGAGTGAGGATCATGTCGGTGGAGTAGATGTCGGCGCCGTGGCTGCGCTCGGACAGGCCGAACGCCATGACATGGCCGTCGGCGAGCAACTGGGCTGCGCGGGCGCGGGCGGTCGGGTTCGCGCTCTGCCACACCGGCCCGAGACCCAGGACGGTGACCTGCCAGGTGTACCAGTAGCCGAGACCGTAGAAGCCGAGGATCTCGCTGAGCGCGGCGTTGCGCGCGGTGTCCCAGCGTCTCCCCGCAGCCCCGCCACCATCAGCTGCCGGCGTCAGGAAGGTCGCGAACAGGCCCTCCTTCGCGACGAAGTCCAGGAAGTCGCCGTACCAGGCCCGGTCGTTGTAGCTGTCGACCAGCGCCTTCTTGCCGCGGTTCTCGAAGAAGTCGACGGTGGCGCGTAGCAGCCTGCGCGTCTCGTCGTCGAGGTGTGCGGGGTCGTAGGTGCGCGGGTTCAGCAGCAACGGGTTCGCCATGGTGGCATTGCCTTCCTGGGGGTCAGCGGCCGAGGCCGTGAAGGGTTTCGAGGACGTCGTCGAGCCAGTCGAGGACCATCCGCTCGTACGCGACACCGCCCCGCAGCACGACGTGCTGCAACCGCCGGCCTGCGTCGAGCTCGCCGGCGTCGGGAAAGTCACGCCGCTCGCCGGCCAGATAGCTGTTGAGGGTGGCCTCATGGTCGGCGCGGTACCGCTCGACCTCAGCGATCAGCGCAGCTCGGCCGGCAGCGTCGTCGAACGCCGCGCCTCGGATCTTCACGGCCAGCTCGTGGCGGACCGTCTCCGGCCGGACGGGCTCCCGCAGCCAGCTCGTGAGCACTGCCCGGCCGGCCGCGGCTGCGGAGTAGCGCCTCTTGTCGGGGCGACCATCCTGGCCGATCTCCTCGGCGGTGACCCAGCCGTCGGTCTCCATCCGCCTGAGGACGCGATAGATCTGCTGGTGGGTGGCGGTCCAGAACCGGCCGATGGAGCGCTCGAACCGCCGGGCCAGCTCGTAGCCGGACCCGGGCTGCTCCAGCAGCGAGACGAGAATCGCGTGTTCCAGTGCCACACCGACGATCCTGCTATGCAACGAGTTGCATAGCAATCCCTGCGACCGTCTGGATCTCGAATGGCTGAGACAGCCGCGGCAAACACGCCGGCGCGACCCTCTCTCGGTCGACGTCAGGCTGAAGCCGCGCCAGGACGCGCGGCCGAGCCCTGACACCTACGCCTGCGGGAGGCGGCCACGCTGCTCTACTGCGGCTCGGGCCGTCAGGCCGGCTGTGGGTCCTGGTAGCCGGCGGCCTGGAGGCCGAACAGCCGGGCGTACGCGCCACCTGCGGCGAGCAGGTCCCCATGGGTGCCGCGTTCGGTGACCACCCCGTCGGCGAGCACCGCGATCAGGTCGGCGTCCCGCACGGTGTTCATCCGGTGCGAGATCAACAGGCTGGTCCTGCCGGTACGGTGCTCGGCCAGCCGCCGGCCGATCTCGTGCTCGGCCTCGGCGTCGAGGCCCGCGCTCGGCTCGTCCAGCACGAGCAGGTCGCAGCCGTCCCGCATCAGGGCCCGGGCCAGCGCCACCCGCTGCCACTGGCCACCGGAGAGCACCACCCCGGAGGTCGGGTCGTCGCGGTCGGCGGCGTTCATGTACACCCGGGTGAGCAGGGTGTCGTAGCCGCGCGGCAGGCTGGCCAGCACCTCGTCGATGCCGGCCAGGCGGGCCGCGGCCCGGATCCGGTCGAGGTCGTCGAGCGCGGACACGTCGCCGACGCCGATGTTGTCGGCGGCGCTGAGGTCGTACGACATGAAGTCCTGGAACACCACCCCGATCCGCTGGCGCAGCTCGGCCGGCGGCAGGTCCCGCAGGTCCACGCCGTCCCAGCGGATGCAGCCCCGGGTGGGGTCGTAGAACCTGCACAGGAGCTTGACCAGGGAGCTCTTGCCGGCGCCGTTCAGCCCGACCAGCGCGACGGACGTGCCGGCGGAGATGGTCAGGTTCACCCCGCGCAGCACCCAGGGCAGCTCGTCGTCGTAACGGAACCAGACGTCGTCGAACTCGATGCCCCGCCGCAACGGCGGCACCGCCGGCAGCTGACCCGGGCGGGGCGGCAGGTCCGGCGGCGCCTCGACGACGAACCGGTAGTGCCCGAACACCAGCATCGCCTCGTGCAGCCGCCCGGCGTTGACGAAGACCGTGCTCATGCCGCCCTGCACGCCCGCGACGGCGGCGACGAACACCGTGACGTCGCCGACGGTCAGCGCCCCGGAGCGCGCGGCCCCCACGGCCCAGACCAGCCCCAGGCCGGCGACGACCGCGCCGAGCAGGCCCTGGAGGGTGGCGACGAGCAGCTCCCGCCGGTCCATCCGCCGCTGGCCGGCGTGGATGGAGCGCAGCTCGGTGAGCATCCGGGTGCCGAACAGCCCGCCCAGGCCGTAGAGGCGCACCTCCTTGGCGGCGGTGACGCTGGTCATGAGCTGGGCGTAGAAGAACTCCCGACGAGCCGCGTGCCCCTGTTCCCAGAGCAGCCCGGCGCGTTGCCGGGACAGCCGCAGCTCGGCGCGCAGGGTGGGCACCGCGGCGACCGCCACGACCAGCAGCATCCACGGGTTGATCGTGGCCAGCGTGGTGAGGAACGCGAGCATCGTGATCAGCCCCTGAGCGGCGCCCAGCGAGCCGCTGACCACCTCGGGCGGGCCGGTCGGGCCGGTCTCCGCGGCGAGGCTGAGCCGGTCGTGGAAGGCCGGGTCCTCGAAGCGGCGCAGCCCGGCCATCCGGCCCACGGCCGTGTAGAGGTGCCGGCGCGCGGTCAGCCCGACGCGGCGTTGCAGCTCGGCGTCGACGTACCGGCCCAGCTCGGGCAGCAGCACCGCGGCCACCCCGGCGGCGGCCAGCAGCAGCACCGGGCCGGTCAACGGCTGCCCGCCGCCGGCCAGCCGGTCGAGAACGATCTTCATCAGCCAGGCCGCCGCGACCGGTACCGCGCCGGTGGCCACGGTGAGCAGGACCCGCACGACGAGCCAGCCGGCCGCGGCGTCCCGGGCGATCCGGGTCGCGGCGAGCAGGGAGCCCCACGCCGAGGCGGTCACGACGCGGCGGTCTCCGGAACCCGGTCGAGGACGAAATGACTGGCGACCATCGTGTCCCCGGCGAGCAGCCCGAAGGCGGGGTAGCCGTCGACGCCGAAGGCCCGGGAGACCGGCCCGCGTTCAGGTTCGACGACCACCCGGGCCACCGGGGTGAGCTGGTCGCTGAGGCGGCCAGCGGCCTCGCCCGAGCCGAGCACCACGGCGAAGACCCCCTCCCGGCCCTCGGGTCGGGCCCCGGCCCGGGCGATGAAGCCGGGCAGGCTCTCGGCGCACGCCGGGCAGCTCGGGGAGACGAAGGCCACCAACGTCTCGCCCCGCAGGTCGGCCCGGGTGACCGGTGCGCCGTCAACGGTGGTGGCCGCGAAGTCGCCGACCGTCGCGCCGGCCGCGAGCATGATCGGCTCCGGGTTGGCGACCCCCTCGATACTGACTTTCAACAACGCGGACTGCTGCCGCAGCTGCCGCAGCACCACAGCGAGCGCCACCGTGTTGGCCAGGCAGACCACGGTGAGCAGCGCCAGCACCAGGGGAAGGTAGGGCATCTCGCCTCCCGACCAGCCGGGCGGCCCGCCGGTGCCCCTCAGGGACACCGGCCGCGCTCCGCCAAGTGTGAGGACCGTACCGCCGACGGCCACCGCCGTCAGCCCCACGTTGCGGGCCAGGTGGGCGGGACCGGGCGGGTCGTCGGTGGCACCGAAGCAGCGGCAGGGCTCGCGTACCCCTCGGCGGATCATCACCGCGACCGCTGCCGTGAAGGCCCCCAGCAGGGCGGCGGCCAGGGCGTACCCGGCCGGGGCGAGCGCCGGGACGGCCAGCGCCGCAACGAGCGTGACAGCGGTGACCACCTCGGCAGTGACCACCCCGACGGCGAGCGGCCGGACGAACCCGGCCGGCACGCCGAGGGTACGGGGCAGCGACGCGCGGAAGGCCGCGTGGGGCGCCCGACGCAGCTTGCCCGCCGCCGACCAGGCGAGGGTGACCGCGAGGACGAGTTGACCGACGATCAGCACCGCGCCCGTCATGTCAGTAGCCGACCTGGGTGACCTCGCCCCGCCGGTAGGGGCCGCCGGCCAGGAGCAGATCCGCGACGGTGTCGCCCAGCGGCAACCCCAGGTCGTGCTGCATCCACATGAACTGGCCGCCCGGGTTGACCTCCAGGAACACATGCTCCCCGTCGGGGGTGACGATGAAGTCGATCGCGGCGTAGACGATGTCGAGGCGGTCGAGCATCCGTTGGACCTTCGCCACCACATCGTCGGGCAGCGGCTTGTACGGCCCGTACGGCAGGTGGTTCTCGCCGCGCCAGTCGACGGAGGTGGTGGACATGGCCTGCGAGTCGATGACCACCGGGAACCAGGTGTCGCCGATGACGGTCAGCCGTACCTCGTACGCCTTGTCCACGTACTCCTGGAACATGCAGACGGTGTGCCGGACCCGGTCGGCGTGCGTCAGGATCTCGTCGCCGACCACGGTGGTGTAGAGCCCGCTGGGGAACGCGCCCGGGTAGTGGATCACCCCGCCGGTGAGTGCCTTGTAGACGATCGGCCGGTCGGCGGACTCCACGAGGGCCTTCACCTCGGCGGGGTCGTTGGTGAGCAGGGTGCGCGGCACCCGCATGCCGAACTGCTTGGCGAGCTGGAGCTGGTAGGGCTTAAGTTCGGCGACGGCGTCGACGTCGGGCCGGTTGACCCAGAGGCAGTCGGTGGCGCGCAGGATGCCGCCGATGCCGTGCAGCGCCTCGTTGCGGGCGAACTGCTGCTCGGCCTCGCTCATCTTGGCATCGAAGCGGAACGCGGTGGGACGGCGGTACCACACCCCGGAGAGCCGACCGAGGTCGATCTCCCGCCCGCGGTGCAGCAGCCGCCGTCGTTCGCCATCGAAATCCGAGGTGGTGAACGTCAGCGTCTGCGGGAAACAGCTCAGGTCGACGCGTACGACGTTGGCGCCTCTCGCGGTGAGACTCCGTACGACGGGATCGACCGTGGGGTCGAAGTCCTGGGTAAGGATCAGGATCCCGGGATCCGATGGCGACATGGTCACGTGGCGTCCCTAGGCGCAGACGTCGTCGGTCACGCAGTCACCGCAGTTCGCCCCGGATGTGCGGGTCTTGGTGTAGATGCCGGCGGTGATGCCGCCGTCAGGGGTGACCCACACCTGCTGGTCGGGGTCGTAGTGGCCCAGCTCCGCCTCGGCCTCCTCCGGCATGCCCGGGTCCCAGTTGGCGAACAGGTAACCGAAGGGCTGCTTCTCGTGGTCGGCCGGCAGCGGCTGGCTGAAGTCGTGCCCGCTGGTCATGGACAGGGACGTCCGCAGGGGGTTGCGGGTGAGCGTGGTCGTCATTCCTGGTCTCCTTCGTTTCCGGCCGGCGAGGTGCCGGCCGACGACAGCGGCTCGGTGAGCCCAATGATTCCGGGCACGTCGGCGGAGAACGACCAGACCAGGTTGTCCTCGTCGTAGTGCCCGGCGTCGAGAGTGAGATCGGATTCCAGCTCGTCATGGTCGGAGCGGTCGTACAGGTAGCCCAACGGCGCATGGTGGTGCACGCGGCGCTGTTCCCGCAGGTCGACGTCGACTGCCCGGACGACGAGACGCGTCCCGTCGAGTTCCGGACGGTCCAGCCGCAGGACGGTGGCGGGGATGGCCGACCGCCCCTGGACGTCACCGTCCTCAGCTGGTCCTTGGTCGTCCACGTCAACATCCTTATCGATACATCTAACTTTGTGAAGGCCCCCGGAGCTGAAACTTCCACGCGCGCTGTCACCCCACCGCGACGGGGTGCCGGGCCGACGGCCGGACGACGGGCACGGCGACCGGCTCGTCGCCTACGTCCGGCCGGGCAGCCGATCGGTCACCCTCGACGTCGACGTCGGCCGGATCGCCGGGATCAACCCGCACGAGACCCGCTACCTGTACGACGAGATCTTCGTCAGCGGGTCTACCTGCGCGACGGCATCGTGCTGCGGCCCGGGCGGGCATCGTGGACGCCGAGCAGTTGGCCGCCACCGGCATCTCCGATGGGCTGGTGCGCATCTCCACCGGCATCGAGGACACCGCCGACCTGGTGGACGACTTCCTCGCGGCGGCGGCCAGAGCGGCCGAGGTGGGATAGCCGGGCGCGGGGACAGCGGGGGCGTGCAGGCGGTTCAGGGCGATGACGTAGGCGAGCGGCACTCACCTCACGACGCGAAAGCGTAGATGGGTGACGTGGGGTGACTCAATGACCGCGGTTCGTTCGAGTTCGATGTGGTCGGTGCCCAGGTCGTCGAACAGTCGTGTTCCGGTGCCGAGCAACACCGGCACGAGTTGCAGATGGATCTCGTCCACGAGCCCGGCCCTGACGAACTGTTGTCCTGTGGTGGGACCACCCATGATCAGGACGCTTCTGTCGCCCGCTGCTTGTTGCGCCCGGCGCAGCGCGCTGTGGAGTCCGTCGGTGACGAACGTGAAACTGTCGCTCTTCATGGTCAGCGGGTCGCGCGGCGCATGAGTGATCACGAAGCACGGCACCGGGAACGGGGTGTCCTGCCACAGGCCCACACCGATGTCGAAGGTACGCTTTCCGATCACCACGGCGCCGGTCGTCGCGTAACGTTCCCGTGCCTGCTCGGCATCGACCCCGACCGGGGTGGCGCCGTCGGCTGCCACCGCGCGATCCCCGCCGTCGTGGAACAACCACTCGTGCAACCGCTCGCCGCCTCTGCCCATCGGGTGTTCGGCGGTGACGTCAGGTCCGGCGGCGAAGCCGTCCAACGACACGCTCATGCTCAACAGGACGCTACCCATCTGGTTCTCCTTGTGCGGGCGGGAAACGACGCCACTCGCGCCATGCGGGCACGAGGACGGTAAGTAGAACGGCGGCGGTCAGCGCGAACCCCGCCGAATATCCGATCGGGGCGACAAGGAGACCGAACCCGACGGCCCCGACGCCCATCCCAGCGTCGTAGGCGAGGTTCCACAGCATGCTCACCCGCGGATAGCCGGACCTGGCTACGCGGTCGAACATCAGGGCCAACGTCACGTTCTGGGCGACGCCGAATCCGATGCCGAACAGCGCCACGCAGGCGATCACCGCCAGCGGGCTGTGTACGCAGGCGAGCCCGGCGGTCCCCCCCACCACGGCGATGACTGCGGGCAGGAGCAGCCTGGCACCGTACCGGCTGCCGTACCGGCCCGCTACCCAGCGGGCGAGCGGAGTGGTGCACGACTGCACAAGGAGCGCCACCGCTGCCAGCCCGGGCGATGACGCGGAGAGGCTGAGAGGGAGAAAGGTCAGCAGCACTCCGGCCACCAACGCGACGGCGGCGAAGACAACCATCGGGCGGGCAAGACCACCCATGTCGATCGGGTCCCGCACCACCCCGGTTGGCGCCGGCTCGACCCGCGACGACCTGGCGGGCAGGCCGCGCACCGCCATCAATGACAGCATCGCCAGGGCCGCACCGATGACGAAGACGGGTGCGAAACCGACGTGCCGGCTCAGCCACACCCCCATGGGGAGAAAGATGATCGATGGGATGCCGACGGCCGCGCCGTAATGCCCGAGCGTTTCGGTACGGCGAGCGTCCGGCGCCAGTTCGGCCGCCAGGGCCGCGCCTGCGACGAACACGATCCCCAGTCCCGCCCCGCGCAGGAGGCAAACCCCCAGCACCACCGGCGGCCACGACGACGCCAGGAGCACGATGGCCGGCGCCCCCAGCAGCACCAGGGCCAGCGCCACGACCGTCCGGTAGCCGCATCTACGGATCAACGCTGGCGCGGCCAACTCGGTCAACACCGTGCCGAGCATCAGGACCCCGGTCGTCAGGCCCGCACCCACCCCGCCTGCGCCGGTTCCGACCGCGTACAACGGTACGACCGGCATCAGCAGGTAGAAGCTGCCCAGCGCGCCGAGCGAGGCCACCAACAGCCGTACCAGCGGCGTAGTCAGGATCGGCTCGACGGTCGTGCTCGCCGAGCCGTTCGCCTGCACGGCTGGCGGGTGGTGAACCATGGGGGAACAGTAGGACCGCAAGAGGTCCATCTGTAAGGTCCAGTTTGATGCCTGTCCAGTGGACCAGTTTCGGACCTGAGCTGCCCCTGCCGGTTGACCGGAACAGCGGGGAACCGCTCCGCAATCAGATCGAACGCGCGCTGCGGGAAGCCATTCGAACCGGTCGGTTGGGCGCTGGCGAACGGTTGCCCTCATCTCGCGTGCTAGCCGGCGACCTCGGCGTCTCCCGCGGTCTGGTCACCGAGTGCTACGCCCAACTACAGGCCGAGGGTTACCTCGTTGCCTCCCCTGGCGCGGCCACGCGTGTGGCCGTGACCGCCCGCCCGTCACCGGACCGTTCGGTGCGGCCCACCGACAGCGTGCCGGTCGGCATCGACTTCCGGCCCGCCGTACCCGACCTCTCGAGCTTTCCCCGCGAAGAGTGGGGCCGCGCACTACGCCGCGCCTGCCGAGATGCGCCAACTCACCTACTCGGCTACCCCGACCCGTACGGCGACCCGGCACTGCGCGAGGTACTCGCCGCCTATCTTCGACGGGTCCGTGGCGCGGCCACAGACCCTCGCCACACGGTCATCTGCGCCGGGTACGCGCAAGGGCTTCACCTGCTCCTGCGCGCGCTCGCCGACGACGGCGTCAAGACCGTAGCCGTCGAGGACCCCGGCGATCCCGACCACCGCACGATCGGCAAGGCGCTGGGTCTGGAGGTCGTCGCCGTACCCGTGGACGTGCAGGGCATCGACGTAGAAGCCCTCTCGGCAACCAACGCGCGCGCCGTCATCCTCACCCCGGCACACCAGTCACCCACCGGCGTCGTCCTGACCCCGCAACGGCGACATGCCGTCGTCGCGTGGGCATCGGCCCGAGACGCGACGATCATCGAGGACGACTACGACACCGAATTCCGATACGACCGTGAGCCGGTCGGGGCCCTCCAAGGCCTCGCCCCGGACCGGGTGGCGCTGCTCGGCTCTGTCAGCAAGTCACTCGCACCCGCCCTGCGACTTGGCTGGGCACTCACACCACCACACCTGTCGGCCGCAGTCGCCAAGCACAAGCAGCTCGCCGATCGCGGCTCACCCGTCATCGACCAACTCGCCCTCGCCGAGCTACTCCGCGGTGGCACGTACGACCGGCACCTACGCCACATGCGCCGCCGCTACGCCACGCGCCGCAATGCCCTCGTGGAAGCGCTGCGGGAACACGCACCCGCCATCGAGCTTCATGGCCTCGCCGCCGGCTTCCACGCCGTCGCCCAACTACCAACCGGCGCCGACGAATCGACCATCATCACAGCCGCCCGACACCGATCTGTGGGCCTCTACGGCATGAGCAGCTACCGCATGACGTCGCAACCGCATCCAGCGCAACTCGTTCTCGGCTTCGGCAACCTCACCACGGACGACATCCGCGAAGGCATCCGCATCATCGCCGACCTGCTGCACGCCGCCACCCCAGCATGATCAGAACGGCCGGTGCGAGATCGAACGTCCACCGTCCTGTGTGGTCAGTCGTCGGCGAACCGGTAGAGCACGAAGTCCTTCGCCGCCCCGCAGGCGATCACGCCGGTGTTCCACGAGCACGTCTCGCTGCGTACGCCCTCGAGCTGACCCATCTCGGCCACCGCGGGGGAGCCCACCGCCATCCCGGCGACGCTGGGCAAAAGGCCCCTAACGTATGCCTTTCGCTGGGTGGTCGCGACTGTGCCGGGGCGCATACCCATGCCCCGTCGTGGCGGGCGGGATGATGCCGAACAGGTTCGGTGGCCGGGTTCAGGCGGCCTGGGCCCGGACGGGCAGGCCGGCCACCCGCCATTCCAGGACGCCGTCGGTGGCGCGTCGTGCCTGCCGGCCGTGGGCGGTGAGTAGCCGGACCGCGTCGTGGGCGAGGGCGCAGTAGGCACCGCGGCAGTAGGCGATGACCTCTCGGTCTTCGGGCAGTTCGGTGAGCCTGTCCTCGAGTTCGTCAAGTGGTATGGATACCGCGCCGGGCAGATGCCCGGCGGCGTACTCCGGTGCCGGTCGGACGTCGAGGACAACGACGTCGCCGGCCTCGGCCCGGCGGAGCAACTCAGCCACGTCAACCTGCTTGGTGTCGTCGGGGCCGAGGTAGGCCCGGCGGGCTTGCTCGGTGTGCGGTCGGTGCCGCTGCGCCACGCTCCGGAGGTTCGCGAACAGGGCGGCGACGTCGTCGCCGGCCAGGGAGTACCAGATCCGGGTGCCGTCGCGGCGGGCGGTGACGAGCCCGGCTCCGAGGAGACGTTGCAGGTGTGCCGAGCAGGTGGACAGCCCGAGGTCGGCGGCGTTGGCGAGGTCCTCGACGCTGCGGGGGCCTTGGGCGAGCAGGTCGAGCAGTTCCAGGCGCTTCGGGCTGCCGAGGGCTTTGCCGACGGCGGCGAACTCGGCGAACAGGGCGTCCTTGGCGGCTCGGTCACCCATTGGTGCCTCCCTGCGGTGCTGACGGAGCCGGGGTCCGGCGTTGGTGGGTCTCGTACATTCTGGCGGCGACCACCAGCCCGGACGCGGCGGTGAGGGCGGCGACGGTCCAGACTGCGGCCCGGATTCCGAAGGCGTCGGCGACGACACCGGCGAGCAGGGCACCTACCGCGAAACCGCCGTCGCGCCAGAGCCGGTAGATGCCGACGGAGCGGGCCCGCCACGCCGGGTGCGCGACGTCACCGATGGCGGCCAGCAGTGTCGGGTAGACCATGGCGGTGCCGGCGCCGAGCAGGACCGCCGCGACCGCCCACCAGGTGAAGGCGTCGGCGAGGGCGATCAGGGCCAGGCCGAGGGCCTGGACCCACATACCGGTGGCGATCAACCACTTGCGCCCCCACCGGTCCGACAGTGCGCCGGTGAACAGTTGCCCGAGGCCCCAGACCGCCGGGTAGAGCGCCGCCAGGATGCCGATACGTCCGACGGACAGGCCTGCGGCGGCGAACAGCACGGGGAACAGCCCCCACGCGAGACCGTCATTGAGGTTGTTCACCAGCCCGGCCTGGCTGGCCGACGACAGCGCGGGCTCGCGGAAGCTGGTCTGGGTGAACACCTGCCGGCTGCTCAGCTCCTGATGCAGGTGATCGTGGCGGCCGTCGGCACGGGCGACGTGGTTCGCTGCCTCCAGGCGGGCGTGCCCGCGGGTTTCTCGCACCAGGAGCGCCGACAGGCCCAGCCCGAGCGCCGCGTACGCGATCCCGAGCAGGAACGGTGCCGGGCGCAGCCCGTACGCCTCGGCGAGGTAGCCGGTGGCGAGCGCGGTCGCGGCGACGGCCACGTAGCCGGCGGCCTCGTTGAGCCCCATCGCGAACCCGCGCCGGGCCGGCCCCACCAGGTCGATCTTCATGATCACTGTGGTGGACCAGGTCAGACCCTGGCTGACGCCGAGCAGCACGTTGGCGGCGACGACCCACCCCCACGTGGGTGCCCAGATCAGCAGCAGCGGAACCGGGACGGCGATCAGCCAGCCTGCGACCAGCACCGGTCTGCGCCCGTAGCGGTCGGACCAGGTGCCGGCGAAGTAGTTCGTCGCGGCCTTTGCCATGCCGAAGGCCAGGATGTAGGTCAGCGCGGCGGTGTACGCCTGCTGACCGAACTCAGACTCCGCCAGCAGCGGCAGCACCGTCCGCTCCTGGCCGAGCATCCCGCCCACAAGGGCATTGACCGCGACGAGCAGAAAGAACTGCGCGGCGTTCTGCCGCAGGCCCAGGATGATCGGGCGTTGAGTGGCGCGCAGACTCATGCTCCTACCTCCAGCTTCGCGCCGGTCGCGGTGGACCAGTCTGACGGGCCGCCGGCGAGGACGGCGAGATCGGTGCGGCCGGCCCGGGCGAGCAGGCTGGCGGCCGTCATCGCCCGTTCTCCGTGGCCACACATCACCACGGTGCGCCCGGCTGGCGCTGCATCGGCACGAGCGGCAAGGCCGCCGAGTTCGATGTGCCGGGCGCCCGGGACGTGACCGGCGGCGAACTCGCTGGTCTGCCGGATGTCCAGCACGGAGGCGCCGGCCAGCGCCGCGGCGTCGACCAACGGAATCGACCTGCGCTGCCCACTGGCCGCGATCCAGGCGGCCATGCCCCCGGTCAACTCACCAGCGAGCCGGTCGTAGCCGATCTTCAAGGCCTGCCAGATCACCTCGTCGGGATCCTGGTCGGCGTTGCGAACCACGACCAGCGGGCGGCCGGGGTCGACGAGCCATCCCAGCCAGGTGGCGAACACCCCGCGCAGCGGAATGGACAGCGAGCCTGGAATGTGTCCGGCGGCGAAGTCGCCGGCCGGCCGAACATCGACAACCTCGGCCCCGGCCTCGCGCAGGCGCCGAACGTCCTCGACCTCCAGGTCAGGCAGGCCTGCTGCGCTCCCGACCAGCGCCGGCCCGAGACGGTTCAGCTCCGGCAGCCGCAGGAAGTACGGCGGGAACGTGCCCAGAGAACCCAGCAGCGCCGTCACGAACGCGTCCTCGGACTCGGCGCGCAACAGCGCGTTCGTCGCCCTCTGAGCGCCGATGGTCGAGGTCCGTTCCGCGCTGGGCGGTGCTGAGCAGAACGACCCCGCGCCATGTGTCGGCCACACCGCCACCGCGTCGTCAAGCGTCGCGAGACGGCGCAGCGACCGGTACTGGGCCCGGGCCAGTTCCTCGGTGCGCTCCGGCGCCACCAGGTCGGTACGCGCGGCAGCCCCGACCAGCAGCGATCCCCCGGTGAACACCCCAACGGTCCTCCGGCCGTCCAGCACCTCGAAGGCGATGTGCTCGTGCGTGTGCCCCGGGGTCGCCAGGGCCCGAATGGTCAACCCACCCAGGTCCACCTCGTCCCCATCGGCCAGCGCGACGTGTCCGAACTCGCGCTTGCCCGCCGCCGAGGCCAGCACCCGCGCACCGTCGCTGGCCGCCAGGTCACGGGCGCCGGACAGGAAATCCGCGTGCAGGTGCGTGTCAGCGGCATACGCGATCCGCAGGCCACGACGCTCGGCGACCGCCCGCAGCGCCCGCAGGTCACGGCTCGCGTCCACCGCCAGCGCCCGCCCACCACCAAGATCCAGCAGATATGCCGAGTTCCCCAGACCCTCATCGACCAGCGGAACCACGTTCACCTCAGCCATCACATCCTCCTCGCCGAGCCGCCCACGTCGGCAACCACCACCAACATACAGTATTCCAACGAACATTGGAGGAGTCGCGGGCGAGGAGCCGCCTGCGCCAGAAGGCCACCACGCCCCACCCGGCGACCCGAACCTGACCAGCGCGAATCACCTTTTCAGGACGAAGTAGTGTCACCTTCTGTCCTTGGCTCGTACGTACGGCATCCCGCGCTCGCGCGTCGACGAGGTGCTCGGCCGGGTCGGCCTCTCGGCCGTCGCCCACAAGAGGGTCGGCGCGTTCTCCCTCGGCATGGGCCGACGACCAGCAGTTGCAACTAATGGGCTTCAAGATGCTGCTCGATGGCACCCCCGGCATCACCGTGGTGAGCGAGGCCGCCACCGGCGCCGAGGCAGTGCGGAAAGTCGATCAGACCCGGCCCGATGTGGTGCTGATGGACGTGCGCATGCCCGGCATGGACGGCATCGAGGCCGCCCGACGCATCACCGCGGCCGGCTCACGTACCCGTGTGCTGATCCTGACCACATTCGACCTGGACGAATACGTCTACGCCGGACTGCGAGCCGGAGCGAGCGGCTTCCTGCTCAAAGACGCCCGCCCCGAGGAACTGATCGCCGGTATCCGCGCCGTCGCGAGCGGAGACTCAGTGGTAGCCCCAGCCTGACCCGCAAGCTGATGGACGCCTACCTCCAGCATCCGGAACCGACCACACATGCCGACCCCCGCCTGACCACGCTGAGCGAGCGGGAGCGAGAGGTCCTCGAAGCGATCGGCCAGGGCGCCACCAACACCGAGATCGCCGAACGCTACACCCTCACCGAATCCACGGTGAAGAAGCATGTCGGACGCGTCCTGGCCAAGATCGGAGCGCGAGACCGCATCCAGGCAGCCATCTTCGCGTACGACAACGGCCTGGTTGAACCGCGTGCCTGAGCACCTACTGTCAGGTTGGGCGGCCACGAGGTGCTGGTCCGACGTTGATCCGGATGATCCGTCGGATGCCCGACCCGCGGCCGGACGCCGATCGTGCTGGATGTGGACGACTTCGCCCGCCGTCGTGGGCCAGCACTCGACGCGATTCAGGTCGCCGACCGTCGGCCGATGGCGGCGGGTCCGGCCATTCGTGGTCGGGCCCGCCGTCGGCCCCTGAGCTCGCCCGCCGGCTAGCGGACGCGAAGCCCGGCGACGAGGAGGTCGACCAGGCGGCGTGCGTCGTAACGGGGATCGCTGCCCGCGCCGATGCAGAGATTGCCGACGCCGCGCAGCAGCCCGTAGGCGTCCATGTCGGGGCGGATCTCGTCGGCGGCGACGGCGGCGTCGAGGAGCTGGTCGCAGACCGGGACGAGCCGGTCGAGGAAGTAGGCGTGCAGCGTCTGGAAGGCGGCGTCGTCGGACTGTAGCGCTGCGGCGAGACCGTGCTTGGTGACCAGGAAGTCGACGAACAGGTCGATCCACTGTGCCAGGGCGGCGTGCGGTGTGTCGCTGTCGGCCAGTAGGGCCGGTCCCGCCTCCGCGCACGCCTCGATCTGGTGCCGGTAGACGGCGACGATGAGGTCGGCCCGGGTGGGGAAGTGGCGGTAGATCGTGCCCACGCCGACGCCCGCCCTGACGGCGATGTCCCGCACGGGCACGTCGACGCCGGAGGTGACGAACGCCGCGGCGGCGGCGTCGAGCAGGACCCTCTCGTTGCGCCGGGCGTCGGCCCGCTTGCGCCGGACCGGTTGCTCCGAGCCGCTGTCGATGTCGGCCACGTCGCGTTACCTCCGTCACTCCGCTTGGCATCCGGAACGCCGTTCCGTATGTTGGTTATCGGAACAGCGTTCCGCTTGCTCAGCATACTGACCGGACGGGCTGCCACCAAACCGTGTACCGCCGGACGTCTGTAAGGAGAACAGTCATGCAGTACCGCACGTTGGGTCGCACTGGTGTGCAGGTCAGCACCCTCGTACTCGGCGCGATGAACTTCGGCAAGATCGGCAACACCACCCAGGAGGAAGCCACCGCCATCGTCGACGCAGCGCTCGAGGCGGGGATCAACCTCATCGACACCGCCGACGCCTACAGCGGCGGCCAGTCCGAGGAGATGGTCGGCAAGGCCATCGCCGGCCGCCGGGACGACGTCGTCCTGGCCACCAAGGCGACCCTGCCGATGGGCGACGAGCGCAACCAGCGGGGCGGCTCGCGCCGCTGGCTGGTCACCGCGCTGGAGAACAGCCTGCGCCGCCTCGGCGTCGACCACGTCGACCTCTACCAGATGCACCGGTGGGATCCGACGACCAGCGACGACGAGACGCTGTCGGCGCTGACGGACCTGCAGCGCGCGGGCAAGATCCGTTACTTCGGCTCCTCGACCTTTCCGGCCTACCGCATCGTGCAGGCGCAGTGGGCCGCCCGCGAGGGACGTCTGAGCCGTTACGTGACCGAGCAGCCGAACTACTCGATCCTGCAGCGCGGCATCGAGACCCACGTGCTGCCCACGACGCAGGAGTACGGCGTGGGCGTCCTCGCCTGGAGCCCGCTGGCGTCGGGCTGGCTGTCCGGCGCGATCCGTGCCGGCCAGGAAATCAGCACGAACCGCGCGGGCTTCATGCAGCAGCGCTACGACATCAGTATCCCCGCCAACCGCGCCAAGCTCGACGCCGTCGAGCAGCTCGCCACAGTTGCCGACGAGGCTGGCCTCAGCATGATCCAACTCGCGCTCGGCTTCGTCACCGCGCACCCGGGCGTGACCAGCGCGATCATCGGCCCCCGCACGATGGACCACCTCCGCTCGCAGCTCGCCGCCGCGGACACGGTGCTCTCGGCCGACGTGCTGGACGCGATCGACGCGATCGTGGCTCCCGGCGTCGACCTCGCCGCCCACGAGAAGAACGACACCCCGCCCGCTCTGCTCGAGCCGGCGCTGCGCCGCCGCTGATCACTCGGCACGTCAGTGACCGGGCGGCAGACGGACGTGCGCCTGCGCGTCCGCCTGCCGCCTGACCCGCCGCACAGCCAGGCCTTCCCAGGCTCGCGTCGAAAGGACCAACGGACCCATGCCAAGCCAGCCCTCGCCCAGCTTCGGGCTCATGACCGCCCCGATGCAGGTCGACTACCACGACATCCTGCGGGTCTGGCAGGAAGCGGACACCATCGCCGAGATCGAGCACGCGTGGCTGTTCGACCACCTCATGCCCATCGGTGGCGACCCGGGCGGACCGGCGTACGAAGGCTGGACCCTGCTCTCCGCCCTCGCCGCGCAGACCGAGCGGCTGCGCCTGGGCGTGATGGTGACCAGCAACCGCTTCCGGCCTCCCGCGATGCTCGCCAAGATCGCCACGGTCGTCGACATCGTCTCCGGCGGGCGCCTCGACTTCGGCATCGGCGTCGGGTCACGGCCTGGTCACCCCCTGGCCCGGCGGGAGTACGCCGCGCACGGCCTGCCCTTCGCCGACACCGCCGACGCCGTGGGCAGCCTCGCCGAGGCGCTCACGGTCATTCGGCGGCTCTGGACCGACAACGAGCCGTTCGACTTCCACGGCACGTACGTCGACCTCACCGGAGCGTTCGCCAGCCCCAAGCCCATGCAGCGCCCGCACCCGCCGATCGTGATCGGTGGCCGCTCCGCCGCCACGTTGCGGGTGGTCGCCGAGCACGCGGACATCTGGAACATCGCCAGCGGGGACGTCGACGACGCCGTCAGCCGCGGTGCCCTGCTGGAACGCTACTGCGCCGAAATCGGCCGCGACCCCGCGTCGATCACCCGCTCGATCAATCTGCCCGTCTCCTACGATCAGCCCGGGCTCACCCAGGACGCCGTCGGCAGGGCGATCGGCGCCGGCTTCGGGCACATCGTGCTCGTGCTGCCGGCGCCCTACCCCGCTGGCGTCGCAGGTTGGGTCGCCGACGAGCTCATCACCCCGTCGACCACATAGCGGCCGTGGCGGTTCGATCGGGTTGATCTCCGACCCGGGCAACGCGCGCTTCGCCTCCCGGGCGGAGCGTTCCCATCTGGCCAGGTCAGGCCCATCACGGTTGGATCGCACCGGCGTCATCGGGGCCATCACGATCCGGTCGAGAAGGTGGAGTTCTCTGAGGGAGACACTGTCGGAGAGTGTTGTCATGGCTTGACCGTTGAATCTGACGTTGATGTGAGATCCAAGCTTTGGGCGTGCGACGTGGCGTGGTCCACCCGGCGTCCGACCCGTTCCCAGAATCTCTTCGTGCGGCTAACCCTGTTAGCTACCATGGTGGCTAACAGCGTTAGCCGTGCATTGGACGGAGCGAACCATGAGCACAGCCATCAGCACCACGATTGACATCGCCGCCAGTCCGCAGGCCGTGTGGGAGGTTCTTACCGACTTCGCCGCCTATCCGGATTGGAACCCGTTCATGCGCCGCATCGAGGGCACCGCTCAGGTCGGTACCAAGCTTGTCGTGCACCTGAGCCCACCCGGGGGACGCAGCATGACCTTCAAACCCACCGTGCTGACCGCGAACCCGGGCCAGGAACTGCGCTGGCTCGGCAAGCTCGGCGTCGGTGGACTGTTCGACGGTGAACACTCGTTCGTCCTCACCGCCAACGCTGACGGAACCACTCACCTGATCCACGGCGAGCGCTTCTCGGGACTCCTCGCCGCCCTGTTCAAGGGCACACTGAAGAACACCCACGCCGGGTTCGATGCCTTCAACCACGCGCTCAAGCAGCGCGTCGAGACCGCCCACTCCCCACGATGACCGCCGATGCCGCGGACGCCGCGGCCACCATCCGGACAGATCGGCGTGCGGAACTCATCGCCGCCGCGCGGCACCTGCTGGAGACCGAGGGCGCCGAGGCGATCACCATCCGCCGACTCGGCGCCGCGGTCGGGATCCGCGGCCCGTCGGTCTACAAGCACGTTCCGGACAAGGCCACGATCGAGGACACGCTGACTGCCGCCGGTCTGGCCGAGCAGGCCGACGCCTTGCAGGATGTGCCCGCGACGTTCCCCGCGCTCGCCCGTGCCTACCGGACATGGGCACTGAGTCACCCCCACATGCACCAGCTGATCAATGACCGACCCCTCAACCGGGCACGACTGCCCGTCGGCCTGGAAGACCGCGCCGGGGCACCGCTCGTCGCCGCCTACGACGGTGACAGGGATATGGCTCGTGCCGCCTGGGCCACCATCAAAGGCCTCGTCGACCTCGAACTCGCCGACCGATTTCCCCCCGACGCCGACATCGACGCCATCTACGCCGCGGCCGCCAGGGCCTACGCCACGACCAAACCCGACCCACCGACACGAGCGCCGAGACAGACAGGCCGGGATCAGCCGGCGGGGGACCCCGCCACGTTCGGGCGTCGTGGCCACGGCGGGGACGCCGGGCCTGTTCCTGGAGGTTCCGACCCTCAACCTGCCTGCTGAGGGTCGGGGCACAGTAAGGGGAGCGGAACCCACCAGGACGCCGTCGCTTCCGGAACCGCCACGAACCCGGTCCCAGGCCGAACGTCAACAGGCTGAACGACACCAGCACCGCCAGTCGAAAGAGGAAACCGACATCCTCCTCGCTTCAGCGAGGAACAGATCATCGCGATCGTCGAGGAACTCGGCGACCTCGTGGGCGCCCTGCGGGACGCCGAGCCGGAACACAAGCTGGAGGTCTACCGCAGCCTCGGGCTGCACCTGTCGTACGACGCCGAAACACAAACGGTGCGGGCAAGTGTTGACCTTGCCGCGCACCGTTGGGATTCGGTTCGTGTCCGAGGGGGGACTTGAACCCCCACGCCCTATACGGGCACTAGCACCTCAAGCTAGCGCGTCTGCCATTCCGCCACCCGGACCTGCTCGTCCAGCCTACCGCGCCAACCGAATGATCTTTCCACCGGTCGGCCGCCCGGCGGGCCGCACGGGGAGTTACTGTACACGCCCCTGATGGATCATGCACATCGGCTTCCGTCAGGTGAGCGGTGGCGGCTCCGGCCTCGTGATCAAGGGCGAATCCGGGTCTTCCCGGCGGGTCCGGGGTAGCGGCCGGGCGGTCGGTGGCGGCAGCATGACGGTGTGTCCCATCCCTCCCCGCTCGCCACGGTCCAACACCGGGCTCTCGCCCTGCGGGACGCGGGCGAGCACGCCGCCGCACGCCGGTTGCTCACCGACGCCGTCGAGTCGGCCCGCCCGCCGTACGGGCCGGACCACCCGGACACCCTGAGCACCGCGCACCTGCTGGCCCGGCTGCACCGGGAGGCGGACGAGCCGAGTGCGGCCCGCCGGGTGCTGGAGGAGGCGTTCGCGGCCGGGGAGCGCCGCTGGCCGCACGCCGATCCGCTGATGCTGGCGCTGGCCTTCGAGTTGGCCGCCGTCGCGGACGAACTGGGCAACCGGCACGAGGCCCGGCGCAACTTCACCCGCGTCGTCACCGCCGGCCCCGCCGTGCTCGGCGAGGACCACCCGGCCGTACGCACGGCACGCCGCTACCTCGGCCTGCCCGACCCGTCACCGGCGGCCGCACCGACTCCACCCGGTCCCGGCGGAGTCGCCGCGCCGCCACCGCAGGGTCATCCCGCCGCGCCGATCCAGGCCGGCCCGGCCGCCGCCGCTCCGCCGGCCGGGGACCAGTCGTTCGCCCAGCCGCACGCCGTCGCCGGGCACGCCGGGGCGGCCGGCGGTCCGGCCGGGTCACCGGGTACGGACGCACTCACCGGGCCCACCGTCTCGCTCGCGGTCCTCACGACCGCCTGGCGGCCCCACGACGGCGAGACGGCGACCGCCCACCTGCCCCGGATCCCCACGGAGGGACCGCCCCCGCCCGACCGGGGCGATCGCCGTGCCACGGGCCCGGGTCCCGGCATGCCGCCGGGGAACCGGTCCGGACACCCCCACGGCACGTCGTCGGCCCCCACCCTGCGGGCGGAGCCAGCCCCGGGCCTGCCGGCACCTCCGGTGCCGCCCGCACCGCGCGTGGCCGAGCACGACAACGCTCCTCCCCTACGGCCGGTACAGCCGGCCGGGCCGACGGCGCCGCTCGACGTACCGACATCGACCCCGCCGGCCTGGACACCACCGCAGCC
Organism: Micromonospora sp. NPDC049497; assembly: GCF_044465805.1. Lineage (NCBI taxonomy): Bacteria > Bacillati > Actinomycetota > Actinomycetes > Micromonosporales > Micromonosporaceae > Micromonospora > Micromonospora sp. NPDC049497. The sequence goes on along the minus strand of NZ_JBITMC010000011.1, from coordinate 183,369 downwards.
GCCGGCGCACGGGTCGCCGTGGGCTCCGGCACCACCGGCTCCCCCGACGTACGCCCCCGGCGCGACCGCGCCGCCGGCCACGCCCGCCGTTCCGCCAGCACCGCCCGCGCCGATCCACGGCGCTCCGACCCCTCCGCGCCAGCGCACCGGTCATCCCGAGTCGGCACCGGTCCGGCCGGTCGCCGCCGGCTCGCCGGTCCAGGAATCCGGCGGCGATCGGTCCGAACCGGCCCCGCCGCGCCAGCCTGCGCCGTCCTGGGCCGAGCCCACCGTCCAGGTACGGCAGCTCGAGCCCCTGCTGGCCGAGGAGCGCGCGCGCCGCGCCGCCGGTCCCACCGAGGGCCGCCCCGCGCCACCCTCGCCAGGACGGCCGACGGAGGACCTCGCCGGACCGGGCCGGGACAGCAGCCCGGAGCGGTTTCCACCGTCCGTCATGGACCTTGCGAGCCCGGTCAGCGCGCCACCCGGACCGTCGCACCCGACCAGCGCACCCCCACATCAGGTCAGCGGCCCACCCTGGGCGTCGCACCCGACCAGCGCACCGCCGCACCAGGTCAGCGGCCCACCGGCCGAGCCGCGGGCGGCGGCGCGGACGTTCGCGGGCGGACCGTCAGCGCACGGCCGGGCGACGTCGGCCCGGCACGGTACGAGCACGCCCGGCGAGGACGGCACGGGACGTCCACCCGAGACCCACCCCGCGTACGGACACGGCGCACCGCCGGACGGCGGGGCACCGTACGGGCAGACCGGCGCAACGGGCATCCCATCCGAGGCCGAGTCGTGGTTCGGCACGCCGCTGCGGCCCGCGTACCTGCCTCCGGAGGAGGACGGCGGGCGGCGCCGGGCCGGGATCGTCCTCGCGGCGGTGGTGGGTCTGGCCGCGACGGCCGCCACCGGTGTCGGGGTGGGTGCGCTGGTCGTCGACGGCGACCCGGCCCCGACGGCGGCACCGGTGGCCACGGCGGCGGCCGGCGTGACGCCGGGTCCCGGCCCGGGTGGCCTGGCGTTGCGGGACGACGCGGCGACGGTCACGTTGACCTGGGACGACCCGTCCGGGGGCGCGGTGCCGTTCATGGTGGCCGGTGGCAGGGCCGGGCAGGCACTGGGCGTGCTGGCCACCGTCGACCCGGGTCGGACGAGTTGGACGGTCAACGGGCTGAACTCGCGGGTGGACTACTGCTTCACGGTCGTGGCGGTGTACTCGACGGACGTGGTCGCCACGTCCGCGCAGGTGTGCACCGAGCGCGAGGGGACCGCCGCGCCGGGCTGAGCAGCGACGTCCCACCGTGCACGCTGCGTATCCACAGGGAGACCGTGCGGGTTCCCCCCGACCCGATCCGGCCCTATGATGGCACCCGGCTCAGGGGAGGGTCGCCGGACACCGGCCGCGGCCTGCCGGTACAGATGCGGGGGAGGCAGCCGTTGTGGCCACCATCGACGACGCCGTGAGCGCCGGCTCTCCCCGACGGCGGTTCCGGGGCGGACTGGTCACCGTCGGCACGGTGACCGCGCTGCTGGCGGCGATGGGGCTGACCGTGCTGGGCCTCGGCACAGCCGACACCGCGGTGGCCAGCCACGACGCGAGTTCCTGGCTGTGGAGCACCGCACGCGGTGAGCTGGCCCGCGCCAACGGGGTCACCGCCCGGGTGGACACCCGCGTGGAGGTGCCCGGCGCCCGCCGGCACCCGGCGCAGGTGACGCAGACCGACCGGCTCCTTGTGCTGCGCGACCTCACCACCGGTCAGGTGTCCTCCCTGGACCTGGCCACGCTCCAGATCACCGCGACGACGCGGACGACGCCCGGTCTCGGGGTGAGCGTTGCCCTGCACGAGGACGCGGCCTTCATCGTCGACGCGGTCCAGGGGGTCGTCCGGCAGCTCGACCCGCGTTCGCTGGCGCCGATCGGCGAGCCGGTCCGCTACCCGCCGGGCATCACCGGGGGCACGTTCGACGGCGAGGGTCGGTTGTGGATCGCCGTACCGGGTGAGGGCACCGTCTCGGCGGTCACCGCGGCGCCGCTGCCGTCCGCGCCCGCGTCCGCGGCGCCCGCCGGGGGCGGCCTCAGCCCGAAACGCGTCGAGACGTACGACGTGGCGCAGCCGAGCCACGAGCTGGTGGTATCCGCCCTGGACGACGGCGTGGCGGTGCTCGACCGCACCGCCGGCGCACTGGTCACGGTGCGCGACGGCGAGGTGGCGACGGCGAAGCTGACGGTGTCCGCCCCCGCCACGCTGCCGGCGCGCACCAGCGGGCCGGCGGTGCCGGTGACGGTGCCCGACGAGCGGCGGGTGCACGTGGTCGGTGCCGCCGGTGACGTGCGGCCCTTCGCGGTGCCGGGCTCGGGTCACCGGCTGAGCGCGGCGGTGGCCTGGGCGGGCCGGATCTACACCGCCGACGAGGCCACCGGCACGGTGTACGCGTTCGACGGCGACGGCCGGCTCATCGACACCGTCCGCGGCCGCCCGCTCGGGCCGCTGGAGCTGGAGGTCCGCGAGAACCACCTCTTCATCAACGCCCCGGACGCGTCGACCGCGCGCGTCGTCGACGACCGGCACCAGATCCGGGAGGTCGACAAGTACGCCAACGACGTGCTCGGCGGCGACCCGCCGCCCGCTCCCCCGCCGCCGCCCCCGCCGAAGAAGCCGAAGGTCGGCAAGCCGGGCGCCCCCCGCGCGGTGACCGCGTCGGCCGGCAACGCGCAGGCCCGGGTGAGCTGGCGGTCGGCCCCGGCCAACGGCGCGGAGATCGTCCGGTACGTGGTGACCGGCGCCGGCCAGCGGCTGGAGGTGGGCGCCAACCAGCGTGCGGTGGAGGTGAAGGGCCTCACCAACGGCGAGACGTACCGGTTCGCGGTGCACGCGGTGAACGCCAGGGGCGCGGGGCCGTCCCGCAGCAGCAACCCGGTGACGCCGACGGCGGCGGTGCCGGACCCGCCGGCGAGCGTGACCGCCCAGGAACGGCCGGACGGGACGGTGCTGGTGCGCTGGCCGGCGGCGAACGGGCAGGGCAACACGATCGCCCGGTACGCGGTGACGGCGACGTCGGCCGGCACCAACGCGCCGGCCGGGGAGACGGCCAGGACCGAGCTGGTGGTGCCGGCCGGTGAGCTGGAGTACGGCACCCAGTACGCGTTCACGGTGGTCGCGGTCAACGACAAGGGCGCCGGGTCGGCGGCCTCGCCGGTGAGCAACACCGTGGTGCCGTACGCGCCGCCGGACCGCCCGGCCGCGTTGGAGGCGACGACGGTGCCGGACCGGCCGGGCACGGTGGCGGTGCGGTGGACCCCGGGCGAGGCCAACGGCCGGCCGGTGACCGGGTACCTGGTGGACGTGGGGGGCCGGCGCAGCGAGGTGACCGACACGGCCACCACCGTGGAGGGCCTGGGCAACGGGCAGAACGTCACCGTCACGGTGAAGGCGGTCAACGAGGCCGGGCCGGGCCCGGAGGCGACCGCCACCGCGCGGACGGTGGCGGAGCCACGGGTCACCGTGACCGGCTCGTCGGCGACGGCCACGTCGGCGACGGTGCGGTTCACCGTGGACGCCGGCGGCGGCCGGGCCACCTGCACGCTGAGCGCGGCCGGCCAGCCGGCGAAGCCCGGCGGCTGCGGCAGCATCACGATGACCGGGCTGGCCCCGGGCACGAGCCACACGTTCACGGTGACCGCGACGAACGCCGCCGGGAAGGGCACGGCCACCCGGGTCCAGGCGACCGCCGCGCTGTACGGGACGGCCACCTGCGTCAACGGGCCGGACGGCGACCAGCGCACCTACTGCGACGCCGACGTCGACGGCCGCAACGGCAACGAGGTCTTCTCGGTGCCCCGGCAGGACAACGACCGGCAGGTCGGTTGGGCGAGGCCCGGCACGCGGCTGAAGGCGTACTGCCGGCGGGCCGGCGAGAACGTCGACGCGTGGATCTACAACGGCCAGAAGCAGAGCACCTGGTGGGTGCAGGTCGACTACAAGGGACGCAACTACATCCCGTGGGCGTGGCTCAACCTCGACGGCGGCGACGACATCAACGACCTGCCGCCCTGCTGACCCTCATTCCAGGCAAGGAGCACCACCGACCGTGCAGACCCACGACCCGCTCACCCAGCCGGAGGTGCAGGGCTTCGCGGCTCTCGCCGCCCGGCTGGCCGAGAACGTCAACGCGGTCGTGCTGGGCAAGCCCCAGGTGGTCCGGCTGGCGCTGACCGCGCTCTTCGCGCAGGGGCACGTGCTGCTGGAGGACGTGCCGGGGGTCGGCAAGACCACCCTCGCGCGGGCCGTGGCCGCGACGGTGAAGGGCGAGTGGCGGCGCATCCAGTTCACCCCCGACCTGCTGCCCTCGGACGTGTCCGGGGTGACCATCTTCAACCAGGCCACCCGCGGCTTCGAGTTCCACCCGGGGCCGGTGTTCGCCAACATCGTCATCGCCGACGAGATCAACCGGGCGTCACCGAAGACGCAGTCGGCGCTGCTGGAGGTGATGGAGGAGCGCACCGTCACGGTGGACGGGGTGCGGCACCCGGTGCCGCAGCCGTTCCTGGTGGTGGCCACGCAGAACCCGGTGGAGATGGACGGCACGTACCGGCTGCCCGAGGCCCAGCTGGACCGGTTCCTGGTGAAGCTGTCGGTGGGCTACCCGGACGAGGCGGTCGAGGTGGAGGTGCTGCGCGGGGCGACGGTCCGCTCCCCCGAGGCGCTCACCCCGGTCACCGACACCGCGACCGTCGGGGAGATGGTGCGGATGGCGCTGCGGGTGCACATCGCCGAGCCGCTCTACGCGTACGCGGTGCGCCTCGCCGCGGCGACCCGCGCGCATCCGCAGGTGCGGGTCGGGGTGAGCCCGCGCGGGGTGATCGCCCTGACCCGGGCGGCGTGCGCGTACGCGCTGATCGACGGGCGGGGTTGGATCATGCCGGAGGACCTGAAGACCCTCACCGAGCCGGTGTTCGCGCACCGTCTGCTGCTCACCCCGGACGCGCAGGTGCGCGGGGTGACCGCCGCCGAGGTGCTACGCCAGGCCATCGCGTCCGTGCCGGTGCCTCTCCCCTCCGGCCACCCGGCTCCGGTGCGGGGCTGAGGAGGGGGGTGGGGATCACCGCCCGTGGCGTCGGGCTGCTCGTGGCCGCCGTGGTGCTGCTCGGCGCCGGTTTCCGGTTCGCGTACCCCGAAATGGTGCTGCTGGGCGCGGCCGCCGCGGCGGCGGTCGGTTACGCCGTGGTGGTCGCGGCGCGGCGCCCCCGGTTGGAGGTGACCCGCGTCGCGGACCCGGACCGGGTGGCGCGCGGGGAGCCGGCGTCGATCACGCTGACCGTCCGCAACGGCGGGCGGTGGCCGGTGGCGAGCCTGGTCGCCGAGGACCGGTGCGGGGACCGGGCGGTCCCGGTGCCGCTGCTGCGGTTGCGGCCGGGTCGGGACACGACGGTCCGCTACGACGTGCCGACCATCCGCCGGGGCGTGGTCCCGGTCGGTCCGCTGCGGGTGGTCCGGCGCGACCCGCTGGGCCTGGTGGCGCTGGCCCGACCGTACGGTGCGACGGTGCCGGTGTGGGTGCATCCGCGGACCCATCCGATGAGTGCGGTGCCCACCGGCGCCGGGCGCAGCCTGGACGGCCGGGTGGACGCGGTGCCGCACGGGTCGATCACGTTCGACTCGCTGCGGGAGTACGTGGTCGGTGACGAGCTGCGCCGGGTGCACTGGCGGACCAGCGCCCGGGTGGGTGAGCTGATGGTGCGGGAGAACGTGGACACCAGCCTGCCCCGGATCGTGGTGCTGCTGGACAACCGGGCCGCCGCCCACCCGGACCGGGTCGACGGGGTGGCCGAGTCGTTCGAGTCGGCGTGCGAGGCCGCGGCGTCGGTGGTCACGGCCGCGCACCGGTCGGACCTGCCGGTGGTGCTGCTGCTGGTGGTGCCGGACGACGACGCCGGGACCGCCGAGCCGCACGGTCCGCTGGACCGGCTGGCGGCGGTGCGCCTCGGTGCCGTCGACGATCTCCAACCGGCCGTCAACCGGCTGCGCCGGGACCGGCCCGGTGACACCCTGGTCCTGCTCACCGGCCCCGGTGGCCGGGCGGACCTGGGCGCGGTGGGCGCGCTGCGTGGCGCGTACCCCTCGGTGGTCGTGGGGGTCCTCGGGGCGTCGGAGCCGGCGCCGCCGGACGCGGCGGGCCTGGTGGTGGTGAGCGCCGACGGCGGTGCGGGCTTCGCCGCCGAGTGGGACCGGGTGCGCCGGTGGTGACCCTGCAGCGACCGGCGGACAGCGCCGAGCCGGACGACGCCCGGCCGCGTCCGGCGGCGCGGGCCGGCCGGGTCCTGGCGGCGGCGCCGTTGCCGGTCGCGCTGGTCGCGCTGGTCGGCCTGGCCGGCGTGGTGCTCGACCGGGTGTACGCGGGCTCGCTGCTGACCGTGCTGGTGCTCGGGTCGGCGGTCGGGTCGGTGCTGGTGAGCGTGGCGGCGCGGCGGCTGCCGTCCTGGGTGGTGGCGCCACTGTCGGTGCTGGCCCTGGTCGCCTGGACGGCCTGGTCGGTGCGCCGGGCGGCGGACGGGTCCGGCCTGCCGGGCTCGCTGGCGGGGATCGCCGCCGACGCCGCCGCCAACGGCATCCCCCGGCTGCTGACGGCGCTGATCCCGGTCGAGCCGGCGCCGGACACGGTGCTGGTACCGGTGGTGGCCGCGTGGCTGGCCGGCCTCGCCGGCGCGGAGGTGGCGCTGCGGGCCCGCCGGGTGCTGCTGGGTTACCTGCCGCCGGTGCTGCTGTACGCGAGCGCCCTCTACGTGGTGGGCCCGAACGCCGACCCGGCGGTCCGGCCCACTCTCGCGTTCGTCGCCGTGGCGGTGCTCGGCCTGGTGACGGTCCCGGCCGGTCCGGCCGCCACCGCCGACCCGGTGGCGGGACTGACCCCGGCGGTCCGGACCGCGGTGCGGCTGCGCCTCGCGGTGGCCTCCGCCGCCGGCGTCGCCGTGGTGGTCGCGCTGACCGCGCTGGTCGGGCCCGTGCTCGCCGGGCAGGTCGGCGGGCGGCCGGTGGACCCCCGCCGGTACGTCGAGCCGCCGCGCGTCGACGCGCTGGACGAGAACCCGCTGGTCCGTATCTCCGGCTGGGCGCTGAACCCCGAGCAGCACCTGCTGGAGGTGACCACGCGGGAGCCGGTCGCGCCACCGATCGCCGACGGCGCGCAGCCGACCGGGCCGGGCACCCGGATCCGGCTGGCGGTACTCAGCGACTACGACGGGGTGACCTGGCGGGTGGGTGCCACCTACCGCAACGCCGGGCGGATCCTGCCGGCACCGGCGCCGCCGGAGTCGGCCACCACGGAGACGGTACGCCAGGAGATCACCATCGCGGAGCTGCGCGGTCGGCTGCTGCCGGCCCTCGCCACCCCGAGCGAGGTCACCGGGGCGCGGGTGGCGTACGACCCGGCGACCGGGACGCTCATCCGGCCGGAGGGACTGGCCCCGGGCCTGCGGTACGCGGTGACGTCGGTGCGGGAGCGACCGGACGCCAACCTGCTGTCCACCGCCAGCGTGCCGGCCGGCGAGGAGGTGGCCCGGGTGCTGCGGGTGCCCGACGGGGTACCCGACCCGGTGCGGCGCCTCGCCACCGAGCTGTCCGAGTCCAACGGCGCACCGTACGCGCGGGCCGCCGCCGTCGAGCAGTTCCTCGCCGAGCACTACCGGCTGGTGGCGGACGCGCCGAGCGGACACGCGTACCCGAACCTGGCCTTCTTCCTCTTCGGGCCGCGCGAGGCGGGCGGGCAGCGCGGCACGTCGGAGCAGTTCGCCGCGTCCTTCGCGGTGCTGGGCCGGCTGGCCGGCCTGCCGACCCGGGTGGTGGTGGGCTTCCAGTCCACCGGGGACGGTCCGGTGCGGGCGGGTGACGCCTACGCCTGGCCGGAGGTGCTCTTCGACGGGCTGGGCTGGGTGCCGTTCGACCCGCTGCCCCGGCCCGAGGACGAGCCACGCCCGGTCGAGGAGGACTTCCGCCCGCGACCGGAGGAGCCACCCCCGTCGGAGGTGCCGGAGCCGACGGTGGAACCGACCGCCCCGCCGGAACCGGTGGTCGCGCCGGACGACCCGGCCGACTCGGGCGGGCCGGGCACGCCGGTACTGGTGGCCGCCGGCGTGGGCGGCACGCTGCTGCTGATCGCGGCGTTGCTGCTCACGCTGGCGACCCTGCGCCGGTCGGCCACCCGCGCGCACCTGGAGCGGGGTGACCCCGGTCAGCGCATCGCCGGCGCCTGGCGGGAGGTCACCGACGCGCTGCGGCTGGCCGGGCACCCGGTGGGCGGCGACCTGTCCGCCACCGAGGTCGCCGTCCGGGCACGCCGGGTCCTGACCGACGCCCAGGCCCTTCGCAGCGACGGCCCGGCAGACGCCAGCGGCGGTCCCGGCGGCGGCCCCGACGCACTGATCGGTCACGGCGGCCCCGGCGTCGGCCGCGGCGGCGGACTCGGCGTGGAGGAACTGGCCGACCTGCTCAATCGGGTCGCCTTTGCTCCCGGCACGGCCGGGGACGAGCAGGCGGACCGTGCAGCGGCCGTCGCGCGGCACTACACCGTCGCGCTCCGCGCGGCCCGCCCCTGGTGGCGCCGCCTCCTCTGGTCCGTCCACCCCGGCCCGCTGAGACGCCGCCCGGACCCCGGCTCCCTCACCGCGGCGGGCCGCCGCGACCGCGCCGCCTCCCCAGATCACGCAGGAACCATGAAGTAGTGGCCGCATGCCACGAACGAGGCCACTACATCCAGGATCGAGCAGGATCTTGCCGGCGGGCGCCGGGGGTCAGGTGGTCAGGCGGCGGACGAGTTTGCGGAGGCCGGCCTGCCAGCCGTCCGGGTCCTCGGCGCGACGGCGCGCGTAGTCGGCGACCTCCGGGTGCGGGAGGATGAGGAAGCGCTCCTCGGCGAGGCCGGCGATCACCGCGTCGGCGACCTGCTCCGGGGTGAGCACCGCCCCGGAGGCGGCGATCACCTTCGCGCCCAGGTGACCGGCGACCAGCCCGTCGGCGAGCATCGGCGTGTCCACCCCCTGCGGGCAGAGCGCGCTCACCTTGACGCCCCGGTCGCGGTAGGTGATCGCGAGCCACTCCGCGAAGCCGACCGCGGCGTGCTTCGTGGCGGTGTACGGGGCGTCCCCGACCGCGGTCAGCACACCCGCCGCCGAGCAGGTCATCAGCAGGTGGCCGCCGCCCCGGGCCAGCATCGCCGGCAGGACCGCGCGGGCGGCGTACACGTGGGCCAGCACGTTCACCCGCCAGGCCCGGTCCCATCCGGCGTCGTCGACCTCGATCCCGCCGCCGGTGGCCACGCCCGCGTTGGCGCAGAACAGGTCGATCCGCCCGTACCGTCGCTCGGTGTCGGCGACCAGCGCGCGGACCTGCTCCTCGTCGGTCACGTCGAGGCCCACGCCGTGCGCCACCGGCCCGACCGCCTCGGCCACCGCGCGGGCGGCGTCGGCGGCCAGGTCGGCCACCACGACGGCGGCGGCACCCTCGGCGACGAACCGGCGGACCAGTGCCGCCCCGATGCCGCCGGCTCCGCCGGTGACCACCACGATCCGGTCGGTGAGGTTCACGACCGCTCACCCCCGCCCAGCCGGCCGATCACGTCCAGGAGGGCCGCCGCGCCGCCCGTGGCCAGCTCCGGTGTCGGCAGCAGCGCGAGCACCGGCACGTCCACGCCGGCTTCGGCGTACCGGAGGGTCTCGGCCCGGCAGTGCTCCGGGGAGCCGTGCAGCACCAGCGCGTCGACCACCTCGTCGGGCACCGCCGCGCCGGCACCGCGCCGGTCACCGGCCGCCCACGCCTTCCACATCGGGTCGAACACCTCCGTCCGGCCCAGCCAGCGGTGGAACTCCGCGTACGCGGGCACGGTCAGGTAGCTGGTGATCAGCCGACGGCCCAGCGTGCGGGCGTACGCGGCGTCCTCGGTGGGGCAGACGAAGATCCGCGCGACCACGTCGAACCCGGGCTTGCGCTCCCCGAGGACCCCGAGCGCCTGCGGGACGTCACCGGCGGCGAGCCAGTTGAGGATCACACCGTCGGCCTCGGCGGCGGCCAGCCGCAGCATGCCGGGCCGCAGCGCGGCGAGCAGCACCGGCGGTGGTACGGCCGGCGGCCGTTCCAGCGTGAACCGGCGGACGGTGAACGTGTCGTACGCCTCGTCGACCGTCGCCCCGGACAGGGCCGCCTTCAGAAAGCGCAGCATGTCGCGGGTGCGCCGGAACGGCTCGGTGAACTCCCCCGCGTTCCAGTCGCGTACCAGCACCGGCGAGGACGCGCCGATGCCCAGCGCGAACCGGCCCGGCGCGGCGTCGGCGAGCGCCGCGGCGCTCATCGCCAGCAGGCCCGGCCCGCGGGTGAAGACCGGCGCGATCGCAGTGCCCAGCCGCAGCCGGGGCGTCCACGCGGCGGCGAGCGCCAGGGGGGTGAAGGCGTCCGCTCCGTTCACCTCGGACGACCAGACCTCGGTGAAACCGGCCCGGTCCAGGGCCGCGTAGACCGCGGCGTGGTCGGCGAGCGGGATGCCGCCGAGCGGCACCGTCATACCCCATCGCGTCGTCATCGGTCGATGGTGCCCGCCCGCCGCACCACCCCGCAAGATCGGGGCGGGCCGCCAAACGGTGGTGGCACCCCCGGTTCCGGCTGGTCGGCGTGCGGCCCGGGCCGCGCTAATCTCCATCCGTGACCTTCTCCCTCGTCGCCCGCTCCGACGACGGCCGGCTGCACGGCGTCGTGGTCGCGAGCAGGTTCCTGGCCGCCGGGGCGCTGGTGCCGGCCGCCGAGGCCGAGGTCGGCGCCATCGCCACCCAGGCCCACGTCAACCTCGCGTACCGCCCGCAGGGGCTGACGCTGCTGCGCACCGGCGTGGCGGCGGCCGACGTGGTGGCCGGGCTGGTCGCCGCCGACGGCGAGCGGGACCACCGCCAGCTCGGCGTGGTCGCCGGGACCGGGCCGGGCGCGACCTGGACCGGCCCGCAGTGCCACCCCTGGGCGGGCGGGCAGGCCGGCGACGGCTGGGCGGCGCAGGGCAACATCCTGGCCGGCCCGCACGTGATCGACGCGGTCCGCGACGGCTGGTTGGGCGGGGCGTCGCTGTCGTTCCCGGAGCGGCTCGTCGCCGCGCTGCGCGCCGGCGACCAGGCCGGCGGCGATCGCCGTGGTCGGCAGAGCGCCGGGCTGCTGGTGGTCGAGCGCGGCGGTGGGTACGCGGGCACCAGCGACGTCCTGGTGGACCTCCGGGTCGACGACCACCCCGACCCGGTCGCCGAGCTGGGCCGGCTGCTCGCCATCCACACCCTGCTGTTCAGCCGCCCCGACCCGGCGACGCTGCTCGACCTGACCGGCGCGGTCGCCGCGGAGGTCGCGACGCTGCTGGCGGCGCTGGGCCAGCCGGTCGACCCGGCGGCACCGGAGCAGGCGTTGGTGTCCTGGGCCGGGATGGAGAACCTGGAGGAGCGTCTGGTCCCGGGCAAGCTCGACCCGATCGTGCTGGACCACCTGCGCAAGACCGTCCCGCACGTCCCGGCACCCCGGACGGCGAGCGAGCCGACGCCCGTCCCCTGACCGGCGCTCAGGCGGCGAAGCGGAGCCAGCCGAAGCGGGCCGCGTCGACGGCGGCCCGCTCGTGCGCGGTCAGCGGGGCACGGCCGGTGGTCTTGCGGATCAGGGTCAGCCGGTCCCAGCCCAGCTCCGGCGGGACCGCCCGCCCGCCGGTGAGCAGGTCGGCGATCACCGCCGCCGCGGTCGGGGTCAGCCACGGGTCGCGGTCCAGCGCCGCGGCCACGTCCAGGCCGTGCACCCCGACCTCCACCACCCGGGTACGGAGAAACTCGGTGAGCGCCATCGCGTCGCCGTGCCGGGTGCGCACCACCCGGTCGGCCGGTGCCCGGTCCACCGCGTCGAGGGTGGCCCGCCAGGCCCGGTCGAAGTCCGTTGCCAGCGCCGCCCCGTCGCCGGAGTGGGCCGCCCGGCGGCCCCCGTCGATCCGGTCGGCGTCCACCCCGGGGGTGAACTTCGCGGCGCCGAAGTAGCCGGCGGCGTCGACCTCGGCGCGGGGCGGGGCGGGTGCGGCGAGCATGTCGACCAGCCGACCGGCTCCGGTCCGGACGTGTGCCAGCAGTTCCCGCACCGTCCACGGCGGGCAGTCGGTGGGGCGGTCGAGATCGGCGGTGTCGAGCCCGGCGAGAACCTCGCCCAGCCGCGCGCACTCGTCCCGGAACGCCGCGCGTACCGTCTGCATGCCGGTCCGGCCCGTCAGCCCTTGTAGCGCGGGACGAGGCGGTGGATGCTGGTCAGCACCAGGGCCATCACCACGGCCATGGTGCCGGCGATGCCGGCGGCGCTGCCGGCGTACCCGACGAGGAGTGGACGCCGGCCCAACTCGTCCGGCGCCACCCGGGGCACGTCGACCAGCCAGGTCAGCGCCAGCGCGGAGCCGGCGACGGCCAGCAGACCCCCCACGCCGAGGATGAGGGCGGCGACGCGGTGCGCGTCGGCCGACTCCACCTGCGCCTGTTCCCGCTGGGTGACCAGCAGCAGCAGACCGGCGAGCGCGGCCCACACACCGACCACCAGGTACGCCGCCACCGCGTCGCTGGGCCGGTGCCAGCCCGCCGAGAGGGTGGCCACGCCGGCGATGGCCGCGTACGCGGTGGTCACGAACGCGCCGGCGGCGCGGATGGTGCGGGGCAGGACGAGCACCAGTGCCACCGCGACGGCGGCGGCGACCGTGGTGTGGCCGCTCGGCAGGCTGTTTCCGACGGCTGCCCGTTCCGGGTCGATGCCGAAGTTCGGCCGGACCAGCCCGTGCTTGAGCAGTTGGGTGGTGGCGTTGGCGCCGACGATCAGCAGGGTGGCGGTGACGGCCAGCGCGATGCGGCCCCGGATGAGTGCGATGAAGCCGATGACGGCGGTGACCGCGACCAGGGCGACCACCGACATCGCGTTGAGGACGGTGTTGACCGGACCGTCGATGCGGTCCTGGCCGATCTGGTTGCCGGTGAGCGCCACCGTGTCGATCCACTGGCCCAGCTCGGATCCGACGGCGAAGCGCCACACCACCAGAAAGGCTGCGGTCTGGGCGAGCACCAGCACGACCAGCCAGACCGCGGTTGAACCCCTTGCCGTCACTCGCACCCGCACAACCTATCGGCCGCCTCCGGTCCGACGGCCGGTGGGAGGTGGCCGATAGGTTGGGTCTGACCTGAGGAGGTGACGGTGACCGGCACACCGGACCACGAAGCGCCACCGCCGCAGCCGGCGGAGTCGCTCGCCGATCTGCTGGGCGGGCGGCGGGGCGCGGTCGACGCGACGCTGCCGCCGGTGGCGTTCGCCGTCGGCTGGCTGCTCGGCGGGAACTCACTCGCCGGTGGGGTCGCCGCGGCGGTGGTGACCGGCGCGGCGGTGGCGGGGTGGCGGCTGCGCCGTGGCGACCGGCCCCGGTCGGTGCTGGTGGGCCTGCTCGCCGTCTGCGTGGCCGCGCTGGTCGCGCTGCGGACCGGTCGCGCCGAGGACTTCTTCCTCGTCCAGCTCGTGGCGAACGCGGCCAGTGCGCTGGCCTGGATCGTGAGTATCGCGGTCCGCTGGCCCCTGCTCGGGGTGCTGGTCGGTGTCGCGCTGCGGCAGCGGACCCGGTGGCGGCGCGATCCGGCGCTGCTGCGGGCGTACTCCCGGGGCAGCTGGGTCTGGGCGGCGACGTACCTGCTGCGGGTGGCGGTGTTCCTGCCGCTCTGGCTGGGCGGCCACGTGGTCGCGCTGACCGTCGGTCGGGTGGCCTTGACCTGGCCGCTGGTGGCCGCCGCGCTGGCGGTGAGCTGGGTGGTGGTGCGCCGGTCACTGCCGGCCGGTCATCCGGGGCTGCGTCACCCGGTGACCCTCGACGGTGACGCCGGCCCCGGCCCGGCGAGAGCCGGCTCCGGGATCGGACCGACCGAAAAATAAGGGAGAGGCCGCCACGGGGGGAGCGGCCTCTCCGGTGACGTACGTTACTCCGTCCCGAACCGTCGCGTGATCCCGTGGCGGCCACATTTTCGGGCTTTTTCGCAGAGGCCGCACATTCGGTTGGTGGGGTGGGCCGACCGGTTCGCTGCGTCGGCCGGACCGGCCGGCCCACCCCGGCCTGACCGTGGGTGTCAGGCCGTCCACCGACCGGGCATCTGCTCCCCCAGACCCGGTCGGTGTCGGGTGGGCGGCGGCCGTGCCGCCCACCCGACGGGGGTGGTTCAGCCGTTCGGGAACAGGTGACCGTAGTCGGCGTACGCCATGGCGACGTCGGCCTGTGCCCAGAAGCGGTGGTAGTTGAAGACCGGCTCCGCGCCGCCCTTCAGGTACGCCTCGACCTTCGGCCAGTCGGGGTCGTTCTTGTAGAAGGAGCGGATGTCGAGGAAGCTCTTGCCCGCGGCGATCGCGTCGCCGTTGGGCATGGTGCCGGTCCAGCCGGACGGGACGTAGAGACCCTGGCCGGTGGCGGCGTCGTAGACGTCGTCGAAGCGGCGGTAGTCACCGCGCTTCTCCGGCCGCGAGACGCCCTTGGCGTCGCTGGCGGCGTGCAGCGCGTCCAGCAGCCCCTTGGCGGTGTTCTTGGCCGCCACGTTGCCCGACTTGGCCGCGTACGCGATCAGGGTCCGGGCGTAGGCGGCGGCGACGCCGACGTCCTGGCCCTTCACGGTGACCTCGACGTGCAGGTTGGTGTTCGGCTGCGGGCTGGTCGGGTTCCAGGTGTTCGGCTGGCCGGTCCACTTCATGTCCGACGGGATCGACCAGTCGGCACCGAGGGTGGTGTTGGCGATCGCCCACGGCACCCACTTGTCCAGCAGGGCCTTGGCCTTGGCGTTGCCGGTCTCCAGGTACAGCTCGGCGATGCGCTGCATCGACCAGGCCTGCATGCCGAACCACTGGTTCGAGGGCGGGTCGTTGTAGACCGGGTCGACGTCGTAGAACATGCCGTAGAAGGTCGACGTGCCGGCCGGCGGCTGGCCGTAGTTACCGCCCCAGCTGTTGGTCGCGCCGCCGGCGATGCCGCCCTCGGCGGACTGGAGCCAGGTGTAGAACTCCAGCTGACGCTCGAAGCTCTTGGTCCAGTCGGTGACCGCGGTCGGGGACTTCGGCTTCAGCTCGGGGGTGTTGGTGAGCGCCCAGGCCGCGAACGGGTTCTGGTAGCCGAAGTGGTTGTGGCTGGAGCCGATCCGCCACGACCAGTTCTGCTGGGTCTCGTACGCGCCACCCCAGGCGTAGTACCAGGACATGAGGTAGTGCGCGGAGTCCTTTCCGGATCCGGCCGGGCAGCTGCTGGCCCCGACGCAGTTGCCGATCTTCTTGAAGTACTTGTCGAACATCGCGTAGCGCAGGTAGTCGCCCATCTTGGCGGCCTTGGCCACGGTGGCCGCGACGTCGGCCGCCTTGCCCTGCTGCTTGGCCCAGGTCAGGGCCCAGTACGCGGCCTGCACGGCACGGGCGTCGGCGTCCGGGGCGTTGGTGTACTTCCACTGCTTCGCCGGGGCGTTGGACTCCTTGACGAACAGGTCGAGGTAGCCGTACCGGCCGCCGTGCGCGTAGGTGTCGCAGGACGGCTGGGGGACGGTCTCCCAGACCGACTCCTGGGTGCCCCGCTGGAAGGTGTTGATGTACGCGGGCCGGGTGGTGCCGTCGCCGCAGCGGCCGAAGCCGTAGGTGTTGTCCACGTCGAGCAGCCAGTGCATGCCGTAGATGTCACCGGTGCCGTAGGCGGCCTGGAGTTCGGCGCGCAGCGGGTCCTGGCCGACCGGCACCGACGGCTCCAGCGCCGACGGGTACTGGCTGGGCAGGTCGTGCTCGGCCGCGTACTGCGGCGTCCCCGGCGCACCGGCGGTCGGCTGGTCTGAATGATTCGGAATTATATATTTTTCCATGACGGTCCAGGCGTTGTTGAACGGAGCCCAGTTCTGGGTGACCCGCCCGTAGTTGGCCTCCAGCCACAGCCAGAAGCTGAACGCCTCGCTGGTGGTCTCGTGACCGTGGTCGGGCGCCTCGACGATCAGCGTCTCGACCGAGTGGTACGGCACACCCTCCGGGCTGAAGTAGCCGGAGTTCTTGATCTTTCCGTACTGCTCCAGGAACCGGGTGGTCCAGGCGTTGTTCCCGCCGGGGGTGTCGTTGTCGATCTCCGTGGCGGTGATGGCGAGGGGGGCGTACCCGGTCGCCGAGGCGGTGATCGTGGCGGTGCCACCGGTGGTGTCGGAGTCCTCCGCCGCCGCGACGGTCACGTTCACCCCGGTGTTCCAGCTGGTCGGGGTCAGCGTCACCGAGGGCGGCGAGACGGTCACGTCCGTGTCGCCGGTGCGGGCGAGGGTCACCGGCACGTTCGCCGGTGGCAGGCCGCTGAGCTTGAGGTTGACCGTGGAGCTGCCCCCCTCGTTGACGCTCACCGCCGACGGGGTGGCGACCAGCACCGGGCCGCTGGCCGGCGACACGGTGAACGACTTCTCGGCGATCGCGGAGAGGTTCGCGTTGTCGTACGCCCTGGCCTGGACGGTGTAGCTGCCGGCTGGCAGGTCCTCCAGGGTGTAGCCGTACGGCGCGGTGGTGTCGGTGTTGACCAGCAGGCCGTTGCGGTAGAACTCGACCTTGCTGATGGTGCCGTCCGGGTCGCTCGCGGTCGCGGTCAGCGGCACGTCGGCGGGGGCCTCGAACGGGCCGGCGGGCACGCTCAGCCCGACCGTCGGCGGCTGCTGCGGCGCGGCGCCGCAGGTGACGCCGTTGACCGAGAAGGAGGTCGGCTTCGGGTTGGTCCCGCTGTGCGAGCCGTTGAAGCCGATGCTGGTCGAGGCGCCGGTGGCCAGGCTGCCGTTCCACGACTCGTTGGTGGCGGTGACCTGGTTGCCGGTCTGGCTCCACTTCGCCGACCAGCCCTGGGTGACCCTCTGGTCGGCCGGGAAGGCGAAGCGGAGCGTCCAGCCGTTGACCGGGTCGCCGAGGTTCTTGATGGTGACGTTCGCGGTGAAGCCGTTGTTCCAGTCGCTGGTCGCGTAGACCACGTCGCAGGCCGGGGCGGCCTGCGCGACGCCGGCCGGCAGGGTGACCCCACCAATGGCCAGCGCGGTGGCGGCGACCATCGCCAGGCGGCGACGTCTAGCCAGGTTTCTCATGTGCGCGGTGTCTCCTCGGACCGGGCCGGGGCGGACGCCCCGGCAGGGCGCCGGACGGTGCATCGGGGGTTCACGGCACCCGGGATGGTGGTCGTCCCCGGCCGTGGCCGGGGTCGTCGTGAGGGTCGCGGCCGTGCCGCGCCCCTCGTCGGGTGCCATGCCGGCGATGCCGGCTGCCCTCGGCGACCCACGCTCACGCGATCTGGCTCCGCATCGCGATCGGTCGTCAGTGTGCCACGGGTGGAAGCGCTCCCACAAGAATCCGTCGATGTCGGAGCAGGTCGATGTTTCGATCTCGTTTAGGGGCTTTCACAAAGCCGTGACGGGCGTTACAGTCGCAGCATCGTCGATGGGAGCGCTTCCATCGACAAGGTTCCACAAAGAAGATCACCCGTGGCGCGGCCGACATGCGGCGACCTCGGGGAGAAGGCCCGAGGGCTGACGGCGGGCCAGCCCGGACGCCGCCGCCAGCCATCATCCCACCACTGTGGAGGGAGGTGGATCCTCAAGCCACTCGCGTGGCCCGGCTCCCGCGCGACACGTACGACAGGGATACCCATTCCGCACGTACGTGTGCTGCAACGGTGGGGACGGGGGTTGCCCTCCCCCGTCCCCACCCTAAACCCCCGTCCCCGGCGGAAGAAGTGGCCGACCCGACGGCGCTTCACGCCGCACCGGTCAGCTCGGCGGCGTGACCCCGCCGCGCGGTGTCGCCCGCGGCCTCCTCCGCCCCGCCTTCGCGTCGCACCACCGGCGAAGCCGTGACCGCGCCGACCGGCCGCCCTCGCGACCCCGGCCGGCCCGCGCGCCCGGCCCGACTCCGCGCCGCCACCCGGCATCCCCGGTGCGAAACCCCCCGCATC
Organism: Micromonospora sp. NPDC049497; assembly: GCF_044465805.1. Taxonomy (NCBI): domain Bacteria; kingdom Bacillati; phylum Actinomycetota; class Actinomycetes; order Micromonosporales; family Micromonosporaceae; genus Micromonospora; species Micromonospora sp. NPDC049497. The sequence goes on along the minus strand of NZ_JBITMC010000011.1, from coordinate 165,396 downwards.
TCCCGCGCCCCGCACGCCGCACCGCGGGCGTACGCGCACGTCCCGCCCCCTTCCGCGACCGCCGCGGGCCCGACCGGATCCCCGCCGGCGTGGCCGACGGATGATTGGCGGGAAGCGCGCCTGCCCTATGCTGGGAGCGCTCCCGGCTCACGGCGGTGGCCCGCACCCTTCAAGGAGAAACCCATGTCGATAGTCACCCGGCGGCGCCTGATCCGGCGCGCCGCGCTCTCCGCCACCGCCGTGGCCCCCGCGACCGGCGCCGGCCCCCGTGCCACCGCCGTCGCTCCGAGGACCAGCGCCACGCCGACCGGCGGACCGCTGACGTTCCCCGGCGCCGGTCCGCACCCCGGCGGGTCGACCGACGGGCGGATCGGCACCGCGACCGACGCCGGCACGGCCGGCGCCCTCCGCTTCCCGCCGGCATTCGGCTGGGGCGCGGCCACCTCCGCGTACCAGATCGAGGGCGCGGCCAAGGAGGACGGCCGCGGCGAGTCGGTGTGGGACACCTTCAGCCGTACGCCGGGACGCACCCGCAACGGCGACACCGGCGACGTGGCCGCCGACCACTACCACCGGTACGCCGAGGACCTCGACCTGATGCGCGACCTGGGGCTGCGCAGCTACCGGTTCTCCGTCTCCTGGCCCCGCATCCAGGCCGACGGCACCGGGCCGGCCAACCAGCGCGGGCTAGACTTCTACCGGCGGCTGGTGGACGGCCTGCACGAGCGCGACATCGCGCCGATGGTGACGCTGTTCCACTGGGACCTGCCGCAGGCCCTCCAGGACGCCGGAGGCTGGGAGTCGCGGGACGTGGCCCACCGGTTCGCCGACTACGCCGACCTGGTCTTCGGCGCCCTCGGTGACCAGGTCCCGGTGTGGCTGACCGTCAACGAGCCGAAGACCGTGGTGCAGAACGGCTACCTCACCGGCCACCACGCCCCCGGCCGGCAGGACCCGGACGCCGCGTACCTGGTGGCCCACCACCTCCAGTTGGCCCACGGTCTCGCGGTCCAGGCGCTGCGCGCCGGCGGCGGCAGCGGCCGGATCGGCCCGGCCTTCAACCTGCACCCGTGCTACCCCGCCGACTCCTCCCCCGAGGCGGCAGAGGCCACCCGCCTCTACGACGGCTACGAGAACCGTCTCTACCTCGACCCGGTGTTCACCGGCCGCTACCCCGAGGACGTGCTGGCCGACCTCGGCCCGGACAGCCGGATGGTCCGGGGCGTCCGCGACGGCGACCTGGAGATCATCGCCAGCCCGGTCGACCTGCTCGCCGTGCAGTACTACACGCCGATCTACGTCACCGCCGACGGCGGGACGGCGCGGCGCTGGCCGACCTCCCAGGCCGACTGGCAGCAGATCCACCCCGACGGGATGTACGACATCCTCACCCGCGTCACCCGGGAGTACGGGCCGGTCCCGCTGACCGTGACCGAGAACGGGCTGCCCACCCCGGACACCCTCGGCGCCGACGGCACCGTCGACGACGCCGGTCGGATCGCCTTCCTCCGCGACCACCTGACCGCCGCGCACCGGGCCGTGAACGCCGGCGTGCCGCTGGAGAGCTTCCACGTCTGGTCGCTGCTGGACAACTTCGAGTGGAACGAGGGGTACGACCAGCGCTGGGGCCTGGTGTACGTGGACTACCCCACCCAGCGCCGAATCCCGAAGAGCAGCGCACACTGGTATCGGCGGGTCATCGCCGACAACGGCTTCTGACCAGCCGGTCGTTCTCCCCACCCGACGCCGGTCGGCGGGCGTCGGGTGGGGCCGGGACGTCCCGGCCCCACCCGGTCGCTCAGCGGGGCAGGGCCTGCTGGAGTTCCGCGCGCAGCGCCGGGGTCAGCATCTCGCCCGCCTGCTTGGCCAGCCGCGCCATCTCGTACCCGACGACGCCGATGTCGGCGTCCGCGCCGGCCAGGGTGGCCAGGATCGACCCGTCCCGCACCTGCATCACGAGGAAGTAGCCACGGCCCATCTCGACCACGGTCTGCTTGACGACGTCGCCGTCGAACATCTGGGCCGCGCCCGCCGTGATGCTCATCAGGCCGGAGGTCACCGCCGCGAGCTTGTCGGCGTTGTCGCGGGGCAGGTGGTCGGAGAGCGCGACCAGCAGGCCGTCGGACGAGACCACGACCGCGTGCGCCACCCCCGGCACGCGCTGCGCGAACGCGCTGACCAGCCAGCTCAGGTCCCGGGCCTCCTGGCTCAAGGTCGTCATGGTGCTCCCCCTTCGGTGCTTCCGCCGGCCGGCGGCACAGGTATCTCGGTGGTGTCCTCGGCCTCGGCCCGCCGGACGCCGCTGTAGAGGCGGGACAGCATGCCGCCGACCGCCTCCGGGTCCGGATCGTGCCGGCGCTCCGGCTGATCGGGCCGTGCCGACTGCGTGACGGCGCTCAGCTGCGCCATCGGCACCCGTACGGGCAGGCCACGGTCGTTGGTCCCGCCGGTGACCGGGGCGGTGGGCGGGGCGGGAGGCTCGGCGCCGGCGACCGGTGCCGGCCCCTGGCGCGTCCACCAGCCGCCCCCGTCGGGCGCGGGCGGTGCGCCGGCCGGGGTGAGCACGTCCTCGGCACGCACCGGGACGCCCCGGCCCTGACGGGGCACACCGGGAGTGTCCGGGCGGCGCCCGGCCACCGGCAGGTCACCCGGCGCCGGCGGGAGGACCCAGTCCGGGACGCGGCGGGCGCCGCCGGTGGCCGCCGTCGGAGTCGTCCCCCGCTCGGGCGGCGCGGCGGCGAGCAGCTTGCCGGGCAGCCGGATCCGGGCGACGAGGCCGGGCCGGTCGGCGGGGGCGGCGTGCAGCCGCACCTCGACGCCGAGCCGGGCGGCCAGGTGACTCACCACGAACAGACCCATCCGCTCCACGGTGGCCACGTCGGCGGCCGGTGGGGTGGCGAGGACGGCGTTCGCCTCGGCCAGCGCCGTGGGGCTCATCCCGAGGCCCTGGTCGACGATCGCGATGTACGCCGCATCGACGTCCACGTCGGCCTCGACGTTCACCGTCGTGTCCGGACGGGAAAAGGCGGTGGCGTTCTCCAGCAACTCGGCGAGGAGGTGGACCAGCTCGCCCACGGCATGGCCGACGACGTGCAGGTCGGCCACCGACCCGTGCCGGATCCGCTGGTACTGCTCGATCTCGGCGCTGGCGGCGAGAAGCGTCGCGCCGAGGCCGACCGGCCGGTTCCACCGCCGGGTCGACTCGCTGCCGGCGAGGACCAGCAGGCTCTCGTCGTTGCGGCGCATGCGGGCGGCCAGGTGGTCGAGCTTGAACAGGTTCTCCAGCTGGTCCGGGTCGCCCTCCTCCCGTTCCAGGTCGTCGAGCAGTTCCAGCTGCCGCTCCACCAGCACCTGGCTGCGCCGCGCGAGGTTGACGAACATCGCGTTGACGTTGCGTCGCATCGTGGCCTGCTCGACGGCGACGCTGACCGCGCTGCGGTGCACGGCGACGAACGCCTCGGCCAACTCGCCGATCTCGTCGAGCGAGCGCACCACGGCGGGCGGCACGTCGATGCTGGGAACACCGCCGGTGACGGTGCGCAGCCGGTCCAGTGCGTCCGGCAGCTCGACCTGCGCGATCCGCAGGGCCTGCCCGCGCAGCATCCGCATCGACCGCGCGATGGACCGGCCGACCAGCAGGGAGATGAGCAGCGCGACGAGCAGCACCGCCACGATCACCCCGACCACCAGTAGGGTGGTCCGCAGCTGCGCCGTGCTGACGTTGTCGGCCTGGCGGACGGCGTCGCCCAGGATTCCGGCCTCCACCTGGCGGAACAGCTCCTGACGCTGCTCGCTGGCGGTCCACCACTGCTCCGCGGCCAGCACCTTCGCGCCACGGTCGCTGGGCAGGCTCTGCTCCTCCAGCCGGGTCGCCGCCACGAAGGCCGGGTCGACCGACGTCTCGTCGTACCGACGGACCTGGTCGTTGGTGGCGGCGACCCGGAACGCCCCCAGCGCGGTGAGCTGCTGGGCCCGCAGGTCGGCCAGCAGCACCTGGTCCTCGACGCCGTACCGCCCGGCCCGGGCCGCCTCGTAGAGCTGGGCGCGGATCCGGGACGAGAGTTCCTTGACCCGGGCGATCTGGACGTAGCGCAGCACCGCGTCGCTCAGCGCCGGCTGGTCGTCGCCAGGCGCGGGCTCGGCGAGCAGGTTGAGCAGCGCGTCCACCGCGCGGTTGTAGTTGCCGAGGATGGTGTCGCCGCCCAGGACGGCCGGGAGCACCGCCGCCCGGATGGAGACCACCTGCTCGTACGCCTCCCGCACCTCGGAGTACGCGACCCGCCAGGAGGCGTCGGCGCCGGCCAGCGGCTCGGCGGCCTGGTCCAGCCTCCGCATGGCCTGGTCGGTCTGCTCGTGCAGCGGCCGGAGGGCAGCGGCGGACGCGTCCCGGTCGACGCCGGCCCCGCCGCCCCGCAGCTCCCCCAACTCACCGGCGGAGCGGTCCCGCTCCTGCTGAAGTTCGTGCACGGCGGCGGCGATCTCCCGGCCGATGCCGACCTGCTGGGCGAAGTCGCCGAGCGCCGTCGTCCGTCCGACGAGTCCACTGGTCTGGATCCCGGCGAGCACCAGGAACGCCACCGACGGGATGACCAGCACGGTGGCGAGCTTCGTCCGCATCCGCCAGTCCCGCATCCGCAACGCGGAGCGCCGCCGGTGGGGCACGACCCGGACGTCGAACCGGCGTCGGCGGTGGTTCGACACCATGCCGGGCGCCGCGTCCGGACCTACCCCCACCCGTGCCTCCTCGCACCTCCCGCGTCCGCCGGGACCCGGGGAGCGGGATTCATCCAACCAGGTCAGCGAGCTGTGTCAACGACCCGGGCGCAGGTGCGACTCAGGAATACGAGTCCTTCTCATCCGTCCGGACGATGTCGGCGAGCCCCGCGGCGTCGCCGAGGCGACCCAGCGCGACGAGCGCCCCACCGGTCGCGCCGACCTCCGGGTTGCGCTGGTACCACACGGCCCGGGGGGCGAGCGCCGCGCTGAACGCGTTGCGCCACCAGGGTGACGCGGCCAGCGCTCCCCCGCCGAGCACCACCTCGACCGGCCCGTCCACGGTGGACTCCAGCTCGGCCAGGTCCTCCGCGACCAGGTCGCAGAGCCCACGCATCAGCCCGGCCAGGATCTCGGTCGCGGTGGTGCCGAAGCTCAGCCGGCGCAGCTCCCCCGACCCGGCCGGGGCCAGGCCCGGGGGCCGGTCGCCACCGAAGCGCACGTTCGCCGGTCGCCCGCCGTCCGGCGGCACCCGCGCCAGCGCCGCCTCCAACTCGGCCCCCCGGGGCAGCCGCAGCTCCCGGTTGGCCCAGGCGAACAGGTTGCCCCCGGAGGAGTACGCGGCGCCGGTCACCACGTGGTCGTGGTCGACCCGGTAGCGCCACAGGTCGTCCGGCAACCGGGGCAGGTTCCCGCCCATCGGCAGGTGCTGGACCAGCCGCACCGCCGCCGACGTACCGACGGTCACCGCGACCCGGCTCTCGTCGACGCAGCCGGAGCCGACGTTGGAGGCGGCGCCGTCGCCCACCGGGGCCACCCAGCCCACACCGGCGAGGGCGGGCCACCGGCGGGCGTGGTCGGCACGCAGCCGCCCGCGCCACCCGTCCGGGGCCAGCTCGGGCAGTTCGTCCCGGCGGGAGCCGGCCAACGCGCAGGCCTCGGCGTCCCAGTCCATCGTGCGCAGGTCGAGCAGGCCGGTGCCGGAGGCCTGGGAGACGGACATCGGGGCGGCGTCCAGCAGCGCACCGAACAGGTACTCGGCCAGGCCGGCGAACCGGGCGACCGTGGTGCCGGTGTGGGCCCGCAGCCAGGGCAGCCGCATCGACCAGTAGCAACGGTGCCACCACGTACCGGTGCGCTGGTGGAACGCGTCGGCGTCGGCCGGGCCGGTGGCACCGGCAACCGGAACCGGGCGGGTGTCCAACCAGGTGAGGACCGGCCCGAGCGGTCCGCCGCCGGCATCGAGGGGGACCACCGAGTGCCACTGCGCCGACGTGGTGACCAACCCGATGTCGTGCAGGTGACCGCCGGCCGCCAGCTCGTCCAGACACGCGACCAGGCCGGCCAGGTAGGCCCCGGCGTCGAGGGTGCCGGTGCCGTCGTCGTGGACGGTCAGAATCATCTTGTGCCGGGCGAGGGCGCCGGGCAGCGGCCGGGCGTCGCCGTCCAGCACCAGTCCGCGGACCGAGGAGGTCCCCAGGTCGAGGGCAAGAATGTTCATCGCCGGTCACGTTATCCGGCCGGCCGGGCTGCCGCCGGACGACTCCACGCCGACCGGCTTCCGGGCGCGACGCCCAGCGCGTAGGGTGGGCGCATGCTCGCGCACCCGACCTGCTGGTGGCCCGCCGACCCGGCGGCCACCCCCCGCGCGTAGCTTTCCCCAACGCGGCCGCCCGACGAGGCGGCCGCCGGTCTTCCTTCCGGCCCAGCGGTCGCCCCGAACGGGCGGCTCCCGGCCCGAGGAGACCCGATGACCCACCTGTCCGAGCTGATCGCCGCCGCCCCGCGCCCCGGTGCGGTCGGTCCGTTCGCGCTCGTGAAGCGTGAGGGCGCCGACCACGTCGACCTGTTCACCGGCGCCGTCCGCGCGGTGGACCGGCTCGCCGACATCCCGCTGGCGACCGACGCCACCGGCCCCCGCACCCTGGCGCTGGTGCCGTACCGGCAGGTCGCCGAGCGCGGCTTCGCCTGCGTGGACGACGGCGTGCCGCTGGAGTGCCTGGAGATCGACCGGCACGAGCGGGTCGACCTGGCCGAGGTGCTCGACGCGCTGCCCGACGTCCCGGTGGTCACGTCGGGCGCGGCCTTCGACGTGACCGACGAGGAGTACGCGGCGACAGTCGGCCGGGTGCTGGCCGAGGAGATCGGTCGCGGCGAGGGCGCCAACTTCGTCGTCCACCGCACGCTGCGCGCCGCCGTGCAGGGGCCCCCGCTGGTGGCGGCGTTGGCCGCGCTGCGCCGGCTGCTGGTGCGGGAGCGGGGGGCGTACTGGACGTTCCTCGTGCACACCGGCACCCGGATCCTCGTCGGAGCCAGCCCGGAACGGCACGTCAGCGTCGACGACGGACTGGTCATGATGAACCCGATCAGCGGCACCTTCCGGCACGGTGGCACGGGCGCCGACCGGGCGGCGCTGCTGCGGTTCCTCGCCGACCCGAAGGAGGTCGAGGAGCTGTACATGGTGCTCGACGAGGAGCTGAAGATGATGGCCACCGTCGCCGAGCACGGCGGTCAGGTGGTCGGCCCGTACCTCAAGGAGATGTCCCACCTGGCGCACACCGAGTACCTGCTCGCGGGCCGCGGCACGAGGGACGTCCGGGAGGTGCTGCGGGAGACGATGTTCGCGCCCACGGTCACGGGAAGCCCGATGGAGAACGCGTGCCGGGTGATCGCGCGGCACGAGCGCACCGGCCGGCGCTACTACGCGGGCGTGCTGGCCCTGCTCGGCCACGACGACGCCGGCCGGCAGACGCTGGACGCGCCGATCCTCATCCGGACCGCCGAGATCTCCCCCGACGGCGAGCTGCGGGTGCCGGTCGGTGCGACGCTGGTCCGCCACTCGACCGCGGCCGGCGAGGTGGCCGAGACGCACGCCAAGGCCGCCGGCGTGCTCGCGGCGCTCGGTCTCGGGCCGCAGGCGGCCCCGCCGGGACCCGGGCCCGCGCCCCGGCTCGCCGACGACCCGGAGGTACGCGCCGCGCTGGCCGCCCGCAACGCGCCGCTGGCCCGGTTCTGGCTGGACCAGCGGGCCGCGGACGCGCCGGGGCGCCCCGGGCTGGCCGGGCGGCGGGCACTGATCGTGGACGGCGAGGACACGTTCACCGGCATGCTGGCGCACCAGCTCGGCGCGCTCGGCCTCGCCGTCGAGGTGCGGCCGTGGCACGTGACCGGGCCGGTGGACGCGTACGACCTCGTGGTGGTCGGCCCCGGCCCCGGCGACCCGGGCAGCCCGGACGACCCGAAGATGGTGGCGATGCGCGGGCTGCTCACCGGCCTGTTGGCCGAGCGCCGGCCGACCCTGGCGGTGTGCCTGGGTCACCAGCTGCTGTCCGGGCTGCTCGGGCTGCCGCTGCACCGCCGGGACGCGCCCTACCAGGGGCTCCAGCGGGAGGTCACGCTGTTCGGCACGCCCCGCCGGGTGGGCTTCTACTCCACGTTCACCGCCTGGGCCGGCGCCGACGAGCTGGCCACCGCGTACGGGCCGGTGGCGGTGGCCCGCGACGGCGCCGACGGCGCGGTGCACGCGGTGCGCGGCGACGGCTTCGCCGGGGTGCAGTTCCATCCGGAGTCGGTGCTGAGCCCCGACGGTGTCGCGGTCCTGGCGGAGTTGCTGGACGGTCTGCTCCCGGCCCCGTCGGCGGGATCGCGGTCCGCCGTGGCGGAACGGGCGTAGACGCTCCCGGCACGGGTACCGGTGGAGGCGACCGGCGCTCCGGGCGGGCCGAGAGCCCCCGCACGGAACGCCGGTCGCCTCCACGCTCAGCCGGCCATGCCCTTCTTCAGCGCGGTACTGATCTGAACCGCCCGCCGGGCCTGCAACGCGGCCGCGCCCAGGGCGATGCTGTCCGGCGCGATCTCGCCGTTGTTGCTGGTGTGCGACGCGCCGTAGGGGTTGCCGGCGACGAACTGGCTCGGGTCGGTGTACCCGGGGGTGACCACGATGCCGCCCCAGTGGTGGATGATCGTGTACAGCGAGACCAGCGTGGTCTCCTGGCCACCGTGGGAGGTGGCGGTCGAGGTGAACCCCGAGTAGACCTTGTCGACCAGGGCGCCCTGCGCCCACAGCGGTCCGGTGGTGTCGATGAACTGCTTGAGCTGGGCGGCGATCATGCCGTACCGGGTCGGGGATCCGAAGATCACCACGTCGGCCCAGGAGATGTCGTCGATCTGCGCCTCCGGCACGTCCTGGGTCTCCAGGTGGTGCGCCTGCCACCCCGAGTTGGAGCGGATCGCCTCGTCCGGCGCCAGCTCGCGCACCTTGCGCAGCCGCACGTCGGCGCCGGCCTCACCGGCGGCCTCGCACACCGCCTGCGCCATCTGGTACGTGATGCCGGTCGCGCTGTAGTAGATCACCGCGACCTTGGTCTGGGCAGCCATCGAATGTCCCCTCCTCGATTATCGGATCAGCCCCGACGACTTCCCGTTACTTGCCGCGTCAAACGCCGGCCTGGTGGGAGGCACCGGGTGACATGATCGGCAGATGGAGATCAGGGAGGCGAGCCCCGCCGACTGGCCCCGGATCTGGCCGTTCCTGCGCGAGATCGTGGCGGCCGGCGAGACGTACACGTGGCCGCGCGACGTGGGCGACGAGCACGCCCGGACCCTGTGGATGGTGCCGCCGCCGGGCCGCACCGTGGTCGCCGTCGACGCCGACGGCACGGTGCTCGGATCGGCGAAGCTCACCCCGAACCAGCTCGGGCCGGGCGACCACGTGGCCAACGCGAGCTTCATGGTGGATCCCGCCGCCGGCCGGCGCGGGGTGGGACGGGCGCTCGGCGCGTACGTGCTCGAGCAGGCCCGCGTCGACGGCTACCGGGCCATGCAGTTCAACGCCGTGGTGGCCACCAACACCCGGGCGGTGGCCCTGTGGCGCTCGCTCGGCTTCACCGTCGTCGGCCGGGTGCCGGAAGGCTTTCGGCACCCGACGCAGGGGTACGTGGACCTGCTGGTCATGCATCGACAGCTGTGACCGTGGCTCAAGATTTCCGCAAGTTCCGGCCGGCATCGGCTCCCGCCGTGCCACGGGCGGGGATCCTGGTCGCACCGGCGCCGGCCGTACGACGGCCGCCCCCGCGCCGGTCGACCTGAACGGGGGATCGCGCTCCGCCGGCACCGTCGCCGGCGTAGCGCGATCAGGGGTCGCGACCCCGTCACTGCTCGATGCGGTCCCGCAGGTCGTCGACCTGCTGCTGGAGCCGGTCCACCGCGCCCTCGTTGTTGAGGAACGTGGTGACGCCCGCGCCGAGCGCGAGTCCGATCAGCAGGGCGAGCACGCTCAGCACCAGACCGCCGATCGCCACTCCCCGGCCGGTCACACCCGGACGGCGGGCCATCTTGAGGCCGACGATGCCCAGGATCACGCCGATGATGGCGAGCACCACGCCGATCCAGGCGAGGATCGCGGTGAGCACGCTGATCAGGGCGGCAACGCCGAAGACCAGTGCGAAGGTGGCGGCGGCGCTGGTCTTCGCCGCCGTGCCCGGTCCCCCGCGCCGCTCGGTGCGGGTCGGTGCGCCGGCACCCCGGGCCGGCTCGTTGTACGCAGTCATGTCGCTCCCTCCCGTGCGCTGGCGCGCATACCTCCGCGCGCCGCATCCCCCCTCGGAAGCGGCCTATGCCTCGGTGTCGGTGCCGGGTCCTAGGCTGACCGCGACCCGGAGGAGGACGGTGACCGTCGACCTGACCCCACGCGCGGCACTCGCGCTGCGGATGACCGGCCTGCTGCTGCGGCCCCGCCCCACCAGGCGCATGGACGGCGTGTCCGACGTGGTGGAGTGGCTCGGCGCCATGCAGGCGCAGGACCTGGCGAGCGGCCTGTGGTCGCTGGGGGTCCGGCTGCCGGCGCTGTCCGAGGCGGACGTACGGGCCGCGCTGGAGCGCCGGGATGCCCTGCGCACCTGGCCGATGCGGGGCACCGTCCACCTGGTCCCGCCCGCCGACGCCCGGTGGATGCTGGAGCTGACCGGCGTACGCCTGCTGGCCGGCGCCGCGACCCGGCGGGCCGCGCTCGGGCTCACCGAGGCCGACGCGGACCGGGCGGCCGAGGTGCTCGGCACCGCGCTGGCCGGCGGCGGCCGGCTGACCCGCGCGCAGTGCCTGGCCACGCTGGAGGCCGCCGGCATCCCCACCGGCGGGCAGCGCGGCTACCACCTGCTGTGGTACGCGAGCGTTCGCGGCGTCACCTGTCTCGCCGGCGCGGACCAGTCCTTCGCGCTGCTCGACGAGTGGGCGCCGGCACCGCTCCGCCCGGAGCGGGACGAGGCGCTGGCCCTGCTCGCCCTGCGGTACGTGCGCGGGCACGGCCCGGTCACCGCCCGGGAGTTCGCCGGTTGGACCGGGCTGACCCTCACCGACGCGCGGCGCGCCTTCGCCGCCGCCGGTGACTCCCTGGCGGAGGTGGCCGTCGACGGGGAGCCGGCGTCGGTGGACCCGGCCCTGCTCGACGCGCCGCCCCGGCCGGTCGACGACCTGCTGGTGCTCCCGGGCTTCGACGAGTACCTGCTGGGCTACCGCGACCGGGCGCTGATGCTCGACCCGGCGCACGCCGGCGCGATCGTGCCGGGCGGCAACGGCGTCTTCCAGGCCACGGTGGTACGCGCCGGCCGGGTGGTCGGCACGTGGAAGCGGACCGTCGGCCCGACACGGGTGACGGTGACCATCCACCCGCTGGTCGACCTGGACGCACGGCAGCGCGGCCGGGTGGAGCGGGCCCTGGGTCGCTACGCGGCGTTCCTCGACCGCGAGCTGCAGGTCGGCTGGCCCGCCTGAGCTCAGGCGCTGTCCTCGCCTGCCGGGCGGGGACGGCCGGCGGTGAGCAGTTCCGCGATCCGGGCGACCCGCGGGTCGGCACGGATCTCGGCCAGCGACGCCGGCAGGGGCAGCCGCCAGTTCGGGTACTCGTCCACCGTGCCCGGCATGTTCGGTTGGCGCACCTCGCCCAGCACGTCGTAGAGGGACGCGGCGAGCAACCGGGTCGGGCTGGCCGCCAGCGCGGCGTGCAGCGCCTCCACGATCTCCTCGTCCGACGGCGACGCGGCGTCCTCTGCTGGTTCCGGGAGCAGCTTCTCGGCCCGCAGCATCGCCACGAGTTCCCGCCGCTCGGTCTCGGCGCGCTCCCGCTCGGTGGCCACGTCGCGGGCGAGCAGCTTCAGTTCGGCACGGACCCGCACGTGCTCCCCGCTGAGGAAGCCCCGCGCGGTGGGCAGATCGTGGGTGGAGATCGTCGCCAGCGCGGTACGCGGCCAGCGGGCCGGCGGGAGGAAACCACCGTCGTCGTCGCGGGCGAACCAGAGCACGGTGGAGCCGAGCATGGTGCGCTCGCGCAGGCCACGAGTGACGGCCGGCTCGACCGTGCCCAGGTCCTCACCGACCACCACCGCTCCCGCCCGGTGCGCCTCCAGGGCGAGGATGCCGAGCATGGCGTCGGCGTCGTAGTGGACGTACGTGCCCTCGGCCGCACCGGCGCCCGGCGGCACCCACCACAGTCGCCAGAGCCCGGCGACGTGGTCCACCCGCAACCCGCCCGCGTGCCGCAGGACCCGGCGCAGCATGTCGCGGTAGGCCGCGTACCCGGTGGCGGCGAGCCGGTCGGGACGCCAGGCGGCCAGCCCCCAGTCCTGGCCGAGCTGGTTGAAGTCGTCCGGGGGTGCGCCGACGCGGACGCCCTCGGCCAGCACGTCGGCGAGCTGCCACCCGTCGGCCCCGCCCGGGTCGACTCCGACGGCCAGGTCGTGCACGATGCCGACCGGCATGCCGGCGGCCCGCGCCGCGTCGGCGGCGGTCGCCAGCTGCGCGTCGCAGAGGTGCTGCAACCAGGCGTGGAAGGCCACCCGGTCGGCGAGGCGTTCCCGCTCGGCCGCCACCTCCGGCGCGTCCGGCCGGCGCAGCTCCATCGGCCAGCGGCGCCAGTCGGCGCCGTGCCGCTCGGCCAGGGCGCACCACGTCGCGAACGCCGTCAGGTCCTCGTCGGCGTCGGCGTCGAACGGCTCGCCGGAGGGCCGTAGCAGCTTCAGGGCGTGCCGCTTCGCGGCCCAGACCGCGTCGTAGTCGACGAGGTCGCCGCGGTCCGGGCGCAACGCGTCCACCACCGCCCGCGTCGCCGGGTCCGCCGCCCGGTACGCGGAGGTGTCGGCCACCCGCAGGTAGAGCGGGTTGGTGAAGCGCCGGCTGGACGGCGAGTACGGCGAGGAGGTCACCGGGTGCGTCGGCGCGGGCGCGTGCAACGGGTTCAGCAGCACCAGTCCGGCGCCGGTGCGCCCCGCCCAGTCGGTGAACTCGGTCAGGTCACCGAGGTCACCCATGCCCCAGGACCGTTCCGAACAGAGCGCGTAGAGCTGGAGCATCCATCCCCAGGCCGCGGGCGGTTCGGGCAGCCGGCGCGGCACCACCACCAGCGGCACGTCCCGACCCTGGCACTCCAACCGGTGCCAGCCCAACGGCAGGTCCCGGGGCAGCTCGCCGTCGACGCGGCGGGTGCCGCCCTCCTCCAGCAGCACCGTGGCGGGGCCGGGCAGCGGGCGGGTGGCGCCGGCGGTGAGCACCACCGTCGGGGGCAGCGCCTCGGGGTCGCGCGCCTCGACCTCGGCCAGCGCGTCGGCGATCGCGGCCGGGCCGGTGGCGTCCACGCCGAGCAGCCCCAGCACGGCGACGACGGTCTCCGGCGCCACCTCCACCCGGCGGTGCAGCCAGTCCTCGTACGAGGTCGCCACGCCGTGCGCCCGGGCCAGGGCGGCCAGTTCTCGATCCATGTCCCATCCACCTCCCCAGCCCCAACGGCCCCACCCTGCCACGTGGTGCGGGTCCACGCAGTACTGCTCCTATCCGGCGCGCCATCGACGTGACCGCTCCGGCCGGGCGGGTATCCAGGCCGTGACACGAGAGGGAGGAAACCCATGAGGCTCAACGCACAGCAGGCCAACTCGCTGTACGGGCAGGACGTCAAGGACCGGTCGGGTTCGAAGATCGGCAACGTGGGTCAGATCTGGGCCGACGCCGCGGGCGAGCCGACCTGGGTCAGCGTGAAGGCGAGCGGGATGGGCCGCAAGGAGGCCATGGCGCCGCTCGACAAGGCGCGGATCGGCGACGGCGGGCTGACGGTCGGGTACGACACGTCCACCGTGAAGAACGCTCCCGCCGTGGACGCCGGTGCCGACGAGCCGTTGGGCGAGGCGCAGCTCCAACAGCTCTTCGCGCACTACAACCTGGTACCGCAGACACCGCCGACCGCCCGAGGGCGGGCACCCTCCGCCGGCGGTGACCTGATCAGGTCGGAGGAGCGGCTGCGGGTCGGCACCGAGAGCGAACCGGCCGGACGGGTACGACTGCGCAAGTACGTCGTGACCGAGGACGTCCACACCACCGTGCCGGTCGAGCACGACGAGGTGTACGTCGAGCGGGAGCCCATCGCCCCCGGCGACGCACGGCGGACGCGCGCCGACATCGGGGAGGCGGAGCAGGAGATGATCCTGCGCGCCGAGCGGCCGGTGGTCGCCAAGGAGTCGGTGCCGGTCGAACGGGTCCACCTGGCCAAGGACGAGGTCGTCGAGGAACAGCCGGTCGACGAGCAGATCCGGCGGGAACGGATCGAGGCGGACATCCCGGAGGCGAGCCGGCGACGTCGCTGACGACAGACGCGTCACGGGCGGGTGGGCCGGTTCGGCCCACCCGCCCGCACGCCGCTCGCCGACGGGTTCAGCCGACCGGGATCGCGGCGGTGGGCCGGGCCGCGGCGTTTGCCGTGGAGACCTACCATGCGCGGCATGGGCATTCGGCGTGGGCTGGTCGGTCTGATCGCCGTCGTGGTCGTCAGTGGTGGCGCCACGGCGTGCTCACCGCGGCATTCGACCCAGGCCACGATCGAGGTGGATGCCGAGACCGCTCTGGCTGATCAGGCCGTTCATGTGCGGGTGTCGGGCTTGCGGGCCCGCGAGACCGTCACCGTCGCGTCACAGGCCGCCGACGCCCGGGGTCGCTCCTGGCGTGGGGAGGCGACCTTCGCGGCGGACGGCGACGGCGTCGTCGACCTCGATCGGTCGGCGTCCGTGTCGGGCTCCTACCGTGGCGCCGACGGCATGGGCCTGTTCTGGTCGATGCGGCCACCGACCGGCGATCCGGACCAGGAGTGGTTCAGTCCTGGGTACCCGGAGGTGGCCGGGGCGTTCGAGGTCCGGTTGACCGTGACCGTCGCCGGGCGGGAGATCGCGACGCGCACCGTGACCCGGCGGTGGACCGCGCCCGGCGTGACCCACCGCACCCTGGCACTCGATGCTGACGGAGTGGCCGGCGTCCTGTTCCTGCCGCCCGAGAACGCGGTGAGCCGCCCCGGCGTACTGCTCCTCGGTGGGTCCGAGGGCGGTGTGGGGCGGAAGTACGACGCGGCGCTGCTCGCCTCGCACGGCTACCCGGCGCTGGCGCTGGCCTACTTCGGCGCGCCCGGCCTGCCCGAGACTCTGCGCGACATACCGCTGGAGTACTTCGTGACGGCGGCGCGCTTCTTGCGTGCGCAGCCCGGGGCCGACCCCGGAGGGGTGGTGGTCAACGGCTACTCCCGCGGCTCCGAAGCGGCGCTGCTGCTGGCCGGGTCCTACCCCGAGATCGTCCGCGGCACCATCCTGTACGCGCCCAGCGACGCCGTCTGGTCCGGGTTTCCCCACGGGGGCCACGCCTGGACCAAGGGCGGCGTCCCGGTGCCGCGGACCGCCATCCCGGTCACCGACGTGGCCGGTCCGGTCCTCGCCATCGCCGGTGGCGAGGACCAGGTCTGGCGGTCCGCCGCGCACGCGCGCCGGATCATGCGCCGCCTCGACGACGCCCGGGTCGCCGCCGCACACCAGGCCCTGGTCTATCCGGACGCCGGCCACGGTGTGGGCAGCTTCCCGTACCTCGCCGCGGGCACGTCGACGATCCCTCCGGGCACCGACGTCGTCAGGAGGCTGGGCGGCACCCGCGAGGCCGACGCCTCGGCTCGCCACGACAGCTGGCCGAAGGTCCTTGCCTTCCTGGCTGGCTGATGTACCTCCCCTCGAACTCGGCCTTGAGCATGAGGCGGGCCACGGGACACGGCCACGGCTGGCCACACGCACGCACGGCAAGCCCAGACCGGCCCCGCGGTACGCCCGCGCCACCCTCAGCGGCGGCCGGTTCACCGCCGAGGAGATCGACCGGAACGTGGCGTCCCGGCGCGACCGGCAGGCGATCCTGGAACGCGACCGCCCGCCGCAGTTATCGCCGTCGGACGAGGCGGTGCTCCCCCGCCGGAAGTCGCTCGAGCGGATCAAGGAGGCGGCGAAGTCATGGATGCACTGATCCCCCGGTGGAGCAAGTCGAGCAGGTCCGGCGGCAACGGCGGTTCTTGTATAGAGGTGGCCGACAACCTGCCGGGCGTCGTGCTGGTGCGCGACACCAAGGACCGCGACGGCGGCACCCTCCACTTCGCCCCCTCATCGTGGCAGTCGTTCGTCGGTCTGGCGAAGCGGATCGGCCCGGTGGGCTGACTTCCCGGCAACACAAGCAGGCCCCGCAGCGTCGGCTGCTGGGGGCCTGCTTCGTCGTATCGGTCGAGGATGTCGTTCAGACGATCTTCAGTGCGATCATCGTCTCCGGAGAACGGGCGCGAACATGACGCGTGCCGTGTCAGCAGGGGCGAGCGGACGGATCCGCGGCCGAGCGGAGCGCAGATGATCACGGGTTACGACACTGTTCTCATCACCAGTGGGCCAGTCGACGCCGGCATCCGGGCGATGCTGGACGGCCTGCACCGCAGATGGCCGGACATGTTGGTCGCCTTGGGCGGGGAGTACATCGGGCCGTTTCTTCCATGGCGCAGCACACGTGAGCAGGTGCCGGTCGGCGCAGGTGAGGTGTACGTCGCGCGCGATGCGGAGATGGAACGGCGTTGGGACGATGTGGGTTACTCGCTCATGGAGCACGCCGAGGGACCGTTCGCGGTGCTCTACCAGCCCGCCAGCCAGCCGGCGGTCGAGATCCAGCTCAATGAGAACCCCTACGAACGAAGGGGATTCGGCTTCGAGCCGTACGCGGCGACGTTGGTCACCGCCGGCTTGTCGCTGGTCACCATCGTGACGCCGGACGCGGACAGCCCTTTCAGCCGAGGACTGCTCGACGCGCTCAGAGAGGCGCTGATCAGTCATGCACACGGCTGATCTTTCCGCTGGGACCTGTCGGCTGGACATCCTCGTCTGCCACGATGTGCGCGCCTGGCTTGCTGTCCGGGCCTACCTTGTGAAGCTCAGTGCCGGCAGACTCCGGACGGACGGGCATGCAGATCATCGAGCACAGCATCATCGGGACCCGTTCTGCGGTGCTGCGCCTTCGGCGCCCCGGCAGCCAGTTGCAGTTCGTGCTGTTCCCCATGCTTCATGTGGCGAGCCCGGAGTTCTACGCGGCGGTGGCGCAACGGCTCCGGCAGTGTGACCTGCTCGTCGTCGAAGGCATCAGCGGACGCTCGGTACTGACGTGGGCCATCACGCTCACCTACCGCGTCATGCCAGCCAATAGAAGTTCCGGACTGGTGGTCGACAACATCGCGTACCAGTCGCTCGGCGTCGAGCTGCTCAATGCGGACGTGACGACGGCGGAGTTCGCCCAGGGCTGGCGAGCCATGCCGCTGCGATACCGGCTACTGATGTGGTGTGTCGTTCCCATCGTGGTCGTCGCCCAGTTCTTCGGGGGCACGCGGCGGCTGCTCTCGCCTGAGGTCGAGTTGAACGACCTGCCCAGCGCGAAGGACGAGACGTACTCCGACAGCGAGTTCACTGATCACTTCGAGCGCACGTTCGGCGGCAACCGTGATGAGCGGTTGCTTGCCGCGCTGTCCGAGCTTGTCCGTACGCGTTCGTCGGAACGGATCGACGTCGCGGTCGTCTACGGTGCTGGACACGTGCCAGCGATCGTGCGGGGACTCATGGACCGACACGGCTACCGCCCCCGGACGGCCGAGTGGCTCACCGTGCTGGATGCGTGAGCGCGCCGCCCGATGACAGGACGCAGGTGGGCCAGTTGCTCTTCGGCGCAGGCCTTGCGATGCTTCGCGGATGTCCTCCCTGCCGGGCAGATGGAATCCCGCGGGCTGGTCGAGCGGAGCGCGGGCGGGGCCGGGCCGCACCGATCCGGGTGACCGACGCCGGTACGGCGCTGCTCCGGGAGGCCGGCAGGCTGGTCGATGCGCTCGACTCCGCCGTCCGGCAGCGGCTCGGCGCACGGGACCACCGGGTGGACCGCCTCCTGACGGTCCTGGAGGACCACGTCGGCGACGGCTGACGGGGGCGGCGGCGCGAATGCCGAACGGGGACGGTGACCGCTCGCCGCCGGTCGGGCTCACGGTGCACTCGTCGGCGGTCTGCGGAACGGTCCCCACCCCACGAAGCGGCTGAACAGGTCCCGCGGGCTCGGCCCGTCGTGGGGGTTCAGGTGGTACAGGTCGTGCATCGCCTCGTACAGCAGACCGGCGAGGTAGATCGACAGGGTCGGGTACCTCCCCTCGAACTCGGCCTTGAGCATGAGGCGGGCCACCGGACACGGCCACGGCTGGCCACACGCACGGCAGGCCCAGACCGGCCGCAGTGGAGTGTGCGGCGGCTCGCCCTCGGTGCGGTGGCGAGGGTGCTCCGGGTACGGGCCGAGCCTCGGCTGCGGCAGTTGCGTGAAGATCACCGGCGGTCTCCTCTGCGGGCGGGGCTGGCTTGCGGTCCAGCCTCGTGACAGTCTGCTGAGGACACCGCTACCGTCGATACGCGCTCCCGGCATCCGCGCAGGTCAGCGATACAGCCGAGCAGTCATGGGGAGCACGTCGGCGAGGACGAGCAGGAGATGGGGAATCGATGGGGACCGCTGCCGGGTACATCATCAGCGAGCTGCGCCTGTTCCGGGCCGAGCTCGGGCTGAGCCAGGACGACTTCGGCCGCGCCATCGGTTACTCGGGGTCCCATGTCAGCTCGGTGGAGACCGGCGGCCGGCCGCCCACCAGGGAGTACATGACGGCGGTCGACACCGCGTACCGGACCGGGGAGCGGTTCGCCCGGATGCTGCGCGACCTGGGTCAGCTCGACACCGCACCGCCGTGGCTACGCGAGTGGATCGAGTTCGAGCGGGAGGCGACCACGCTGCGCTGGTTCGAGGTGTCCTACCTGCCCGGCCTGCTCCAGACCGAACGGTACGCCCGTGCCACCCTCAGCGGCGGCCGGTTCACCGGCGAGGAGATCGACCGGAACGTGGCGTCCCGGCGGGACCGCCAGGCGATCCTGGAACGGGACCAGCCGCCGCAGTTCATCGCCGTCATCGACGAGGCGGTGCTCCGCCGGCCGGTGATCGACCAGCCGGGACTCATGCTGGAGCAGTGCGAGCGTCTGATCGAGCTGGCGGCGTGGGAGCATGTCCAGTTGCACGTCGTGCCGGCGGACGCCGGGATGTACCTGGGCCTGGCCGGCCAGTTCATCATCGCCGAACTGCCGGACGGCGAGCGGGTGGCTTATGCCGACAACCAGCTCAAGGCGCAGATCGTCGATGCCCCGGCGGATGTCGCTAAGCTGTCGAAGACGTGGGAGATCGTGCGGAACGAGGCGCTCCCCCGCCGGAAGTCGATCGAGCGGATCAAGGAAGCGGCGAAGTCATGGATGTACTGACCCCCCGGTGGCGCAAGTCGAGCAGGTCCGGCGGCAACGGCGGCGCGTGCGTCGAGGTGGCCGACAACCTGCCGGGCGTCGTACTGGTGCGCGACACGAAGGACCGCGACGGCGGCACCCTTCACCTCACCTCCGCGTCGTGGCGGTCCTTCGTGGACCTGGCGAAGCGGGTCGGCCCGATCGGCTGACATCACGCAACTCCGGGTGGCGGCGCCGACCGTCCTCTTCGCACAAGCGGGCTGGCCGGTGCGTAGGCGAACCGGCCAGCCCGCTTGATTCGAACCTGGCGGTCAGGTTTCTCGACCGGGTCAGGCGAAGCTGGGTGCCGCCTGCGTCTCGGCCTTGGGGTCGTCGCCGAAGCGGTTCGTCCCGGGTGTGCCGTCCTTCACGAAGAACACCAGCAGGACGATGGCGCCCACGAACGGCACCAACCCGATCAGCAGCCACCAGCCCGACTTGTCGGTGTCGTGCAGGCGTCGCACGGCGACCGCCAGCGTCGGCAGCAGGAGCGCCAGGCTGACGATGAGGCCGAGAACGCCGAGGGACCCGCCCTCTCCGAGGGACATTCCCAGTACACCGTCCAGGAAGCCCGCGACCAGGGAAACGAGGAAGCTGAAGAGGGCGAACCACCAGTACTCCGACCGGCGGGCCCGGCCCTTGAAGCCGACGTACTGAGTGAGAACCGACTTGATCGCGTCGATGAAGGACATAACTGTCTCCGGTTTTTCGAGAGGTTGTGCGAGGTCATCGCGGACGCAGCCAAGCAGATCGCCCCCCGAAGATCAACGGCCGACCAGCGAGAATTTCTCAGACCTGTGGCGGCCGACTGGTACTTCCTCGCTGTGGTAGGCGTTCAGCGCCCGGACGCAGTTTCGGGGAAAGTGCTGCCTTCCATGTCGCGGAGGCCGCACTTTCCCCGAAACTGCTGGCTGCCGACGGCAGCCCGCGGATCTCGTCAGTCGGCGAGGGCGCCGGCCGCTCGGCCCTCGTGCAGCGTGAGGTTGCGGCCGTTGGTCGGGTCGAACAGGTGGATCTTCTCCAGGTTGAACCACACCCGCCGGTTCTGCCCCTCGGCCACCGGGGACTCGGCCGACAGCCGGGTCACCAGGTTCGCCCCGCCGCCGGTGAAGTCCGCGCCCGCGTCGGCGGCCAGTTCCTCCAGCTCGGCGGCACTGGCCCGCTCCCCCTCCACGGTGAAGTAGACGTACTTGTCCGAGCCCATCGACTCGACGATCTCCACCGGCGCCTCGAACTCCATGCCGCGCCGGCGCGTGTCGTCGTCGACCAGTTCGGCGTCCTCGAAGTGCTCCGGCCGGATGCCGAGGATCAGCTCCCGCGGGGCGTCGGCGCTCTCCAGTTCCCGGCGGACCCGCTCGCCGATCGGCACGTCACCCAGGGCGGTCCGCAGCTTCCCGTCCTCCACCGCCGCGTGCAGGAAGTTCATCGACGGGGAGCCGATGAAGCCGGCGACGAACAGGTTGCGCGGGTGGTCGTACAGCTCCTGCGGCGGGCCGACCTGCTGGATCGCGCCACCCCGCATGATCACCACACGGTCGCCGAGGGTCATCGCCTCGGTCTGGTCGTGGGTGACGTACACGGTGGTGGTGCCGAGCTGCTTCTGCAGCCGGGAGACCACGGTCCGCATCTGCACCCGCAGCTTGGCGTCCAGGTTGGACAGCGGCTCGTCCATGAGGAACGCCTTGGGCTGCCGGACGATCGCCCGCCCCATGGCGACCCGCTGGCGCTGCCCACCGGAGAGGTTGGCCGGCTTGCGGTCCAGCAGCGCAGTCAGCTCCAGGACCTTCGCGGCCTCGTCCACCTTCTGGTTGATCGTTTCCTTGTCCAGCTTCGCCAGCCGCAGCGGGAACGCCATGTTCTCCCGGACCGTCATGTTCGGGTAGAGGGCGTACGACTGGAACACCATCGCGATGTCCCGGTCCCGGGGGGCCTTGTCGTTGACCTTCTGCCCGCCGATGCGCAGCTCGCCGGAGCTGATGTCCTCCAGGCCCGCGATCATGTTCAGGGTGGTGGACTTCCCGCAGCCGGACGGGCCGACCAGGATGACGAACTCGCCGTCGGCGATCTCCAGGTCGACGTCGGCCACCGCGACGGTGCCGTCCGGGAACTTCTTGCTCACCTTGTCGAGCACGATGTCAGCCACGACTACCACCTATCCCTTGACTGCGCCGGACGTCAGGCCGGACACGATGCGGCGCTGGAAGAAGAGAACGAACAGGATGATCGGAACGGTGATCACCACGGCGGCGGCGCAGATCGCCCCGGTGGGGTCCTCGAACTGCGACTCGCCGGTGAAGAACGACAGCGCGACCGGCACCGTACGGGCCCGCTCGGTGGAGGTCAGCGTGATGGCGAACAGGAAGTCGTTCCAGCAGAAGATGAAGACCAGGATCGCCGTGGTGAACAGCCCCGGCGCGGCCAGCGGCGCGATGACCCGGCGGAACGCCTGGCCCTGCGTCGCGCCGTCCATCTTCGCCGCCTTCTCCAGGTCCCAGGGGATCTGCTTGAAGAACGCCGACAGCGTGTAGATCGCCAGCGGCAGGGCGAAGGTGATGTACGGCAGGATCAGGCCCGGCCAGGTGTCGAAGAGGCCGAGCTGCCGCTCGATCTCGAACAGCGGCGACACGAGCGACACCTGCGGGAACATCGCGATCAGCAGCGAGACGCCGACCAGCAGCTTCTTGCCGGGGAAGTCCAGCCGGGAGATCGCGTACGCGGCCATCGCGCCGAGGACCACCGCGATCAGCGTGGCGATCAACGCGATGCCGATCGAGTTGACCAGCGCGCGGACGAACTGGTCGGTCTGGAAGATCGTCCGGTAGTTGTCCAGCGTCCACTCGCGGGGCCAGAACTTGCCGTCGGTCAGCGTCGCCGGCGTCTTGAACGACAGCGAGGCGATCCAGAGCACCGGCACCAGCGCGAAGACGACCACGATCAGGTCGAGCAGGCCCCAGCGCACCTTGGCCTTGGTGGTGGTGTCAGCCATGTCAGCGCCTCTCCCCGTCGTCGCTGCCCGGGGCAGCGGTACCGAACAGCTTCACGAAGATGAAGGCGATGATCGCCACGGTGAGGAAGATCAGCACCGACATCGTCGACCCGATGCCGAGGTTGAGGCCCCGGATCAGGTTGTTGTAGGCGATCATCGAGACCGACGAGGTCTCGTTGGCGCCCGCGGTCAGCACGTAGATGTTGTCGAACACCCGGAACGCGTCCAGGGTGCGGAACAGCAGCGCGACCAGGATCGCCGGCTTCATCACCGGCAGCATCACCTTGGTGAACCGCTGCCACGCGGTGGCGCCGTCGGTGGAGGCGGCCTTCAGCAGGTCCTCCGGCACCAGCGCCAGGCCCGCCATCAGCAGCAGCGCCATGAACGGGGTGGTCTTCCAGATCTCGGCGAGCATGATGATCGCGAGCGAGCTGGCCCGCTCGGTCAGCGGCGCGCCCTCGCTGAACAGGTTCGCGAGGTAACCCGTGCCGGGCGTCCACGCGTACCGCCAGGAGAAGGCGGCGACGACCGTGACGATGCCGTACGGGATCAGCGCCGCGGTCCGGACGATGCCGCGCCCGACCAGGGTGCGGTGCATGATCAGCGCGAGGCCCATGCCGAGCACCAACTCGACGGCGACGGTGACCACCGTGATCAGCATGGTCACGCCGAACGCCGTCCACCAGAACTCGTTGGTGAGCACGGTGACGTAGTTCTCCAGCCCGATGAACTCGCGCTCGGCCGGGAAACGCAGGTCGAAGCGCTGCATCGACAGCCAGATCGAGTACAGGATCGGGTAGGCGGTGACCAGCAGCATGACCAGCGCGGCCGGGGCGCAGAGCAGCCAGCCGAGCTTGCGTTCGGCCCGCTTGTTCTCGCTCAGCGGCGCCTTCCGGGCCCTACCGGTCCGCTGCGCCGGCACGGCGGCGTGCCGGCCGGTCGAGCGGGCGGCGGTCTCGTCGGCGGTCACGTCCGCGCCCGCCGGCGTGGCGTTGATGCTCATGCCGTCCCCTCCCTTCGGTCGGCGACGCCACGAGCCTCGATGGCGCTGAGCCGCATGGTTCGATCGCTGCGCTCGCTCACGGCAGCACCCCCTTCGACACGAGTGCGTCGGCGATGGCGGAGCGCAGCTCGTCGGCGGTGCTCTGCGGGTCGATCCCCGACGGCGGCGACAGGATCGCCGACATGACGGTCGAGATGCTCTGGTACGCCGGGGTCAGCGGACGGACCGCCGGCTCCCTCAGCTCCTCGAGGATGGTCTCCTTCATCGGGTACGCCTCGGCCATCTCCGGGTCGTCGTAGACCTTCTCGATGGTCGGCGGCACGCCGTCGTTGATCGCGGAGAACTTCTGGTTCTTCTCGTTGCGGATGCACTTCGCGGCCTCGAAGGACTCCTCGGGGTGCTTCGAGTACGCGCTGACGGCCATGTTCACCCCGCCGATGGTGACCTTGCTCGGGGTGCCCTCGTCGATGCCCGGGACGCGCGCCCAGCCGACCTGCTTGGCCAGGTCCGGGTTCGCCTCCTGCAGGGCCGGGTAGACGAACGGCCAGTTCACCTGGAACGCGCCGCCGCCGGACTGGAACTCCAGCCGCACCGGGTCCTCGGTGGCGTTGCTGAACGACGGCGAGGCAACGCCCGACGTGGCGAACGCCTTGAGCTGCTCCAGCGCCCGCACCGTGCCCTCGTCCATGACGGCCTGCTCGCCGTCTTCGCTGAGGATCCGGCCGCCGGCGCTCTCGGCGAGGGTGTTGTAGAGGACGACCAGGCCCTCGTACTGGGCGCCCATGGTCAGCACCTGGTACGGCTTGCCCTGCTGCTTGAGGTCCTGGGCCGTCTTGATCATCTCGTCCCAGGTCGTCGGCGGCTCCTGGACGAGGTCCTTGCGGTACCAGAGCAGCTGCACGTTGGTGTTCTTCGGCGCCGCGTAGAGCTTGTCCTCGTACCGGGCGGTGTCCAGCGGTCCTTCGAGGGTGCCTGCCTCGGCCTCCGCCTTGTTCTCCCCGGTCCACTCCAGGATCCAGTCCGCGCTGGCGAACTCCTGGGTCCACGTGACGTCGAGGCCGAGCACGTCCATCCCGGTGTCCTGAGCGGCGAGCCGACGCACCATCTGCACCCGCTGCTCGTCGGCCTGCCGGGGCAGCACCCGGTAGGCGATCTTGTACCGTCCCTGCGCCTGCGCGTTGCAGTCGTCGACCACCTTCTGCAGGTTCTGCTCGGGCGGGTAGTACAGGTTGATCGTGGGTGTACCGCCGTCTCCGTCACCGGAAGCGCACGCGGCCATGGGCGCCACCAACGTCAACGTCGCGGCCGCCGCCAGCGCGCGTACACGCGTCCGGCGTCGGGTCTTGTCAGGGTCGCTCATCACCCCTCCCCTCTTTCTCGGCGAGGCCGGGGAGAGGCTTTCCGTGCCCCGGCGCACGGCGAGACGGCGGGGCGTTGACCAGGCATTCCGTCGAGCCCCGGGCGTTTCGTGGCCCCAACACTGCCCGACCTGCGAAGTCCCGAAACCTTGCGCTGCCGAGACGGAACCGACAGTCACCGGTGTGGCGCGAATCACCGCGCTGCGCGCCGCCGTTTCCGACCGTAGGCTCGCCGAATGGACGCCACGTTCTTCTTCGATCCCGCCTGCCCGTGGACCTGGCGCACCTCGCGCTGGCTCGTCGCCGTCGCCGACGCCCGCAACCTACGCATCGAGTGGCGGGCGTTCAGCCTGGCCATCCTCAACCAGGGCAAGATCGCACCGCAGTTCGCCGAGGCGCTGGAGGCATCGGGCCGGGCGCTGCGCCTGGTGGAGGCGCTGCGCGCGCAGGGCCGCCACGACGACGCCGGCCGGTTCTACACCGAACTGGGGACCCGCACCCACGACGCGGGCGACCCTCCGGGACCGAAGGTCCTGGACGCGGCCGTCGAGGCGGCCGGCCTCCGCGACGCGGCGGCGGCGCTCGACGACGACAGCTGGGACCAGGCGGTACGCGAGTCGCACGCCCTCGCGTACGCCTCCGCCGGCCCGGACATCGGCTCACCGGTGCTGATGGTGCCGGGCGCCGACCGCGGCATCCACGGCCCGATCGTCACCGAGGTTCCCGGCACCGACGACGCCCTCACGATCTGGGACTCCCTGCTCCCCCTGATCCGCATGCCCCTGTTCCACGAGGTGAAGCGCGCCCGCCACTGACCGCGAGGTACGCGCGCCACCGACGCGAGGAGCGCGCAACGTCGGGGAAGTTGTCCCCTCTCTGCGCCGGGAGGCAGCAACTTCCCCGAAGTTGCTCGCGATCCCCCGCGTTCGGGGGTTGTCCACAGGGGCGGACG
Organism: Micromonospora sp. NPDC049497; assembly: GCF_044465805.1. NCBI lineage: Bacteria > Bacillati > Actinomycetota > Actinomycetes > Micromonosporales > Micromonosporaceae > Micromonospora > Micromonospora sp. NPDC049497. The sequence goes on along the minus strand of NZ_JBITMC010000011.1, from coordinate 139,727 downwards.
AGGGGGCCCGGTGGCGGGCAGGGTGGGGGGATGCCTTTTCCTCCTCGGCGGCCTTCGGCTTTGCGGGGGCGCATTTTTCGGGGGTCGGAGGTCGTCTCGCGGGGGGTGCTCACCCGCGCTGAGCTTCGGAGCAGCGCGTGGCGGCCCGTCTTCAAGGACGTCTACGCCGACGCCCGGCTCGTCGTCTCGCATCCGGCCCGCTGTGCCGCAGCGGCACGGTGGTTGATCCCGCCCGATGCGGCGATCGCCGGGCGAAGTGCCGCGGCCCTGTTCGGAGCCGGACGCATCGAGCGACACGAGCCACTCGACGTCCTGGTGCCCACCGCCCGACGATTCGGTCCGGTGGCCGGTCTGGCCGTGCACACCGCAGGCCTGCCCGGCACCGACGTGGTCCGACGGGCCGGCGTTCCGGTCACCACGCCGGTACGCACCTGCTGGGATCTCGCGCAGTGGCTCCGGGTGGAGGACGCCGTCGCCCTCGTCGACGTTCTCGTCCGTCGCCGGCTCGTCGACCCGGCGCAGCTGAGCGAGCGGGCACGCCGGCACACCGGAGAGCGCGGCTGGAAGCGGATGCTCCGGGTCGCCGAACTGACCGACGGCGGTGCCGAGTCACCACCGGAGTCGCGCCTGCGGGTCCGGCTGGCCCTGGCCGGCCTGCCCGCCCCGGTCACCCAGTTCGTGGTCGACCGTGACGGCGGCTTCGTCGCCCGACTCGACCTCGCCTGGCCCCAGTGGAAGATCGCCATCGAGTACGACGGCATCTGGCACCACGACCCGGCACAGCTCCACCGGGATCGGCGCCGGCTCAACCGCCTGGTCGGTGACGACTGGATCGTCCTGCACCTGACCTCGAAGCGCTTCGCGACCGACTTCGACGGCTTCCTCACCGAGGTCCGCCACGCCATCCGCACCCGCAAGCGCTGATGACGGCCGGACCTGGGGCGCAACTTCGGGGAAGATGTCGCCTCCCCCGCGCCGGAGGCAGCACCTTCCCCGAAGTTGTCGCCCGCAGCGGCCCGCGGGCGGGGTGCGGTGCGGTGGGGTGGGGGGTGGGGCAGGATGGGGGCATGATCGCGCGGTTCAAGGATCTCTGTCTGGACGCTGCCGACGCTCCCGCGCTGGGGGCCTTCTGGGGGCGGATCCTCGACGCAGAGGTCGTGGACCTCGGGGACGGTGACGTGCGGGTCGACCCCGGGCGGACCGGCGCGGGCGCGGAGTCGATCTGGGTGAACCGGGTGCCGGAGCCCCGTACCGTCAAGACCCGCGTACACCTGGACCTGAGGCTGCCCGACGCGGACCCGGCGGCGCTGGTCGAGGCCGGCGCGCGGGTGGTCCGCGAGCCGGACGCGGAGATCAGCTGGTGGGTGCTGGCCGATCCGGAGGGCAACCTGTTCTGCGCGTTCGGGCCGCGCGAGGGCGAGCGGCCCGGCCCGTTCGAGCTGGTCGTCGACAGCGCGGACCCCGCCGCCGAGGCCGCCTGGTGGTCGCGCGTCGTCGGGGGCACGGCCCACACCAGCGACAAGGGCTACGCCTACCTCACGGGCGCCGCCGGATTCCCGTGGCAGTACTGGGTCTTCGACCCCGTGCCGGAGCGCAAGACGGTGAAGAACCGCCTGCACTGGGACGTCGACCTCGTCGACAACGACCCGACGGCGCTGATCCGGGCCGGCGCGACCCTGCTGCGGGAGCCGGACGACGCCATCTCCTGGTGGATTCTTGCCGACCCGGAGGGCAACGAGTTCTGCGCGTTCCCGCCGCGTCCCACCGAGTGAGCGGGCGGTTACCCGACACCCATCGGGTGGATTAGCGTCTACCTGCGCGTTCGCCACCGACGTCGACCACGCCTCGGCCGACCCCAGTCCGCCCGATCGGTTGGTTCTCGCGGGAACTCCCACCGCCACGGCACCGGTTGGGCAGGATCGACCCCACGAGGAGGTGCCGTCGTGCAGGACACCCGCGCTCTCGCCCTGACGTTCGAGGTGAGCGGCCTGCCACCGGTCAAGACCGAGGCGCTGTCCATCTTCGCTGCCGGTCACCGGCAGGCGACGAGGGTCCGCGCCCTGCTCCAGGCGGCCTGCGCCGCGGCCCAGCGCACCGGCTGGACTCCGCTGTCCGGGCCGGTCGAGGTGGACCTCGTGCTGCGCTGCCCGCCGGGGCACCGCACCTCCGACGCGAGCACCCTGCTCGGCGGGGTGTGCGCGGTGCTCCAGGACAAGAAGCGGGTCGCCAGCATCGGCCTGGCCCACCTCGGCGTCCTGGTGGACGTCGCCCTCTACGGCGACGACCGGCAGATCCGGAAGTTGTCGTACCGGGAGGAGCCGGCGGAGGACTTCTCCTACCAGGTGCGGGTGGCCGCCGTCCCGCACGGGGTTTGACCGACGTCCGCGGTGGGGTACCGCGGACGCCGACGAAGGGAGCACCGATGTCGGAGCCACATGTCACGCTGGACCCTCGCGGGCTCGACCCGGTGCAGGAAAAGCTGCGCGGCCCGCTGGAGGACCAGCTGACCTCGGCGTTGCAGGCCGCCGCCGAACGGGTGCGCGCCAGCTACGCCGGCGAGCCGATCGAGCAGGTCTGCCAGCGGCTGCTGGACGAGACCCGCGCCGGCCTGCACCCCGACATCGCGGCCGGCTTCAACCCGGACATGGACGAGTTCTGCCGTGTGGCGGTGGCCATCGTGCGCGGCGCATCCTCCTGAACCTGGCGTCACGCCGCCATCGGAGGGATCATCCGGCGGCCGACCGACCGCGCCGCCGCCAGCTCTGCCGCGTAGTCGTCGACCAGTGCGGGTAACCGGTACCCGGCCGGCTCGTCGCGGTACACGAGGTGTGCGTCGACCAGGTCCTCCAGCGCATGCCACACCCGCTCGGCCGAGACGCCGAGCCGCGCCGCCGTACGGTCGGGGACGGCTGTCGCCTCGGGCGTTTCCCCGAGCAGGGCGAGGATCCGGCCGGCCACCTCATCCGCGGAGCGGACCGCAGCGATGCCAGTCGCCAGGCTCGCCCGGACCGACTGGTCGCCGAACGCCAGCAGGTCCAGCCGTGCCTGCGCGTCACGCGCCTGCCCGACCAGAACGCCGACCGCGAGTTCAGGGCGGCTCGCCAACCGCGACGCGGTGATTCGCAGGGCCAGCACCGAGCCGGCACAGAGCCGGATCAGCCCGGCGGTGGCGGCGGGCTCCGCGTCCAGCCGGTCGACCCCGACGTGGGCGGCCAGCAGAGCCCGCGCGCCGGTGGCGGTCAGCGGTCGCAGCCCGACCGACGTGGCGCCGTCGAGCCCGTGCAGCCGACGCTGGCCGACGACGATCAGCGCCGGGCCGGGCCCGGCCGGAATGAGCGGTCGCACCTGTTCGGCCGCGGTCACCCCGTCGATCACCAGCAGCATCCGCCGGTGGGCGACGCGCGAGCGGAACCAACCGGCCCGCTCGTCCACGTCCTCCGGCACCTCGGCGGCCGGCACCCCCAGGGCCCGCAGCACCCGGCCCAGCACCTCGCCGGCCGTCATCGACGGTCGGGGCCCGAGGTCGACGAAGACCTGACCGTCCGGGAACTCGGCGGCCACCGCGTGCGCCGCGCGTACCGCGAGCGCCGTCTTCCCGCCGCCGGCCGGCCCGCTGACGACCACGGCGGCCGGCGTCCCGCCGCGCACGGCCGCGACCACGTCCGCCACCTCCCGCGTACGGCCGACGAACGTGGTGAGGTTCGCGGGCAGTTCCCGGGGTACGACGGGTGCGTTGCCGCGATCCTCGCCTTCCGACCGGCTCGGAGTGTTCAGATCGACCGAGCGGTCGAGCATGGCCCGATGTAGCGCCACGAGCTCCTCCCCTGGTTCGACGCCCAGATGTTCGTCGAGCGCCGCGCGAGCCTCCCGATACGTGGTCAGGGACGCCGGCACGTCTCCGCACCGGTAGTGGGCGAGCATCAACTGAGCCCAGGCGCGTTCGCGCAGCGGATGCGCGGCTAGGTGGCGGCGCAGGTCCCCGAGCAGGCCGCCGTGTTCCCCGACGGCCAGGCGCGCCTGCGCCCATTCCTCGAACACCTGGAGGCGCTGCTCCTCCAGACTGGCCCAGTGACCGTCCAGCAGCGGCCCGGGCGGCAGGCCGTCACCGGCCGGTCCGCGCCACAGGTCGAGTGCAGCGGTTAGCGTCGCGACCGCCGCACGGTGTTTCCCGGCCGCCAGGTCGCCCCGGCCCTCGCTGGCCAGCCGCTGGAACCGGTCGACGTCGAGTTCCTCGCCGGCCAGGCACAGCTCGTACGCATTGGAGCGGGCGAGCAACCGGTCACCCAGCACCCGGCGCAGTCCCATCGCGTGCGACCGCAGGTTGGCCACCGCGGACGGCGGGGGCACGTCACCCCAGGCAACCTCGGACAGACGGTTCAGCGACACCGAGCGGTTGGCGTTGAGCGCCAGGGCGGTGAGGACGGCCCGCCGCTTCGCCGCTCCGGGCGTGACGTCGACACCCTCGATGAACAGTTGCATCCGGCCGAGTAGCCTGAGGTCCACCTGCATGTTGTCGCTCCCCCGTTGAACTTGAGCGCGCTCAGGCTATGTGCCGGTCGCGGACAGCAACAAGAGACATCGATAACAGGGAATGGTGACCAATCTCAATCCCAGAAGACGGCGTGTCCGTGTAACGAAACGGCCTACATGAACGCTCCAGTCCACATCATCGATGGCAGACGCGTGGTTACCGATCGCAATCAGCGGCACGTTGGCTGATCGCCTCGGTCTGCAGCTCAAGTGCCGGGGTCGCCGCGAATCAACGAGCCCTGGCTCGCTCCGCGTGGTTCGATTCCAATGCTATTCGTTGCCCTGAAGATCCTCCAGGTGATCGAAGAGCGCGCGACAGACCCGTAGACCGAACGACCCCGCCCCACCCCCGGCTGATCAACTCAGCCGCTGTCCCAACACCCGGAGGACTCCAGGAGACCACGCCCGCTGCCGCGACAGACGGCCAGATGCGCCGAGCGGAAGGCGTCAGCGTCAGGCGCGAATCATCGAGGTAAACTTCCATACGCCAGCATTACGGCCCAGTCAGCACCCTGAGCGCCTATCATGATGTGGCAGCCATAGCCGCGTCATGGTCAGTCCACACAACCGTCCATGCTCGACAATGGCTGCCCTCATTCTCACACCGCATCGAGCCCCGCACAACCCAGGTCAACATCCAGCCTGGAGTACCGAATAACACACTCGCGTCGCTGGAATTACCTTATTGGTCTTATACGACAACGGCGGTCAGCCGGCAGCGAGTGCCGAGGTGATCTCCAAGAGATCAGCGCGTGTGTGCCCGGCCGGACCCTCGGGATTGCGCCGACTGTAGCGCCCACCACAAACGAGGGCGCCGTCGCCCTCCCTGCGCCAATGCGGCCAATCCTCTGGCTCCTCTAGCAGCCATTCGGCCAGTTCACCAGCCCCTGCCCCGGCTCCGCATTTCTTCAACGCGGCAGCCACCTTGGCCGCTGCCCCCGCCGGCAGATCCGCGTCCCCGAACGCAGGCAGCAACAGCAGAAGTCGGGCGTCCGGTTCGATGACTCCGTACGACGCAGTCGACCAACTCGCGGCAGCGATCAGTTCCGGCCAACTCAGCCCTGGTAGGAACTCGTGGCCCCCCACGTTAGCCAAGTCCACCTTGTACTCCCCGCCGGGCCGACACATGACGAACTCCGTTCCCCCGGCTCCGGGGACGTTCCGGTATACGATGTCGATTTCGTGCCCATCGCGCAACCCAAGCCGAAACACCGGCCAGGCCTCAGGGTCCGTCAGGCGACGAAAGTAATCCCAACAATCTGCTTGATCGACCTCGAACGCCGCCGTAACCAGTGAGTCATCGCCCGAAGCCATGGAGGCGGACAAATAGGTCGGCCAGAACCGGGCGTCACCCAGCAGGTGAACACCGTCGACCAGCGGCAGGTCCTCGTAACCAGGAATCATCACAGCTTCATCATGCCACTTCACCGCCCGGTACAGGAACCTGGAACTGCTGATGGCTCCGCTGTGGCGCCGCGTCTACCGGTTGAGTATGGCTTAGCAAGACCTGTGAGCGGTGCCACACCGTCAGTTCGGAATGGCACCGCTCACGTACCTACTCAACCTTGGCGCTGGAGCCTCTCTCGTCCCGGCTCTCGGCTGTCACGGCCCAGGCGCTGGCCCCGGCATAGGTCCGGGAACAGGGTTCGGTGCAGTCGGAAGCTGAGGAATTGCCACCGGAGGTGACATCCAAGGCATGAATGGGCGATAGAAGGCACGAAATTTGGTGCCGCCTTCCCGTACATAGTATTGGCCACCAAGCTCCATCCTCGGGCCAAGCTCTGCGTTGCAGATATGCATGCACACGCTGCGCGATGCACCGCCCTCAACGATCACCTCGTTACCGCCGAGGCTATCGATAATGCTTTCCTCCGCATGTTGCCCCATCCCCTTCCTTCTCTTCCCATTGTTCTGAATGAACTCGATCGCAGCTTCATTGCCATAGACTGCGCGAATCTTTTCTTCCCAACCCTCCGGCAGGTCTTTAACCCCAGAATCTTCGACCGCCACCTTGATCTTGTAGGTGCCTGTGTTCGAGTCCCAGACCTTCACGACGGATGTAGTGCCGTTCTCAGCCTTGTACGGACTTCTGGTGTCATTCAACTCCTTCGCCAGTTTGGCTGCCTGCTCAGCTCCCTCTTCGGTACCGTGAATGCCCGCCTGGTCCGCCTTCTGGTCGGCGGTCAGTTCACCATCGGAATTTATCGCCGCCGCAGCCAGCAGACTGATGCCTAAGACAGCTACCGCTCCAAGGGCGAGCGGCGCCGCGGCAGCAGCGCTAACGCCGAGGGCCGGAATAGCGATGGGAGCGATGGGCACGACCGTGTGACCATCCAACTCCACCAAGCCGATCGGGTTGCCTCCGGCGAAGGCGTAGCGGTTGCTCGTCCACGGGTTGAGGCCAAGCTTGAGATCCGAGAGCGCGCCGTTGTAGCTGTCGCGGGACAGGAACCGGTTCAATCCGGGGCTGTAGTCGCGGAAGCCCATGTCGTACGAGCCGGAGGCCTGGTCCCACCGCTTGGCGTTGAACCGGTAGACGTTGTACGGCTCCTTCGTCGGGTCCGCAGCGTCCGGCTTGTCGATACCGGTGAACTCGGCCTCGTTGTCCTTGCCGTACGCGGTGTAGCCGTACGTGGCCTTCGTGTTACCGCTGGCGTCGGTCAGCTGCTCGACGTCGGTGTGCGGGTTGTACCCGTAGTACGCCTCCTCCTCGGTCCCGTCGTCCTTGTGCGTCACCTGCGACAGCCGCTGGCCCCACGGCGAGTACTGGTAGGACTTGGTGAGCTCCCCGGCCACCTCCTCATCGAGGACCTCCGACGACAACCCCAGGTAGTTGAAGGTGGTGACCTTCTCCTTCGCCCCACCGGCGTCGGTCGTCTTCGTCGCCGTCCGATCCATCGGGTCGTAGGTGTACTGCGTAACCGTCGTGCCGGCACCGATCTTCTTACGGTTCTCCAGGACGTGGTCGAACCCGTCGTACAGGTTCTTCTCGATCACCACACCCGCGGCAGTCACCGTGTCCAGCCGACCGAACGGGTCATAGTTGTACGAGGACATCGCCCCGCCCGTCGTCGCCGTCAGCAGCCGGTTCCGGTCGTAGTTGAACCCGGTGGTGACGTTATTGACCGTCTGTTGGATGACGTTGTTGTTGGCGTCGTGGACGTACGTCTCGTCGCCCGGCGTGTCACCACTCTTGTTCACCGACACGACGCGGTCACGCGGGTCGTACGTGTAGGTGGCGTTGTTCGACACGTACGCCGAGGCGTCGTCCGCGCGCATCTTCTTGCTGTTGTCGGAGATGCGGTTGCCGTTCAGGTCATAGGCCATGGAGTGCTCGGAGACGACCACTCCGTTCGGCTTCTTCTCGACCTGGTACTTCAACAACCCATCGAGGTAGTACGTGTAGTCGACGGTGTTGCCGTTCCCCTTGGTTTCCTTCTGCTTCTCACCCCGATCGGTGTAGGCGAAGGTTGTCGTCTTCTTGCCGGCGTCCGTGGCGGACTTGCCGTTGACCACCGTCGCCACCAGGTCACGCTCGTCATAGGCGTAACTGGCGTACTGCTTGTCGTGCGCTGTGGTGAGCGGCGCACTGTTCTCGTTGTAGGTGAAGGACGTCGTGTTCTTGACCGTCCCCGACTTGCTCTCGGCAACCGTCTGGACCTGGTTCAGGCCCGTGTAGGCGACCGCGTACGTGTCGACCCGGGCACCGGGTGACGAGTCGGTGATGGCAGTCAGGTTGCCGTTCGGGTCGTACCGGTAGGCGTAGTCGACCTTCTCGTTGTCGGTCTCGCCGGTGTTGTCCCGGACCACCTTCACCGCGTCCGCCACGACCGTGCCGGTGGCTTGGTCGGACAGCGACACCGCGTGGCTGTTGCCCTCGGTGAAGCTGTACGAACCAAGACTCACCCACGTCCCCGTGCCGGTGGTCTGGTTGACCGTCTTCACCGTGTCCCCACCGCCGTGCTTCACCGTGTACCGAGCGTCGGTGGCGGCGCCGGTGACCTGCGGGTAGCGGGCGAACACCTCGTACGTGCCGGCCTGCGGCACGTTCAACTGCCACGTGAACGCCTCCGTGCCGGTCCCTGCCGGGTGGGTGGCGTAGTTGTGGCCGTACTTCCCCGTCGCCGACGTCGCGGCCGTCCATGTGCCGGTGGTAGTGACGTTGTTAAAGTCGGAGTTGTCGGCCAGGACGACGTGCTGGCCGACCGGCACACCGTCGTCCGTCCGGGACGCCAGCTTGCCGTCCGGGAAGTACGACCAGCTCATCGTCCGGTTCGACGACCCGCCTGCCGACGTCACCGTCCGCGCCGTCTGGGCACCGAGCTTGTTGTAGTCGTAGGAGGTGAGGATGTCCCACGGGTCGCTGCTGGTCTTCGTCCAGCCGTTGTCGAAGTAGCTGTAGGCCGTGTCGTTGCGGACCGACTCGCCCGCCGACGGCGGCGTACTGACCTTCGCCAGCCGGCCCACGTCGTCGTACGTGTAGGTGGTGACGTCCGCGGTCTTGTAGCGGGCGTCGTCCTTGTCGTACGCCGTGCGGGTCTCCTTCACCCGGTTCAGCTCGTCGTAGACGTTGACCGTGGCAAAGTCGTCCGGGTCGTCGGTCGTGGCGACACCCCGCGGGCTGATGACCCGCGTCTGGTTGCCGACCTCGTCGTACTCGTACTCTGTGACGCGGTGGGTGACGACGCCGTTGTCGGTCTTGTGCGGCACCTTCACGTCGGTCGGCTTGCCCCGCTTGTCGAGGACGACCTCGGTAGTGTTGCCGAGCTGGTCGGTCGACGCGGTGACGAGACCGTCCCGGTCGTACCGGGTCATGGTGAACTTGCCGAGCGCGTCCGTCACCTTGGTGACCCGGTGCGCCGAGTCGTAGTCGTATAGCGTCGTGTAGTCGGTGGTCGCGGTGGACAGGTTCTTGCGGGGATCGACCACCTTCAGCACGTTTCCGACGTTGTCGTACTCGTACGTGACCCTATGGCCCGCCGCGTTGATGACGGAGATGAGCTGGTAGATCTCGTCGTAGGCGTTGGTGGTGACGAAGTCACCGGCCACCGTCGGCGTCAGGTTGCCCTTCGGCTCCGTGGTGGTCAGCGGGTTACCGACCTTGTCGTACGTGAACGAGGTCTTCCGCTCCGGGTCACCCGTCTGGTCAACCGGTGCCAGCGTGTGGGTCAGCTGGTCGGCCTTGTCGTACGACGCGGTGGTGTACGCGCCGTTCGGGGCGTACGACTTCACGACGTTGTCGTTCTGGTCGTACTCCGGGGCCGGAGTGACGATGATGTCGCCGGTCGCCTGGTCCTTCGGGACCCGGTTCTCCAGCGGACGGCCGAAGGTGTCGTACGTCAGCGTGGTGTTCTTGCCGTAGGCGTCGGTGACCTTGGTGACCTGGCCGCGCACGTCGTAGACGAACGTCGTCGCCTTCGTCTTCGCGTCGATGATCTTCTGCGGGTAGCCGTTCGCGTCGAACAGGTCGTTCTTCGTGGTGTTGCCGTTGGCGTCGGTCGCCGTCAGCATCTGACCCCACGCGTCGTACGTGTAGGAGGTCTTGTAGTCCTCCGGATCCGACGTGGTGTTGCCGATCGGGTCGATCACCCACGAGAGGTCGCCGTCGGACTCGTAGCCGAAGGTGTGCTTACGCCCCTCCGGACTGGTCTTCTCGGTGAGATCGGCGACGTAGCCGTTGAGCTGGCGCTGGTAGGTCAGCACCGTGCCCGAGGTACCGTTGGCGACCGCCTCCGCGTCCTTGATCTCGGTCGGGTAGCCGGTCTTGGCGTCGTACGCCCACGTCGAGACCGCTCCGTTGGCCTCCTCGAGCCGGATGACGTTGTGGTCGTCGTCCCAGCCCAGCTTGGTGATCTCGTTCTTGGCGTTGGTGGTCTGGTACGGGCGGCCGTAGCCGTCCATCCGGTACGCGGTGGCGTGGTTCTCCGCGTCCGTGACCGTGCTGTCGATGTTGTTGCCCTGGGTGCCGTCCGGGTCGGTGTAGGCGAACTGGGTCAGGTGCCCGAGCCGGTCGGTGTAGGACTTTGTCCTCCAGTGCCACTGCGGGTCGTCACCGGTCTGGGGGTAGTTGTAGACCAGGTCGGTGGCGTTGCCCCGCGGGTCGGTGACCTTGACCAGCTTGACGTTCTTGTTGCCCTGGGTCATGTCGTAGGCGAACCTGAACACCTTCGGCTGGCTGGACCCGGCGCCGTCGATCACCTCACCGAGCAGACCCTTGTCGGTGTAGGTGAAGGTGAGCTTGCGGCCCGAGATGTCGGTGATCTGCGAGACGTGGTCGATGATGTGCGGGTTGGTCAGGTTCGTCGCGGACTTGCGGGTCCAGTCCACGTCGTCGATGTAGTCGTAGTCCTGGCCCTTGGCGTAGTAGTCGATGGTCAGCGTCTGCCGGCCGGTCGAGTCGGTCAGGTAGCGCAGGAACTTGGTCGGCTTGTTGTTGGACTTGCGCTCCTCGTAGGTGAAGAGCATCTCGTTGCCGTTGTTGTCCACCACGCTGGTGAGGAAACCCTCGCAGTCGTAGTAGAACTGGGTGCGGTCCGGCTTGGTCAGCCGCCAGGCCCGCGACTCCTGCGTGTTCGGCTTGCAGTCGAGGCTGGTGACCTTCTCCAGGTAGAGGTGCACACCCTTCGGGCTGGTCCACTGCCCCGTCGCGTCATCGCGGGTGAACCGGTGGCTGGTGCCGTCGCCGTCGGTGAAGGTGACCTTGTTCGGGTTCGGGTTGGGGTGGAAGTCCAGCGGGGTGCCCAGGCGCATCATCGACGACGCCTGCAGCGACCAGCCGAACCCGGCGACCGTGTCCGAGGTGTCCAGCGAGTTGTACGACAGCCGCACGAACGTGGAAACGCCCCGCGACGGGTTGCTGAACGCGTTGTACGACCAGATGGTGTTCCCGGCGTACAGGTTGTTCATCAGGGTGCCGCCGGCACCGGTGTTCTTGCCCGCGTACGAGTAGAACTTCTCCAGTCCGAGCTGGTCGGAGGTGGGCTCGTCGACGGAGATCTGCTGCGGCAGCGCCCAGAAGCCGGCCGAGGTGGTCTCGGACAGCCACTTGCTCTGGGTCTTGTTGTACAGCTCCCACTTGAGGGTGTAGGTGTTGCGCCGGTTGCCGTCGGTGCTGGGCGGCGGCGCTTTCACCTGCGCGACGACGTCGACGGTGCTGGCGCCGGTGGAGCTGCCGACCGGGACGATGTCGGCGGGCAGCGCGGTGTGCAGCGACGGCACAGCGAGCGGTTCGGTGGCGCCGGTGGGGACCCACCGGTAGGACAGCACCCAGTCCGCCGCGGTCCACGTCGTCGACTCGGTGGGGTTGGACAGGGTGACCGGGACGCTGTAGGTGCCGTCCGAGGTCATCAGCGTCGGGGTGGCGGGTGCGTGGTAGGTCTGCGCGGCGTCCGGCACGGTGTAGACGACCTGCAGTTGTGGGCGCATCGCGTCGGTGCCCTCGGTGGCCAGGAACGAGGTGTTCTCCTTGAGCCGGCCGCCCTCGTCCGAGTGCTTGATCAGGAAGCCGTTGTTCGTGGCCGTGCCGTTGATCCAGCTCTGGACGGCGTCCTTGACGGTCCAGCGGCGCCACTGGGGCGGGTCGTCCTGGCCGAAGTTGCCCAGGTAGGCGACGACGGTGGGGTTGTAGTCACCGCCGGAGGTCCACGTGGTGGTGCTGTCGGCCTTCTGCCACGTCACCGTCGCCGGGTCGAACGGCTTGGTGAGCGCGTGCACGTTGTAGTTCGAGTGCTGTGAGGTGTCGAAGATGCTGCCGGACGACCACAGGTTCAGCGAGCTGGACAGCAGCCGGGCGTTCGACGGGATCGACGAGGTGTCGAAGCGCAGCAGCGCTCGGGTGTAGGCGTAGTCGACCGAGTTGTTGCCGACGTTGACCAGCGGCTTGCCGCCGAGGGTGTTCAGGTTGGTGGTGGACAGCTTCGAGGAGATGGTGGCGTCGCCGCTGGCCTGGATGGTCTGTACGACCTGCCCCGACTTCGGCAGCTTGGCCACCACGGCGGTGGAGGGCACCACCGCGCCACCGGTGGTCTTGACCGCGACCTGGTAGTAGTAGACCTGCCCGTACGGGTCGGTCGAGGTGGCCGGGGTCGGCGTGGCCGTGGTGTCGGTGTACGACCGGACGCCCGTGCTGACCGGCGCGATGAGGGTGGCCGCCGAGGGGGTGAAGTTCGGGCTGGTCGAGCGGTGCACCTGGTACTCGGCGATGTCCGAGCCCGGGTACTGCGACCAGCGCAGCGCGGCGCCCGTCGGGTACAGCGTCCGCGGCGTGTCCACGACGACGCCCGGGTTGCCGTAGTTGACGATCAGCTTCGGGGCGTTCTCGGTCTCCCCGTTGTAGGCGTCCTCCGCGGCCTCGTAGCGCGGCCCGCCGTGCCCGAGCCGGGCCTCGTCCACCGCCTTCAGCATGAAGCCGAAGTTGGTGGTGGGGTCGTTGAGCCACTTCTGGACCAGGTTGGTGGCGGGGAAGGTGTTCCAGACGTTCGCCTCGTTGGCGCGCTTGACGCCGCCGGCCTTGGTGAACCGCACCGCGTCCGCGATGACCGCCACCTTGCTGGTGACGGTGGCGTCACTCAGGACGACCTTGGCGGCCGTCCCGGCCTTGAACGGGTAGGTGCCCAGGGTCGCCCAGTCGGCGTTCGCCGGCTGCTGCTGGTTGACCTTCGTCAGCTTGGAGCCGCCGTCATAGGTGACGGTGAAGTCCGCGGCGGTCGACCGGTCCGAGTAAGGGACGTGGTGCTCCTCCACCGTGTACGTGCCGTCCTCCGGCAACGTCGGGGTCCAGGTGAAGGTGTCACCGGCGACGGTGTCCTTGTTGTAGCGGTAGGTGCCGTTGATACCGTCCTTGACGATCGTGCTGGTGGAGTTCGGCCACGACCCCACCATCGCGATCTTGTCAGCGTCGATGTCGTCGACCATGACGACGGTCGCCGCACCGGAGCCGATCTTGTCGTTGATCGAGTTCCAGGTGACCGTGGCCTCGTCCCAGGCCTGCGTGACCTCGCGGACCTCGATGGGCACGTCGTAGGCACCGGTGGTGTGGATCTGGTCGTAGTACATCTGCAGCGACGCCGAGTCGATCGTCGTGTTCGCCGGAATGGTCGACAGGTCGAACTTCACCAGGCTGCGCGCCGCCGCGAGGTCGGTGGTACCGACCGACAGGTTCCAGGTGCTGCCGTAGTTCGAGCTCGGACCGTCCGAGACGATCATCGCGTCCTGCGCCTGGTCCTTCGCCGGCTGGACCTTGATGGTGGGGTCGACGGTCACCGGCCAGACCCGCTTCGGGTCGGCCAGCCAGCCCTTGTCCGCGGTAACGTCGATCGCCCACCGGCCGCCGTCGGCCCGCAGCGCCTGCGTCACCTTCGTGCTGTACGCGTAGCCGTACGGCGAGGAGGCCTCAGCCTTGGCGTCGTACATGAACGGCGCCGGCATGACCAGCAGCACCCGGTTGTCCCCCGGGGACCGGAACTCGATCGAACCGTCCTCACGCTGCGCGACCTTCAGGGTGCCCGCGTCCATCGTGAACGTCATGGCCGACGCGGCGGCGGCGCTGCCCAGCACCAACCGCTCCTTCAGCGCAGTCGCCGTCACGTCGTACGACACGTCGACACCGCTCGCGATGCCGGCGTAGGTGACGGTGTTCCCGTCCACCTTCGGCGTCACCTTCCGCGACGCACCGGCCAGGCCCAGAGTCACCTGCTGCCCGTCGAGCTCGAAGCGGGCCAGGGCCGCGGTCGAGGCACCGAACCGGCTGGTGAACGTGTTACTGGTGTTCGCGGCGGCGAAGCCGCCCACCCGCGACGGCGAAACCGTCGTGTCGATCGGCCGCCAAGCGCCCTTGCCGTCACGGTAGAAGCGCGGCGCGGCCGACACCTCCGCCTGCAGCCGCCCGTCGGACATCGCGAACACCCGGGTCGTCGCCGTCCGGCGACCGGTCAGTTCCTTGACCCGCTTCGCCGGCTTCTTCACCACCCCCGGCTTCGGCTTCTGGTCCAGCCTCAGCCCGGCGACGATCTCCTCCGGCCGAACCCGGTCCCGCCCGCCGCCGACCAGACCCCGCGCGGCCCGGCCCAGCCGGTCCAGGAAACCGTCATCCTCGCCGGCGGAGGCCGTCGACGACCGGTCCGGCTCATGCCGGCGCAGCGCCTCCATCCCGCCGAGCGTGGCCACCAGGGCCAACACCAGGGCCGCGATGAGCGGCCCTCGCAGTCGCTGTTTCACCCGTTGTCCTCCAAGTCCCGATGGAGACATGTCGGTAGGAAACTAGGAACGAGGCATACACCGAAAGCTATGTTTCCGATACGTCACGATGGGTAGGGCTGTCCTCTTTGGAGGGCGCACAGCACGACGCCGGCGGCTCCGGGCGAGTGCCCGGTGCCACCGGCGTCGGCGGTGTTGCGGATCAGACGGCGTTCTGGCTGATCCAGTCGGCGAGCCAGTCGACCCGCTCGGTGGTCTCCTCCTGGGAGTGCGGGCAGGACGGGCCGCTGGACTCCACCGACACGAGCGTCTGTGCGCCGTTCGCGTTCTCCACGAAGTACGGCGCGCCGGAGTCCCACAGGCAGGCGCTGGTGTTCGCCGCCGGCGCGTAGCCGACAACCTTGACGGAGGCGCCGGCCACTCGGCTGATCTTGAATTCACCGGTCTGCAGGTGGGTGGTCGGTGTGGCGTTGACGGAGCTGGTGGCGCCCCAGCCGGTCATCCGCACGATGGTGCCGGCCTTGGGAACGGTGGTGCTCACCGCGAGCGGCGCGATATCGGTGATCGGGGTGGCCAGCTTGGCGAGTGCCACGTCCTGCCGGGGCGCCTGCCGGACCTCGACCACGTCGACGACGTGCCCGGTGGTGGCGTTGATGTCCGCCCGCCCCAGCGTCGCCGTGGTCGCGTACGGCACGGCGCCGCTGACCCGCCGACCAGCGGTGTCGTGGAAACAGTGACCCGCGGTGATGATCCACTGCGGGGCGATGAGCGCGCCGGAGCAGGCGCTGTCATACGTGGTGCCGTCGGACCGCGGGATGTCGGTCATGGTGAGCTTGGTGGAGAACTGGTACTGGCCCTCGCCGACGTCGGTCCCGTTGGCGATCGCGTTGGCGGTGCCGGGGACGGTCAGCGCGGTAGACAGGCCCAGTACGGCGGTGGTGGCGCAGATCCGGAGGAGCCGCGCTATGCCGGACGAACGATTCATGCGCTGGAGGATACGACCGACCGATACCGCGCCAGCTATCGCTGACCTACCTCGAGGACATACCCGGTCCGCTGTCCCGCGTGAGCGCGGTTCAGCCGCGCCGGACGTCGACCGAGACCACATGGATGCCGTCCGGCCGGGTCGACTCAGCAAGCCGCACCGGCCAGCGACCGCTCAGCCCGAGACCCACACTGACCTGGCCCTCGAAATCGCCGGCGGGTGCCCAGCCGAGCAACGTGGGGTAGCCGATCGTCCGGGGCGGCGCGGCCACGAGCGTGCTCCGGCCGGCCTCGTCGTGGGCCTGGGCCTGCTGAAAGCGGACCGCCAGGAACGCAGTGCCGGGCAGTACCACCGGATCGCCGCTGCCGTCCTGCTCGATCCCAGCCACATATGCCACCTGGTAGGGCGGCGTCGGGCCGCGGAAGGCGAAGGTGATCCGGCTGAAGTTCTCCGCCGGGTGGTCGCCGACGCGGACCTCGACCAATGTGGGCAGCGGTGGCGCCGGGGGCGGTGCGACGGGAACGGCGAACCGGTGCGGCACACCCACCGGTGTGGACGGCACGGCCCAACCGTAGGTGGCCCGCCAGTCCGACGACGGCGCGGGCTGCCCAGGCGAGGTGCTCGTCGGGCCGGGGCTGGGCGCGGAGGACTGGCCAGGGTCGGGCGCGGAGGACGCGGTGGTCGGCGCGACGGCAGAGGGCGTGGGCGACGAAGCCGAGCCGCCGCCGTCGGTCGAACACGCCGCGACGAGCAGCACGACCAGGCAGGCGAGCAGTGGTACGCGCTGACGTGTCATATCTCAAGTGTCGCGCCGTCGGACGAGCCGGGACAGAGGCATCCGGCCCCGCAGCGTGGTGTGGCGAGCCGCGACCGGACTCTCCTGCCACCGGGGAACGGGTCAGGATCGGGTCCGCAACTCCCCGATCCTGACCCCCAGCCGTCCGGCGTGGTAGCGGACATCGCCGTGTCGATCGCGCGGACGTGGCACGTCCGCCCACGCCGACCTCTTCACGGCGAGCCGGCCCGCCTGCACTCAGCTCCACGGTGCCCAACTACCGGACTTCGGCGCGCTCCCGACTCACCCCGAAGAGCCGTGAGCGCCGGATCAGGCTAGGCGCGTTTCGCCAGCTCGGACAAGGTTTCCCGGGTCCAACGGGGAGTGATTGATGTCAAGGTGAAAAAGCGGCATGTTGGCGTAACACGGCCGGTTGTGTCAGCGCTGTTTCCTGTCGAGGCCGTCTCCACGCCGACGCGTCGAGACGGTCGCCGCGACGCCGCCGGCCACCAGGGCCGACGCCAGCACGTGGAACAGCCGTACGCCGGTCGGGGCCACCTGGTCGGCCGCCGGCAACAGCGGCAGCAGGGCCATCCCCACGGCGAGCGTAGCCCCTGCCACCGCATAGAACACCATCCGCCGCGTGGGGCGCGGCCGGCCCACGCTGTCCTGCTGGCGGGCAACGTGGCGCGCCAACCAGACAACGACCACCGCGCCGAGCACCGTGCTTGCCGCGTCGGAGACCGTCCACCAGTGGACACCGGTGGCCGCGTACCAGTCCACACCCAGCGCGCGCAGCCAGTCCGTGTGGGTGACCAGGTCCCAGCCGACGTGGCTGAGCGCGCCGATCAGCGCCGAGGCGACGGTGACCAGCCAGGGGTGCCGGACGGCGCCGAGCGCGGCGAGGTCCGGCCAGCGGTAGGTCAGGCCCACCGGCAGGTGCGGAGCAACCACGGCAGCGCAGCGGCGGACCAGCCAGGCGTACCCGAGCGCCACCGGCAGGCACCACCAGAGCAGGCCGCCGAGAGTGTGGGTGCGCGGAACCTCCCACGCGGTGCCGACCAACAGGTACCCGACGTCCGGCGAGACCGCGCCCGCGCAGAGGGCGACGCCGTCGAACCAGCGCGGCCGCCAGAGCTTCAGCGGCAGCACCGCCGCCAGGTGCGACGGAAAGGTCAGCGGCACGTGGCGTCCGATCCGTCGGCGAGGGCGTCCGCTGGTGTCACACGGTGCCGGCGAACTGGAGCGACTTCAGGACGACCAGCCCGACCAGGAGCACCGTCACACCGCCGATCACCAGCGCGTGCACCAGGCCCCGCCGGTCGCGGGGCGCGAAGGCGAGACCGAGGGCGGTGACGCCACCGGCGAGCAGCCCGCCGAGGTGCCCCTCCCACGAGGTGAAGCTGGCCGACAGCACCAGCCACAGGACGAACATCACCATGAGGTGGCGACCGTCGAGGGGGTGGTGGTGCAGCTTCCGGGTGAGGACGACGTAGCAGGCCGCGAGGCCGAACACGGCCCCCGACGCGCCGAGCGCGGCCTGGCCCGGGTCGACCAGGACACCCAGCACCGAGCCGCCGACGGCGGACAGCAGGTAGACGGCGGTGAAGCGGGCGTGCCCGAGGCGCTCCTCGAGGATCCGGCCGAGCACCCAGATCCAGTACATGTTGAGCGCGATGTGCGCGATCCCGAAGATCCCGTCGCCGGGAAGCTGGTGCAGGAACGCCGAGGTGACGAGCCGGTACCACTCGCCGTGGAGGACCCCGGCCTGTTCGTAGCCGGAGTAGGGGTTGCCGTCGTCGACATAGTGCGCCCCGTCGGCGTCGACCAGCACGGCACCGACGTTGTAGAAGAGCTCCACGACTCCGGGGACGGCCAGCTCGACCAGGTACGCGAGGACGGTGAGGGCGATCAGCGCGTACGTCACCAGGGGCACGCTGACCGTCCGGCCACCGAAGACGGTGCGCGCCTCGCGTACTGTCCGGTTGTCCTCCTTGACGCAGACCGGGCAGCGGAAGCCCACCGGCGCCTCGCGCATGCAGTCCGGGCAGATGTAGCGGTCGCAGCGGGAGCAGCGCAGGTACGTCTCCCGGCGGGGATGCCGGAAGCAGGTGGTGGGGGTCTCGGCCGACGGCTGGTCGGAGGGCGGGGTGCTCGTGGTGTCCAAGGCGGGTCTCCCGGTCCGGCGCGATGCCGCGCAACCTGTACGCCGTCGGGCGCAGGACGGCGCCGGAAAGGCTAACCCAAGATCGGATTCCCGGCGGCCCCGCTCAAAAGTGGCGGAGCAGGTCCGGGAAGGCGGCGAGCCGGAGGACGCCCGTGTCGGTCGGGTCCAGCTCGTCGTGCTCCAGCACCCAGGTGTTCTCGTTGGGGATGAACACGGCGTTCATCCCGGCCGCGCGGGCGGGCCGGATGTCGGACTTCGGCGAGTTGCCGATCATCCAGGCGCGGGCGGGGTCGAAGTCGTGCTCCCGGGCCAGCCACCGGTAGGTGTCGGCGTCCTTCTCCTTGACGATGTGCGCCGCCCCGAAGTGGTGCAGCAGGCCGCACGCGTCGAGCTTGCGCTGCTGCTCCTCGTGCTCGCCCTTGGTGAGCAGGAGCAGCTCGTGCCGGCCGGCCAGCTCGTCGAGCGCCTCCGCGACGCCGGGCATCAGCTCCACCCGGTGCTCGACCAGCGCCCGGGCGAGGCCGTCGATGTCCCGCCGCTCGGCGTCGGTGGCCGGGCGCTCCCGTAGCCGCTCCAGACACTCGCCGAGGCTGTGCAGGAAGACCTTGCTGCCGTACCCGTGGGTGACGGCGTTGGCCCGCTCGATGTCGTCGAGGATGGCCCGGATCTCGACCCGGTCGAGGGTGGGGTGGTCCAGCCACTCCAGGAAGTCGTCGATCACCCGCTCGAAGACGACGTTGTTCTCCCAGAGCGTGTCGTCGGCGTCGAACACGAGCACCTGACCGGTGTACGGCATGCGTCCTCCCCTGTGTGCGGCCCGCGCCACCGTACTGCCTCGCCGCGGACCGCTCATCCCGATTCCGGGCGGCGCAGGGTGAGGATCAGGTCGGCGACCAGCGCGGTCCAGCCGGTCTGGTGCCACGCGCCGAGGCCGGCCCCGTTGTCGCCGTGGAAGTACTCCGGGAAGGAGATCAGGTCCCGCCAGTCGGGGTGGGTCTGGAAGAGCTGGGCGGCGCCGTAGATGGGTCGCCGCCCCCAGTCGTCGCGGGTGAAAAGCGAGATGAGCCGTACCGACAGGTCGTCGGCGATCTCGTCGAGGGTCCGCTTCACGCCCGAGCGGGTCGGGTACTCGATCTGGAGGTCGTCGCCGAAGAACGCCGCGTAGTCGCGCAGCGCGCTGATCAGCAGGAAGTTCGTCGGCATCCAGATCGGGCCGCGCCAGTTGGAGTTGCCGCCGAACAGGCCGCTGGTGGACTCGGCCGGCTCGTAGCCGACGCAGAACTCCTGCCCGCCGAGGGTCACCGAGAAGGGCTTGTCCAGGTGGGCGCGGGACAGCGTCCGCAGGCCGTACTCGGAGAGGAACTCGTCGGTGTCGAGCATCCGGGCCAGCAGCCGGACGATCTGGTCCGGGCCGACCATGGACAGCAGGCGCTGCTGGCGGCCGTCCGGGCCGAGCCGGCGGGCGCCGATGACCGAGGCGAATTCGGGACGGTTGGTGAGGAACCAGCGCAGCCGGGCACCTAGCTCGGGCAGCCGGTGCAGGGTCTTCGCGGTGAGCCGGGTGACCGCCGCGAGCGGGAGCAGCCCGACGACCGAGCGCACCTTCAGCGGCACCTTCGTGCCGTCGGTGAGGCGCAGCACGTCGTAGAAGAACGCGTCCTCGGGATCCCAGAGGCCCTGCTCGTACGCGGCGGCGGCGATGTAGGCGAAGTGCTCGAAGAACTTGGTGGCGGTGTCCACCCAGGTGTGGTCGTGCTCGGCGAGCACGATCGCGATGTCGAGCAGGTTGAGCGCGTACATGGCCATCCAGCCGGTGCCGTCGGACTGCTCCAGCACCCCGGCGACCGGCAGCGCGGCCGACCGGTCGAAGGGACCCACGTTGTCCAGCCCGAGGAAGCCGCCCTCGAACACGTTGTTGCCGCCGGTGTCCTTCCGGTTGACCCACCAGGTGAAGTTGAGCAGCAGCTTGTGCATCACCCGGGCGAGGAAGGCGTGGTCCCGCCCGCCGTCGATCTCGAAGACCTTCAGCGCGGCCCACGCGTGCACCGGCGGGTTAACGTCACCGAACGCCCACTCGTACGCCGGGATCTGCCCGTTGGGGTGCAGGTACCACTCGCGCAGCAGGAGCAGGATCTGCTCCTTGGCGAAGCCGGGGTCGACCCGGGCGATGCTCACGCAGTGGAAGGCCAGGTCCCAGGCGGCGTACCAGGGGTACTCCCACGGGTCCGGCATGGAGATGACATCGAAGCTGGTCATGTGCCACCAGGCGCTGTTGCGCCCGTGCCGGCGGCCCGGCGGCGGGGGCGCCGAGCCGGGATCGCCCTCCAGCCACCGTTTGACGTCGAAGTGGTAGAACTGCTTGCCCCACATCAGCCCGGCGATGGCCTGCCGCGCCACGAGGGCCTCGTCGGGGGTCGCGGCGGTCGGGATGACACCGGCGAAGAACCGGTTGGCCTCGGCCCTGCGGGCCCAGACGACCGCGTCGAAGCCGGCGCCGAGGTCGGCCGGCGGGGGCGCGGTGCCGCCGGGTGGCGGTGCGGTACGCGTCAGACGCAGCCGGATCTGCCGCTGCTCCCCCGCGGGCACGGTGAGCACGTAGTGCAGCGCGCCCTTGGTGCCCTCCCGGTCGGGGTTGACCGTGGCGGCGCCGTTGACCACGTGGTCGTTGATCCCGTCCTTCGGGTAGCGGGACCGCCCGTGCAGCCCCCAGAGCCGCTCGGCGTTGGTGTCGTTGTCGCAGAGCAGCGGGATCGGGTCGCCGTCGCCCTCGAGCAGGAGCTGGCCGAGCACCCGGTGCTCGCCGACCAGCCGGGAGCCCTCGCCGACGAGGCGGGGGATCCGGTCGCCGCCGGGCAGCCCCCACGCCCAGGTGTTGCGGAACCAGAGCGTCGGCAGCACGTGCAGGGTCTCCGCCCGGTCGCCCCGGTTGGCGACGGTGACCGTGACGCACATGTCGGTCGGGGTGGCCTTGGCGTAGTCGACGGTCACCGCCCAGTACCGGTCGTCGTCGAAGATCCCGGTGTCGACCAGCTCGTACTCGGTGTCGTCCCGGCCGCGCAGCGCGTTGACCGCGACCAGTTCGTCGTACGGGAAGGGGGCCTGCGGGTAGTGGTAGCGCCACCGCATCCAGGAGTGGGTGGGGGTGGAGTCCTCGTACCACCAGTAGTCCTTGGCGTCCTCGCCGTGGTTGCCGCCGTCCCCGCCGAGGCCGAACATCCGCTCCTTGAGGATCGGGTCCCGGCCGTTCCACAGCGCCAGGGCGAAGCAGAACGTCTGCCGGTCGTCGCAGACGCCCGCCATGCCGTCCTCGCTCCACCGGTAGGCTCTGGACCGCGCGTGGTCGTGGGGGAAGTAGTCCCACGCCGTGCCGTGTTCGCTGTAGTCCTCCCGTACCGTCCCCCACGCCCGCTCGGACAGATAGGGACCCCATGCGCGCCAGTCCTGCTCCCCCGCGTCAGCCTGGGCGAGCCGGATGCGCTCCGGGTCGGGCGCGGAGGTGAACGGGTTCGAGGGGTCGGTGATCACCTGCACATCTTCGACGCCGCCGGGGTACTTGACCACAGCGGCCATTCTCGTCGTGGCGTGTGGCACCCCGTTGCCGGTGGAGGAAAGTTGATCGACATTCGCTTCGGTCCGCAGGTGTGCGGCGACCTGACCAGCGGGGCGACCCGGGAATGGGTCGTCGCGGACGGCCTCGGCGGGTACGCCATGGGCACCGTGAGCGGGCTGCGCACCCGCCGGTACCACGGTCTGCTCGTGGTGGCCGGCGACACCCCGGCGTCCCGGAACATGGGACTTGCCAGCCTCGACCCGGCGGTGGTCCTGCCGTCCGGCGCCCGGGTGCGCCTCGGCGCGCACGAGTGGTCCTCCGGCGACGTGGACCCGCGCGGCTTCGAGCTGCTGGAACGCTTCGACCTGACCGACGGGCTGCCCCGCTGGCGGTGGCGGATCGGCGACGTGGTGGTCGAGCGGGAGATCGCCATGGCGTACGGCCGGTCGTGCGTGGCGGTGGTGCACCGGCTGGTGAGCGGCGGCCCGGTGCAACTGGAGTTGAGCGCCGCGTGCACCTGGCGGGACGCGCACGGCGAGCGGCGCGCGGACGGGCCGACGCCCCGGGTGGAGCCGGTCGCCGGCGGGGCGGTCGTGGAGGGGGCGTTCCGCCTGGCCGGGCCGGGCTGGTCCCCGGAGGGCCAGTGGTGGGTCGGCGCGCACCACCGCGAGGAGGCCGCGCGCGGCCTGAACCCCGACGAGGACCTGTGGCACGCCGGCCGGTTCTCCGGCGCTCTGGAGCGGCCGGGCGACACCGTGTCGGTGCTCGCCTGGGCGGGCGACCTGGCCGACGAGCCGCCGGAGGCGACCGAGGTGGTGGCGGCGGCCCGGGCCCGCAACCGGGCCGTGGTGACCGCGGCGGAACCGGCCGACCCGGTGGAGGCGACGCTCGCCCTGGCCGCCGACGCGTTCGTGGTCGGTACGGCGAACGGGCCGGACGTGGTGGCCGGCTACCCGTGGTTCGGCGCCTGGTCGCGGGACACGATGATCTCCTACGAGGGCCTGTTCCTCTGCACCAACCGGGCCGCCGAGGGGCGGGAACTGCTGCGGTCGTACGCGGCGACCCTGTCCGAGGGCATGCTGGCCAACACCGCCGACACCGGGCGGGTGGAGTACAACACGGTCGACGCGACGCTGTGGTTCCTGCACGCGGTGAGCCGGCACGTGACCGCCACCGGCGACACCGACCTCGGCGACGAGCTGCTGCCCGCGCTGCGGGGTGTCGTGGACGCGCACGTGGCCGGCACCCGGTTCGGCATCGCCGTCGACCCCGACGACGGGCTGCTCACCCAGGGCGGCACCCCGGGCACCGCGCTGACCTGGATGGACGCCCGGGTGTACGGGGTGCCGGTGACCCCGCGCACCGGCAAGCCGGTCGAGGTCAACGCGCTGTGGATCAACGGCCTGGCGGGCCTGGCCGAGTTGGCCGAGCTGGCCGGGCAGGACGCCGAGGACCTGCACCGGCTGCACGAGCGGGCGGCGAAGGCGTTCCGCGACCGGTTCCCGTCCCCGACCGGCTGGCTGCACGACGTGGTGGACGCGCCGGCGCCCGCGTATCCGCTGGGTGGGGCCGCGTACCACGACGACGACGTGCTGCGCCCCAACCAGCTGCTGGCCTGGTCGCTGCCGTACGCCCCGCTGGAGCCGGACGAGCCGACCCTGCGTCGGGTGGCCGCCGGGCTGCTCACCCCGCTGGGCCCGCGCAGCCTGTCCCCGGACTCGCCGGAGTTCCTCGGGCGGCACCGGGGCGGGCCGGCCGAGCGGGACGGCGCCTACCACCAGGGCACCGTGTGGCCGTGGCTGCTCGGCCCGTACGCCGACGCGGCCCGGCGGGCGCGGCTCGGCGTCGACGACCTGTTCGTGGGCATCGAGGCGCACCTGACGGAGTACGGCCTGGGCTCGGTCAGTGAGACCGCCGACGGCCTGCCACCGCACCAGGCGACCGGCTGCCCCTTCCAGGCCTGGTCGGTGGCGGAGCTGCTCCGGGCGCGGAGGGGCCGCCGGTAGCGATTTACACGACGGCAACGGTCGCGTCTCCGCTGGTTAGCCGGATGCCAGCAGGATGGGTTCCGATCCAGTTACACGCCTGACGGGCATCGATTCCGGTGCCGGTCGGCGCGGGCTCGGGGACAACTCAGAGGGGGCGCCGCATGTCACCAGAGGCCGACGTGATCGACATCCACCCCGCCCGGCACCAGCGCGTGCTGATGCTCTCCTGGGAGTACCCGCCCGTGCTGGTCGGGGGCCTCGGCCGGCACGTGCACGCCCTGTCGGTGGCGCTGGCCGCCGCCGGGCACGAGGTCACCGTCGTCACGCGGCACACCGAGGGCGCGCCCCTGGAGGAGTACGCCGACGGCGTGCGCATCCTGCGCGCCGCCGAGGACCCGGTGGCGTTCCCGCTGGCCACGTCGTCGTTGCTGGCCTGGACGATGGCGTTCAACCACACGCTGACCCGTGCGGCGCTGCGGGCCACCGAGTCCGGCGCGTACGACGTCATCCACGCCCACGACTGGCTGGTCGCGCACACCGCGGTCACGCTGGCCGAGCACCTGGACCTGCCGCTGGTCACCACGATCCACGCCACCGAGGCGGGCCGGCACCAGGGTTGGCTGCCCGAGGACATGAACCGCACGATCCACGGCGTGGAGCACTGGTTGAGCAACGCCTCCACCCGGGTCATCGCCTGCTCCGGCTACATGCGCGACCAGGTCGCCCGGCTGTTCGACGTGCCGGACGACCTGGTCGACGTGGTGCCGAACGGGGTCGACGACCGCGCCTGGCACGCCCGGCCCCGGGCGGTCGCCGCCGCCCGCGCCCGGTTCGCCGGGGACGGCCCGCTGGTCGGGTACGCGGGCCGCCTGGTCTACGAGAAGGGCGTGCAGCACCTGGTCGACGCGGTGCCGCACCTGCTCCAGCGGCACCCCGGCCTGCGCGTGGTGATCGCCGGCGACGGCCCGTACCGGGACGAGCTGGTCGAGCGGACACGGCGCCTGGACCTCGGCGAGTCGGTCCGCTTCGCCGGTTTCCTGGACGCCACCCAGTTGCCGGCGGTGCTGGCCGCCACGGACGCGACGGTGGTGCCCAGCCTCTACGAGCCGTTCGGAATGGTGGCTCTGGAGGCGGCGGCGGCCGGAGCACCCCTCGCCGTGGCGCGCACCGGCGGCCTGGCGGAGATCGTCGAACCCGGCGTCACCGGCGTGACGTTCCCGCACAGCGACCCGGACGCGCTCGCCGGGGCGGTCGGCCACCTGCTCGGCGACGAGGTCTTCGCCCGGCGGGTGGCACGGCGGGCCCGGACGATGGTCAGCGAGCGGTACGGCTGGGCGACGATCGCGGCCCGGACCGCCGCCACGTACGCCACCGCGCGCCGGGAGCACGGGCCGGTGCAGGTCCGCCGGGTCACCGCCCGGCTGGGCGGTGGCCGGCAGGCGATCGTCATCCCGGAGGGGAACCTGCTCGCCGTCGGCGGCACCGCCTGCTAGGAGGACCGGGAAACCCGCCCACAGTGGATAGGCGGCTCCCGATCTCCTGGCTAAGGTGAACGCCGGGCGGGGCCGGGGCGGGGGTGGAGTGTGGAGCAGCGGCTGGTCGCCGGGCGGTACCGCCTGCTCGACCTGGTCGGGCGCGGCGGCATGGGCCGCGTCTGGCGGGCCCGGGACGAGGTGCTGCACCGCGAGGTCGCGGTCAAGCAGGTGGTCCCGCCGAGCTGGCTCACCGACGACGAACGCGACGAGCTGCGCTCCCGGGCGCTGCGCGAGGCGCGGACGGCCGCCCGCATCGACCACCCGAACGTGGTCCGGGTCTACGACGTGGTCCGGGTCGGTGACAGCCCCTGGATCGTGATGGAGTACGTCCCGTCCGGCACCCTCCAGGACGTCCTGGACGCCGACGGTCCGCTGCCGCCGGTCCGGGCGGCGGCGGTCGGGCTGGCACTGCTCGCCGGGCTGCGCGCCGCGCACACCGCGGGTGTCCTGCACCGCGACGTCAAGCCGCAGAACGTGCTCGTCGCCCACGACGGGCGGGTGCTGCTCACCGACTTCGGGCTCGCCGTGTTCGACGGCGGCGACGGGGCGATGACCCGGCCCGGCATGGTCCTCGGCTCCCCGCAGTACGTCGCCCCGGAGCGCGCCGCCGAGGGCGTGTCCAGTGTGGCGGCGGACCTGTGGTCGCTGGGCGCGACGCTGCACGCCGCGGTGGAGGGCCGGTCCCCGTACGCCCGGAGCACCGCCATGGCGACGCTCAGCGCGCTCGCCGCCGGCCCGCCCGACCCGGCGCCGCACGCCGGCCCGCTGGCCCCGGTGCTGGCCGGCCTGCTGCGGCGCGACCCGCGACGGCGGACCGACCACGAGGAGACCCACCGCCGGCTCGCCGAGGCGGCCGGGGAACCCGGATCCGACCGGGCGGAGGCCGACACCGCGGGCGAGACCGTGCCGCTGCCCCGCCCCACGGGCGGGCCCGACGTCGACGGGTCCCCGGTCGAGGGCGAGCGGATTCCGGTGACGCCCTCCGGCCCGGACGAGGACCCGGGCGTGCCCGGCCCGGCGGTTGCTGAGACGCGCGGCGGCAACGACGCGTTCCCCGCCCGTCGTCCGCCGCTGCGCCGCTGGGCGCTGGTCGGGGTGGCGTTGCTGGTCGCGGCGGCGGCCGGCGTGGGCACCGCGCTGGCTGTCGCGGGGCGTCCCGACGACGGCCCGGAGGCGGCGTGGTCGGTGGGCGGCCCGGGCGGCTACCCGCCGCCGGAGGACCACGACCGCCCCGGCGGTCCGGGTGGCCCGCGCGGTCCCGCCCCGGGCGACCCCCGGGTCACCACGGCGGACCAGCGGTACGCCCCGGACCCCGTACGGCCGCCACCGCCGGGAGGCCGGCCCCCGCCGCCGTTCCCCTGCGTCCGGCCGTACGTGGACGGCACCCTCGTGGTCGCCGCGTCCACGCCGCCCGAGGTGTCCTTCCGCCCGCCACCGGGCTGGGTCTGGCACGCCGACGACGGTTTCCGCGTGGCCGTGCCGGCCGGCTGGCGTTACTCCCGCGACGACGACGTCGCCTGCTTCCAGGACCCGGCAACCGGCCGGACGCTCAGCGTCGCCACCTCCTCCGACGCCACGGCCGACGCGCTCGACCGGCTCCGGGCCGCCCGGGCCCGCGCGCGGGCGGCGGGCACCCTGCCCGGGTACGTGGAGATCCGGCTCGGCGCGACCGCGGACTCGGCGGAGTGGGAGTGCGAGTGGGACACCCCCCATGGCGGCCGGCTGCGCGCCGTGCAGGTCGTGCCGACGCGCCCCGCCGCCCCGACCTCCCGCACCCTGGGCTGGATCACCCGGGACCGGGACTGGGCCGGGGCGGCGGAGCAGTTCCGGATCATCCGCGCGAGCCTGCGGCCGGCCGCCTGACCGACGACACGGCCGATCGCTGCGCATGAGAAATGCCGGAATGCTGACTATCGTGTGACTCGGGGTGACCGAGGGGGAGCGCGCGTGCGCCAAGGGCTGATCGCGGGCCGGTACCGGCTGTTCGACCTGGTCGGCACCGGCGGAATGGGCCGGGTCTGGCTGGCCCGGGACGAGATGCTGCACCGCGACGTCGCAGTCAAGGAGATCGTCCCGCCGACCTGGCTCGCCGAATCCGAACGCGCGGAGCTGCGGCTGCGGACCCTGCGCGAGGCGCGCACGGCCGCCCGGCTCACCCATCCGAACGTGGTGCGGGTGTACGACGTCGTGCACGACCGGGACAGCCCCTGGATCGTCATGGAGTACGTCCGGTCCCGCTCCGTCCAGCAGATCCTCCACGCCGAGGGTCCCCTGGATCCCCGGCGTACCGCACGGATCGGCCTGGCGGTGCTGGCCGCGCTGCGGGCCGCGCACGCCGCCGGAGTGCTGCACCGCGACGTGAAGCCGCACAACGTCCTGGTCGCCGACGACGGGCGGGTGGTGCTCACCGACTTCGGGCTGGCCACCTTCGAGGGGGGCGACGGCGCGATGACCGGTCCGGGCATGGTGCTCGGCTCGCCGCAGTTCGTCGCCCCGGAACGGGCCCGCGCCGGCGTCTCGGACCCCCGCACCGACCTGTGGTCGCTGGGCGCCACGCTCTACGCCGCCGTGGAGGGACAGTCCCCGTACGCCCGGGCGAACACGATGGCCACGCTCAGCGCACTGGCCACCGAGCCGCCCGACCCGATGCGCCGCGCCGGGCCGCTGCGTCCGGCGCTGACCGGGCTGCTGCAGCGCGACCCGTGGCGCCGCCTCACCGCGGCCGAGGCCGAGCCGCTGCTGCTCGCGGCGGCGGCCGACCACGACCGCCCGGTCGGCCCGGACCTGCCCCCCACGGGTCCGGGCGCAGCGCCCACGGTGGCCCGTCCCGGCACCCGCGCCTCGGCCCCGGCCGACCACGGACATCCGACCGACCACGACCGTCCAACCGGACCGGCACGGCGACCTCGACGGCGGTGGCTCGCAGCGGGCAGCGCCGCCGTCGCGCTGCTCGTCGCCGCGGGGATCGGCGTCGCGCTCACCCGGCCGGACGACACGAGGACGCCCTCCCCCGGGTCGGGCGCGGGCTCTCCGGCACCCAGGCCCGCCGCGTTCGCCTGCTCCACCCCGCCACCGCCCGGCGCCACGCCCGTCCCGTCGAAGCCACCGCCGCCCGGGGCGCTGCGGCTGGTCGACAACTGGACGTGGCACGAGGACCCGGCCGGCTGGCGGATCGCCGCGCCGGTGGCCTGGCTGCGCTGGACGGAGGGGTCGACGACCTGCTTCCGTGAGCCGGGCGGCCCTCGCGTGCTCAGCGTGGAGAGCGGCCCGCGACGCGCGGACCCCGTCGGGTGGTGGCGGTCGGAGGAGCAACGCCTCACGGCGGCCGACAGCGCGCTGCGCGACTACCGGAAGGTGGACATCTCGGCCCTGGACATGTTCGGCGGGGCGGCCCTGTGGGAGTGCGCCTGGACCAACGCCGCCGGGGACCGCGTCCAGACCGCCCGGCTGCTGGCGAACACCTCCGCCGAGCGCGCGTACACCGTCTCCTGGCTGACGAGGGAGTTCGACTGGGGGATCAACCGGGAGTTCTTCCTGATGATCCGGCAGAGCTTCACGCCCCTGCCCTGACGCGTTCCCCAGTGGACGACCGGGTGATGCCCCTGCGCCGCCACGCCGAACTACAGTGACGTAGTTTTGGCGCTCAAGATCCCCGGGAAGGTGAGCCGACATGATGGGACCGTCCCACGCGCTGTCCGGCGCGGCGGTGTGGTTGACCGGGTCGTGGGCGCTGAACCACTTCTACGACTACGAGCAGTCACCGCTGGCGATCGCGGTCGGCACGGCGGTGTGCGCCGGTGGCGCGCTCTTCCCGGACCTCGACCTGTCCGGAAAGGTGACCCGCAACCAGGGCGGGGCCACCGTGGCCCGCACGTTCGGCGTGTTCTCGCTGTTCATCGCCGAGGTGACGGAGAAGGTCTCGCTCGGGGTCTACTACGCGACGAAGCTGAGCAAGGACCCCCGCCGCAACAACGGCCACCGCACGCTGACCCACACGCTGCCGTTCACCGCCCTGGTCGGCTGGGGCACCACCGCGCTCTGCGCCGCGTACGGCAAGTGGGCCGTGATCGGCATCCTGTTCTTCATGTTCGGCCTGGCCCTGCGCGGCCTGTTCGACGAGTGGGCGGAACGGGCCGGCTGGGTGATCGTCACCCTCGCCTCGGCCGCCGCGGCCTGGTTCACCTTCGCCAACCTGCCCGGCGACCGCGGCTATCCGATGATCGGCCTGGCCGTCGGGGTGGGCTGCTTCGTGCACATCATCGGGGACATGATCACCCGGGCCGGCGTGCCGATCCTGTGGCCGATCCCGATCAAGCGACGGATGTGGACGATGATCAGCCTGCCCGACCGCATCGCCCTGCGCGCCGGCGGCAAGACCGAGGTGCTGGTGGTCCGCACCGCGCTGACGATCGTCTCCGTGCTCGCCACCCTCGGGCTGGTCGCCCCGTCGGTCCTGCAACGCTTCAACATCGACGTGTGACCGTGCTCTCCGACGCCCACCTGCCGCCGGCGGCCGACGACGAGGTGCCCGCGTTCTGGCAGGCTCTCGGGCTCCCCGGGCTCGCCGACGTGCACGTGCACTTCCTGCCGCCCCGCCTGCTGCGCCGGGTCTGGGCGTACTTCGACGCGGCGGGGCCCCTGGTCGGCACCGAGTGGCCGATCCGGTACCGGTGGAGCGACGCCGAGCGGGTCGCCCACCTGGGCCGGCTCGGCGTACGGGCGTTCAGTGCCCTCGCGTACGCCCACCGACCCGGCATGGCGGCGGAGCTGAACCGGTGGACGCTGGAGTTCGCCGCGACCACACCGGGGTGCCTGCCCTCGGCGACGTTCTTCGACGAGCCGGAGGCCGAGCGGTACGTCGCCGACGCCCTCGACTCCGGCGCCCGGGTGTTCAAGGTCCACGTGCAGGTGGGCAACTTCGCGCTGACCGACCCGGCGCTGGACCGCGTCTGGGGGATGCTCGCCGACGCGGGCGTCCCGGTGGTCACGCACGCCGGGCACGCGCCGGTCGGCACCGACCACACCGGACCGGATCCGTTCGCCGCCCTGCTCGCCCGGCACCCCGCGCTCCACGCGGTGGTGGCGCACCTGGGCGCGCCGGACTACCGGGCGTTCCTCGACCTCGCCGAGTCCTACGAGCGGGTACGCCTGGACACGACGATGGTGTTCACCACGTTCTTCGACCGGTTCGTGCCGTTCCCCGCCGACGAGCGGCCCCGGCTGCGCGCGCTGGGGCTGGCCGGCAAGGTGCTGCTGGGCAGCGACTTCCCGAACATCCCCTACCCGTACGCGGAACAGCTCGCCGGCCTGGCCCGGCTCGACCTGGGCGACGACTGGCTGCGCGCGGTGTGCTGGCACAACGCCGCCGCCCTGTTCGACCTGGACGGATAGATCAGACGCCGACGCGCTGCGGCGGGACGGTCAGACCGTAGAGCGCCATCAGCTCGGGACTGTCGACCCGGCTGCCGTCGGCCACCGAGTCGCAGGCGATGTCGACGATCTGGTCCTTGTGCGCCAGCAGGTACGGCCGGGCGCCCACGTCGGCGCTGGCCAGGGTGGCGATGCCGGACCAGTGCCGGCGACCGAACAGCATCGGGTAGCCGCGCAGCCCGCCGTAGGTGGCGCACACCAGCACGTCCGGGTACGGCAGCGCGGCCACCCGGCGCACCGCCGCGGTGGTCAGGCCCGGCATGTCGACGGGGACCACCACCACCGCCTCGATCCCCTCGTCGTCGAGGGCGGACAGGCCGGCCCGGATGGACGAGCCGACCCCCGTGCCCCACGCCCGGTTGACCACGACCGTCGCCCGGGTCAGATCCGCCGTCTCGCGGACCTGGTCGGCCGCGGCGCCCAGCACGACCACGATCCGCTCGCAACCCGCCTCGGTCATCGTGTCGATCATCTGGTTGACCAGGGGCTTCTCCCCCTGGTGCAGCAGAGCCTCCGGGCCACCGATCCGGCGTCCCCCGCCCGCGGCGATGATCATTCCTGCGATCCGGTTCAGCTGGGCCCCCTCCACAGTGGGACGGGCCGGCACCCTGGTGCCCGTCCGTCCCGTCCTACGCACACCGGTTGCAACGAACGCGGCCGGACGTGAGTAGCGGGGCAAATCGCATCGATTAGGTATCTATCCCGTTCCGCCCAGCGGGTGGTCGCCGCCCCGGGGCGGGCCATTCGTCTGGTTCTGTCGCAGAGCTTCCTCGAGTTGGTCTTCGAGGATGACGATCCGGCAGGCGGCCTCCAGGGCAAGACCCTGGTCGACCATCTCGCGAGCCCGGGCCGCCAGGCGCAGTTGATAGCGGGAGTAGCGTCGGTGCCCTCCGGCGGAGCGGTGCGGGTTGATCAGTTTCGCCTCGTCCAGGCGGCGCAGGAAGTCCTGGGTGGTGCCGAGCATCTCCGCGGCCCGACCGATGGTGTAGGCCGGGTAGTCTTCGTCGCCGAACATGTCGTCAGGGTTTTGCGTCATGTCACCTCCACGTCGAGGGCCCCGGCGCGTCAGCGCCGGGGCCCAGGGTTACGGGTCAGAACACCATCTACCGACAGGAACGTCGGCTTGTCGTATGCGCACCAGCCGCAACTGACGGCTTCGGGTGCGAGGATCGCATAAGCGTGACCGGAGACCACCTCTCGTTCGATGGAAACTGCGGTGTCCGCCGAGCCTGGAATGACGGCCGATGGCGGGCGATCCAACGGTGTACGGCCCTCCCTTTCCTCTGCTTCCGTTTCCCTTGCTGTCGTACGGTCCGCCAGCGTCGGGGCCCACGCGACTTCCTGGCCCCTGCACCTACGGCGAACATCAGGTGGAGCCCCGAGAAAGCATCGGCCTCACCTGCGCGCCCCGCGCAAATCCATCGGGGCTGATCGTGCTCCTACCACCTCTACGAGGAACGGTGAAGATCTTTCCGTTCCTCGCCGTCCGTCGTGACCTCACGGCCGGACGGTCCGTCTGCGTCGTGACGGATCTGTACTCTCGACTTGAGGAAGAGTATGCCACCCCGCCGAAGATATCCAGTCGTTCCAGCCTAGATTTTCGCTCCGTCATCAGGGGGTAGCGGATCTTGCGGTTCAGCAGAGCGCTGGCCGCGCCGGACAGCGGCCAGACGCCCGTGCCGCACCGGCCCTAACCACCAGGAACAGCCTCGTCCGGGACGAGGACGACTCGCCAAGGCCCGGTGACATGCTCGGGCACGATCTCCACGGTCACCGGGTCACCGGGGCGCAGGTCGAGCCCGAAGGGGCTCTTCCACCCCTGGTCCTTGTCGCCGTACATGCCGTTGCCGCTCGTCCCGTAGTCCCACCACTCGCCCGTGGTGACCTCGACGCCGTTGACCCGCACGTGCAGCAGACCGGGCGTCTGGGCGACCATGTCGATCTGGGCGAGCGTCCGCCAGGCCACCGTCTGACGGACCGGACGCAGCGGGTCCGTCGGGTCCGAGCGGATGACGACGGCGTCGGCGCACGCCGCCGGAGCGCAGTTCGGCGGCATCCGGTCCAGCGGAGTGGGCGTTGCCGACGGCCGGGGCGGCAGCGGATAGCGGTCGAACGGGATCCGCTCGCCGACCGCGATCCCGAACGTCGCACCGTCCGGGATCGGTGCTGCGGCCCTGCTCGACTCGTCCTGCCGCTCTGCCCCGCTGAGCCTCATGACGAAGGTGGCGGGTTCACCAACCCCGACGCCCAGGCCTGCGAAGTCCGACGGGCGCAGCGATCCACCACAGCTGCCGTCGGCCAGTTCGCGGCCGTTGACGCGCAACTCGTGCATGATCGAGACGTTCTCGCCGGCGCCGTCGCAGCGAGTGAAGACGACGAGGTCGAGGGTCGTCGGCACCACCGTCAGCTCGACCCGTTGCTCCGGCGCCGTCCCGGAGGCTGCGGCGACGACACGCGCCCCCAGGGCGTACTCCGGGAATCCCTCGATGCGTGCCGGCGACGGGCTGACCGCCGGAGCGGGGGTGACGTCCGGCTGCCCTCCAGGTACGGCGACGGCCAGCGCAACCACCGCGACCACCGCGGCGGTGGTCCAGGTCGCGATCCGCCGCCGGCGCCGCGCGACCACCCTGGTCCGTACGCCACGCAGCCGCCCCTGCGGCACGAACTGCTCGGCCGCGCCGACGGAACGGTCGTCGAACACCTGCTTGAGGTCGATCAGATTCATTGCCGAACCCCTTCCGGCGCGAACGTCTCATCGAGTCGCAGCTTGGCCAGCGCGCGGCTGGCCTGGCTCTTCACCGTTCCGACCGAGCAGCCGAGGGTCTCGGCGGTCTCAATCTCAGACAGGTCCTCGAAGTAGCGCAGCACCAGCACCGCGCGCTGCCGGCGAGGCAGACCACCCAACGCCCGCCAGAGCCGCTCCCGATCGTCCACGGTCTGGTACGGGTCGGCGCACTCCCCCGATTCGGGCAGGTCGGCGGTGGGCAGCTCGCCCCGCCACCGTCGCCGCCACGACGAGGCGTACGTGTTGACGATGATCCGCCGCACGTACGGCTCGGGATCGCCCTCGACGCGCCGCCACGCCTCCCATGCCCGCGCCAGGGCCGTCTGCAGCAGGTCCTCCGCCAGCGCCCAGTCGCGGGTGAGCAGGAAGGCGGTGCGCAGCAGCCGCGGTGAGCGGGTCGCGACGAAATCGTCGAACCCCTCCGGTGTGATCACATGCCGCCCTTCCGTCGAGTCGGTCACCCGGTAGTACCGGTCGTCGCCGGAAAAGGTTGCGTCACCGCTCCCCGCTCGGTGTCACGCGGCGTCGGCGTAGCTCTCCACGACGGACACGTCCAGCGGGAACCGCACCGGGGTGTCGCCGAACAGCAGCGCCGACGCCCTCTCGCCGCTGCGGCCGACCGCCTCCGCCACCGCCTCGGCCTGCTCCGCCGGGCAGTGCACCATCACCTCGTCGTGCTGGAAGAACACCAGCTCGGCGCCCGTGCCGGCCAGCTCCCCGCGCAGCGTGGCCAGCAGCGTCGACGCCCACTCCGCGGCGGTGGCCTGGATGACGAAGTTGCGGGTGAACCGCCCCCGTGACCGGGCCGCCCGGGCCCGGGGTGACTGCGGGTCGCCGCCGCCGCCGTCGCCCTCCCCCTCGTCGCCGAACCCGGCCGTGCCCGGCGGGCAGGTCCGCCCCAACCACGACCGGACCAGTCCGCCGGCCTCCCCGGTGCGGGCCGCCGCCTCGACGTACGCGAACGCCGTCGGGTAGTTGCTCCGCAGCACCGCCAGCGCCGGCACCGCCGCGCCACCGGTCTGCCCGTACATCGCGCCGAGCAGGGCCACCTTGGCGCGGGGCCGGTCACCGCCGAAGGCGTCCTTCGCCAGGGCCGCGTAGAGGTCCCCCGCCCCACCGGCGGCGGCCAGCCGGGCGTCACCGGAGACCGCGGCGAGCACCCGGGGCTCCAACTGGCCCGCGTCGGCGACGACGAACCGCCACCCCGGGTCGGCCACCACGGCCCGCCGGATCACCTTGGGAATCTGCAACGCCCCACCGCCCCGGGTGGCCCACCGGCCGGAGACCACCCCGCCCGGCACGTACTCCGGCTGGAACCGGCCGTCGGAGACCCAGGCGTCGCGCCAGGCCCAGCCGTGCGCCGTCCAGATCCGGTAGAGCTCCTTGTACTCCAGGACGAGCGGCACCGCCGGATGGTCCACCCCGCGCAGCACCCAGGCCCGCGTGTTCGGCACCTCCACGCCCGCCCGTGCGAACGCCCGCACCAGCTCCGCCGGGGAGTCGGCGTGCACCTGACGTACGCCGAGCGCCTCCGCGATCCGCCCGGCCAGCTCGGCCAGCCGGCGCGGCGGGCCGCCGACCGGGGACGGCTCCCCGAGCAGGTCGGCGAGGAGCGCGTCGTGCACGTCGACCCGCCACGGCAGGCCGGCGGCCCCCATCTCGACCGCGATGAGCGCACCGGCCGACTCGGCGGCGACCAGCAACCGGAACCGGCCGGGGTGCTCGGTGGTGGCGATGCGGGCGAGCTGGTCCGCGTACACCCGCGTCAGCGCCTCGATGCCCGGCCCCGGTGAACCGGACGGGGCGTCGAAGAGCGCGTCCTGACCGTGGCCGGGTGGCGCCGCCGGGCGCGGCGGCGGATCGGCCGGCACCGGCGCGCCGGTGAGCCGCGCCCAGGCGGCGGCGAACGACCGGGGCTCGCCCCAGCGGCCGGCGTGCCCGAGCAGCAGCGCCTCGGTCAGCTCGACGTCGTGGCACCGCTCGACCCGGGCACCGGCCCGCAGCAGGGCGGGGTAGACCGTGGCGCCGGAGGCCCACACCCAACGCGGGTGCCCGTCGCGCTCCCGGGCGGCCACGGCGGCGGCGAGGTCGGTGACGACCTCGGCGGGGCCGGCGGGACGGCCGGTCGGGTCGAGGGGTTGCAGCACTCCCCCGCCGACCTCGTCCGCCACCACCGCCACCAGCACGAACGTGATTCTGCCTCGCCGGTCCGACACTCCCCGCCCCCCGCCCCCCTTCGCGGGAGTGGGGCCAGTTTCACGGAAAGAGTGGTCATTCCCCCGGGAATGGCCACTCTTTCCGTGA
Organism: Micromonospora sp. NPDC049497; assembly: GCF_044465805.1. Taxonomy (NCBI): domain Bacteria; kingdom Bacillati; phylum Actinomycetota; class Actinomycetes; order Micromonosporales; family Micromonosporaceae; genus Micromonospora; species Micromonospora sp. NPDC049497. Next base: position 103,484 of record NZ_JBITMC010000011.1, on the reverse strand, counting down.
AACTGCGTGCTCGACGGCGAGCGACGGGCGGGCGGTGCCTACTTGCTGACGCCGGCAGTCAGGCCGGACTGCACCTGCCGCTGGAAGACGACGTACACGACGAGCACCGGCAGCATCGCCATGGTCACCCCGGCGAACAGGCCGGACCAGTCGGACTTGTAGCCCTGGTTGACCGACAGCTCGATCAGGCCCTGGGCGATGACCTGGTTCTTCGGCTCCCCCGCAACCGACTGCATGAGCAGCGTCGGCAGGTACCACTGGTTCCACTGCCCGAGCACGTTGAAGATGCCGATGCTGATCAGCCCCGGCTTCGCCATCGGCAGCATCACGCTGAAGAACAGCCGGGTGTGCGACGCACCGTCGACCATGCCCGCCTCGGCGATCGCGTTCGGCAGCGTCCGGAAGAACGAGTGCATGAAGAAGACCGTGAACGACAGCGACCAGGCCACGTACACGAGGATCAGCATCACGTGCTTGTTCGGGCCCAGGAACGGCAGCACCACGCCGGTGTTGTAGACGCCCTTGAACAACGGCACCGCGGCGAGGTAGATCGGCAGCGTCAGCCCGGACAGGAACATCCAGTAGATCAGCCGGTTGCCCGGGAACTCGTAGCGGGCCAGGACGTACGCGGCCATGGAGCCCAGCAGCATGGTGAGGAAGACGCTGCCGACCAGCACCAGCAGCGTGTTGAGGAAGAAGCTGTCGATCCCCGCCGTCCAGGCGCGGGCGAAGTTGTCCCACTGGAGTGACTCGGGGAACAACGACAGCGGCTCGCGGATCACCTCGGAGTCGGTCTTGAGGGCGGACATCACCACCCAGGCCAGCGGGTAGATGACCATGACCGCCCACACCACGAGGAACAGGTGCGAGAAGCCGTTGAAGATCCGGGCGCCGAAGCCGTTGGCGGCGGAATCGGTCCCCCGGCCCGGCACGGCGCCGGCCGGCGGCGGAGCGGCGGGTCGGGTCCGGTCGGAGCTGTGTGTCACCGTGCTCATCGTCCAGGCCTCCTCAGTACTCGATCCGCTCACGGCGGGTGATCCGGAGCTGGAGGGCGGCCAGCAGGATCGTGAAGATGGCCAGTGCCACGGCGATCGCGCAGGCGTAGCCGAACTGGCCCTTCTGGAACGCGTTGAAGTTGATCACCGAGGCGAAGATCTCGCTGGCGTGGTTGGGGCCGCCCTGGCTGGGCGTCATCACGTACACCAGGGCGAACATGTCCAGGGCGATGAAGCCCAGGTACACCCAGGCCACCGAGACGGTGTCCCGCAGCAGCGGCAGGGTGATCCGGAAGAACGTGTGGAAGCGGCCCGCGCCGTCGAGCAGCGCCGCCTCGTAGATGTCCTTCGGGATCGACTGCATGGCGGCGGAGAAGAGCACCATGTAGAACCCCGCGCCGCTCCAGACCGCGATGATCAGCAACCACCACAGCACCGCCGGTACGCCGAGGAACGGCTCGGGGTCGTTGGTGAAGGCGATCGGGTTGTCGGCGTCGACCAGCCCGATCTTGATGAGCAGGCCGTTGATCAGACCCTGGCTGTCGGCCCGGTAGATCTGCTGCCACATGACCGCGATGACCACCAGGGACAGCACCTGGGGGAAGAAGAAGATCACCTTGTACAGACCGGAGCCGAAGACGCCCCGGATGCCGGCCCTGTCCTCGCGTCCGCCCACGTTGAGCAGGAACGCGAGGAACAGGGCCAGCGCGATCGTGAACAGCGGCACGGTGACCAGGAAGAACACGTTGTGCCAGAACGCCTTCCTGATCAGCTCGTCGGAGAACAGCCGGACGTAGTTGTCCAGCCCGACGAACTGCTGCCGGTCGGAGTAGCCTCCCCAGTCGGTCAGCGAGTACCCGGCCGCCTGGGCGAAGGGCCAGACCACGTAGAAGAGGTACAGCGCGACGGGCAGGGCCAGGAAGCCCGTGACGAAGCGCGCGACACCGTGCCGCATGGACTCACTCTTTTCGCTCGGTCAGGCGGTACGGGTCTGCTTCTTGATCGACGAGTCCTTGGCGACCTTGTCGGCGGCCGCCTGCATCTTGTCGACGAACTGCTGCGCGGTGAGCCGGCCGGCCATCAGCTCGGCGGAGAGGTTCTGGCTCTCCTTGTCCAGGTCGGCGTAGAAGTTCCACAGCTTGATCGAGATGAGGTCCGATCCGGCGTTCTTCATGACCTCGTTGGCGGTGGCGATCGCCGAGTCCTGCACGTTGTCCCCGGAGCCCTTGGTGGAGGCCAGCGACTTGGTCAGCTCCGCGAACTTCGCCGAGCCGGCCTTGGACAGCACGGCCCGCAGGAACTCCTTGGCCGCCGCCTTGTTCGGCGCCTTGCTCGGCACGACGAAGCCCTCACCGGCGCCGGCGTAGACGTCCTTCGGCGCCTTGTCGCTGGCGCCCAGGCCCCAGTAGTCCGACAGCTTCATCTCGAAGCCCGGCGGGATGGTCGACGCCATCTCGTTCTTCAGCCAGGTGCCGACCTGGATGAACGCGGCCTTGCCGTCCAGCCACGCCTGCTGCGACTGGGTGTGGTCGAGCTTGCCCGGGAGCAGCAGCTTGTCCTTGACCATCTTCTCCCAGACCTCGATGGCCGGCAGGACGCCGTCGGCCTTCCAGGCGTTGTCCTTCAGGTTGTCGATGTCGACGACCGCCTGCTTGCCGGCGGACTTCCAGACGGTGGCCATGATCGCCCACCGCGGGTAGTAGCCGTGCACGGCGTCGTGGACGTACGGCGCCATGCCCTTCGCCTTGATCTTCGGCGCGAGCGCGAAGAACTCCTCGAACGTCTTCGGCGGCGTCCAGCCCTCCTTGGCGAACAGGGCGCCGTTGTACCAGTTGCCCCACACCGTGTAGGCCACGTTGACCACGTAGAGCTTGCCCTGGTAGGTGCCGTCCGCGGCGGTGCCCGGCAGGAGCGAGTCCCCGACGGTGCCCTCGCTGTCCCAGGCGGGAGCGGTGAGCAGGTCGTCCAGCGGCTCGATCGCACCCTCGTTGATCAGCGTGCTGATGTCCATCATGTCGGCGCCCGAGTTCATGACCAGGTCACTCGGCTGGGTCGCCATCTTCGGCTGCTCTTCGGTCTTGATCTTCTGGGTGGAGCTCATGTTGACCGTGACGTTCGGGTGCTTGGCCTTGAAGATGACCTGGTCTTCCTTGGCCCAGGCGTCACCGAGACCACCGTTGAAGATGACCACCTTGACGGCGCTGTCGTCCTTCAGGCCGAACGGGTTGTCCTTGCTCTTCGCGGCACCGGAGTCGTCGGACTTGGTCGGCTCGCTGCCGGCGCAGGCGCTGAGCAGGCCGACGGCCGGCGTGACGAGCAGGCCCGCCGCCGCCGCGCGGCGCAGCAGGGTGCGGCGGTCGAGTTCGGGGGTAACAGACATCTGCGACTCTCCTTGGGATTCGGGTCAGGCGGTACGCCGGAGGCGCCCGGCGTACCGCGACTCGAGGGCGTGGTTGTGCTCGTCCCCACCGGGGACGTTGGCGGAGAGGTAGATAGGGGGTACCTCTCCGGCCTGGTGGAACCGTCGTACGACCTCGGCGGTCAGCAGCTGCGCCAGGAGCGCCGCGGTGACCGAGGAGACCGCACAGACCGCGCCGCCGCCCTCGAGCGGCAGCAGTGCGTCGCCGTACGGCGCGCCGTTGTCCAGCACGACGTCGGCGAGGTCGACGAGCCGCTTGCCGGACGGGTGCCGTGGGGCGACCCGCGCGGTGTGCTCGACCGAGGTGACCGCGATCAGCGGGTGACCGCGACCGGTGACCAGCGCCGCCAGCTCGACCACCGAGCCGTTGATGCCGGACTGTGACGCCACCACGAACACGTCCTGCGGTTGGGGCGTCGCGAGTGCGTAGAGCTGGTGGGCGACGGCCGGGTCGCGCTCCAGCTTCGGGTCGGCGAGCATGTCGCGCGGGGCGTCGCCGTGCAGCACCAGGTCGTGCAGGGAGATCCGGTTGGTGGGTACGAGGCCACCGGCCCGGGCGACCAGCTCCGCGGCGAACGCCTCGGAGTGGCCGGCGCCGAAGGCCTGCAGCACGCCGCCGGAGCGGAGACTGCCGGCGATCAGGTCGGCGGCGGCGGTGAGCGCGTCGGCGCTGTCGTCGACCAGCCGGTCGAGGACCGGACGGACCGCCTCGGCGTACCCCCGGGCACTGATCATGACGTGACCCCCTTCGCGGCCTTGTGCCCGTCGACGGCCTGGGCGGTACGCCGGAAGGCCGCGTGGGCGCGGTCGTGGGTGCGCTGCGCGACGGCGATGTAGAGCAGGTCGAGCACGACGAGCTGGGGATGCCGGGCGGACAGCGCGTCCGGGCGGAAGGTGGTGGCCTGGCTGGCGGTGAGCAGCACGATGTCGGCCAGCTCGGCCAGCGGCGAGCGCGGGAACCCGGTGAGCGCGACGGTGGTCGCGCCTCGGCTGCCGGCCTCGGCGAGCATCTCGATGGTCTCCCGGGTCTGGCCGGTGTGCGAGATGCCCAGCGCGACGTCGCCGGCCCGGAGCAGGGCCGCGCTGGCCAGCCCCTCGTGCACGTCGTTCCAGGCCCAGGCGGCCACCCCGATGCGGTGCAGGCTGAACTGCATCTCCTCGCCGACCAGCGCGCTGCCGCTGGCACCGAAGATGTTCACCCGGCTGGCCCCGGCGATGGCGACGGCGGCCCGTTCCACCTCGGCGAGGTCGAGCAGTGCGGCGGTGTCGTGCATGGCCCGGGTGTCGGCAGCCATGATCTGGTTGAGCACCCGGGACAGCGGGTCACCCGGTTGGATCTCCCGCCCGATGTCGACGGTCCAGCCCGCCGAGCGGGCCCGCCCGGTCTCGGCGGCGATGCCCAGCCGCAGGTCGGCGTACCCGTCGAAGCCCATCGCCCGGCAGAACCGGGTGATGGTCGCCGGCGAGGTGCCGCTTCGCTCGGCCAGTTCGACGATGGTCGCCCGGGCCGCTGCCTCCGGGTCGCTGAGCACGTGCTCGGCGACCCGGCGCAACGCCCCCGTCAACTCTCCCGCCCCGGCGCGGACCCGCGCCAGCACCCCGTCGGAGGCGACCCGCCGGTCGAACCCGTCGGCGTCGACCACCGCGGTTCCCGCGGCGGTGTCCACCTCGTGATCAACCATCGGACGCCCTTTCGGAAAAGAGTGTTAACTGTTAGTGGTAAAAGTTCTTACTGAAGGGCCCTCCCTGTCAAGACCGTGGGCGAAGTTTTCAAACTGTTACCTGGCGCACAGCCCCTGGACGGCCTCCACTCTTGCCCGGACACCCCCGCGCCGACCAGCATGAACGCTGGTTGATCAGGGAGGTGACGCCGCATGTCCGACACCGTCGTGGTCGGTCTCGACGTCGGAGGTACGTCCACCCGCGCGACCGCCCTGACCCTCGACGGCCGCCGCGTCGGCAGCGGCCGCGCCGGCGGCGGCAACCCCACGAGCCACGGCGCGGACCGGGCCGCCGACGAGCTGCGCGCGGCCCTGCGCGCCGCGCTCGCCGAGGTCGACCTCGACCGGGTACGCGCTGGCGTGATCGGCCTCGCCGGAGCCGCCCGCCTGCTCGCCGACCCCGCCGGGCGGGACGCCTTCGACCGGGCCTGGCACGACGCCGGCCTCCGCTGCCCGTATTCGGTTCACGGCGACGCCCTCGTCGCGTACGCCTCCGGCACCGCCAGCCCGCACGGCACGGTGCTGATCGCCGGCACCGGCGCCATCGCCGCCGCCGTACGGGACCTGCGGCTGGACCGCGTGGCGGACGGGCACGGCTGGCTCCTCGGCGACGCCGGCTCCGGCTTCTGGCTGGGCCGCGAGGCGGTCCGGCGCCTCCTGGCCGACCTGGACCGGGCCCGCACGCCCGACCCGCTCGGCACCCGCGTTCTCACGTCGCTGCTCGGCTCGGCCGAGGTCGCGCCCCGCCCCCGGCACACCGTCGACACGCTGATCCAGGCGGTCACCCGCCGACCCCCGGTCGAGCTGGCGCGACTCGCTCCACTGGTCGTCGACGCGGCCCGCGACGGCGAACCCGTCGCCACGGCGCTGATCGCCGAGGCGGCAGCGCACCTCGCCGAGAGCGCCGCGCGGATCCGCCCGGCCGGCGCCGCCGAGCCGGTCGTCCTCGGTGGCGGCCTGCTCACCGGCGACACCCCGCTGGGAGTGGCGGTCCGCGCCGAGGTCACGTCACGCTGGCCCGACGCGGACGTACGGACAGCCGGGGACGGTGCGGCGGCGGCCGCGTGGCTCGCCGCGCTGGACCTGCCCGAGGTCACCGACCCCGAGGCCCTGCACGCCCTCCTCGTCCACACCCCCTGACCACCCGCGACCGAGCCCCGCACCCCGCGCAAGATCAACACGATGTCATTGAAGTCGGGCTGTCCTGGGCCCGCCGACACCGCGATATCAGTGACATCGAGTGGATCAAGGCCTGAACGGCAGAACGGCAGGACCGGCGGAACGACGAAACCCGCGGAACCGGCGGAGGGAAGGTCTTTCCCCGTGATGTCTGTCAGACATAAAGATGTCCGACAGACATCACGCTCACTCAACCACTCACCGACATCCTCGACCCACCACCCACGAACCCGTGCGGACGCTTCAGGAGCAATAATCAATAACGGTCACGCGAGCGGAGTCGGGTCGGCGTGCGCAAGGAGGTCGCGGTACGCCGCTCCCAGCTGCTTGCCCATCGGAGTCGAAGGTCAGCAGGTCGACCTCGTCCGGCAGTTCCCTGCGGGCAAGCCCCTCGGCCACGTCGTGCCAGCCCGTACCGTCGCAGGACACTCCCGCCCGGGCGAGGGTCGCCACGGCCCGCTCCATGTCCACGCCGTGCAGCAGGAGACCGTAGCGGGGGCGGCTCCGGCCGCCGCAGTCGCGCACCGGCGGGTCGTCGTGCTCGACGAACACGAACGGCGCGAAGCTGGTCCGGTCGATCACACGACCGATCTATGGGCACCCGCACCCGTCCGGTGTTGTCCGGCACACCCGCCGCAACCGCGTCACTTAAGCTGGCCGGCGGTGAGGCCGGACTGCACCTGCCGCTGGAAGATGACGTACACGGCGAGCACCGGCAGCACGGCGATGGTGAGGCCGGCGAAGAGCCGGGCGTAGTCGCCGGCGTAGCCCTGGCTGACCGAGAGCGCGAAGAGCCCCTGGGCGAGCACCCACTTGTCCTCGTCGCCCTGCATGAGCACCTGCGGCAGCAGGAACTGGTTCCAGTGGTTGAGGAAGTTGAAGATCGCGACACTGATCAGTCCCGGACGCGCCATCGGCAGCATCACCTGGAAGAAGAGCCGGAAATGTCCGCAGCCGTCGACCAGCGCCGCCTCGGCCACCGAGGTGGGCAGCGTCCGGAAGAACGCGGTCAGGAAGAACACCGTGAACGGCAGGGAGTACGCGGCGTAGACCAGGATCAGGCCGGTCCAGGTGCCGAACAGGCCGGCGTTGCGCACCACGAAGAACAGTGGCACCAGGGCCAGGAAGACGGGGAACATCAGCCCGCCGACGAACAGGTAGTAGACGATCTGCCGGCCGCGGAACTCGTACCGGGCGAAGACGTAGGCGGCGGTGGCGCCCATCAGCATGGTCAGGCTGACCGAGCCGGCCACGACGATGAGGCTGTTGAGGAAGTACCGGCCGATGTTCGCACCGGTCCAGGCCCGGACGAAGTTGTCGAAGCGCAGTGCCTCGGGCAGCCCCCACGGGTCGGCGAGGATCTCGCCGTTGCTCTTGAACGCGCTGACGACCATCCACACCAGCGGCAGGACGGTCACCGCGCCCCAGAAGAGCAGGAAGCCGTGCGACAGCAGGTTCGCGACGCCGAGTTCACGGCGCAGGGGACGGTCGGCGGCGGGTGCGGCCGGAGCCGCGGTCACCGCCGCCGGCGCCGTCTCGTCCAGAGTGGTCACGACAGTTCGATCCGATCACGTCGGCCGGCCCGCAGTGCCAGCACCGCCACCGAGAGGGTCAGGAAGAACATCACGACGCCCATCGCCGAGGCGTACCCGAACTTCGTCTCGCTGCCGAACGCGGTGTCGTACATGCGCACGCCGATCACGTCGGTGGAGAAGTTCGGGCCGCCGTTGGTCATGAGCTGCACGAGAATGAACCCGTCCAGCGCGAAGATGGCCAGGTAGACCCAGGCGACCTGGACGGTGTCCCACAACAGCGGGATGGTCACCCGACGCAGGGTGGTGAGCCGGGAGGCACCGTCGAGCATGACCGCCTCGTAGATCTCCTTCGGGATGGCCGCCATGGCCGCGCCGAAGAGCACCACGTAGAAGCCGACGTTGCTCCACACCATCACCGCCAGGACACACCAGAAGGCGGTCGCCGGGTCGCCCAGCCAGGTCGGCGCCGACAGCCCGAGGCTGGCCAGCGAACTGGTCAACAGTCCCTTGTTGGGGTGGTAGACCTCCTTCCACAGCAGCGCGATGATCACGACGGAGAGCACCTGCGGGAAGAAGTAGACGGTGCGGTAGAAGGCCGTGCCGCGTACGCCGCTGACGCCGGCACGGCCCTTTCGACCGCCCATGGTGAGCATCGAGGCGAAGAAGAGCCCGAGGACGATCGTCACCACCGGCACGAGTGCCAGCAGGATCGCGTTGTTCTGCAACGCGTTCCAGACGTAGTCGTCGCGCCACAGGGCCCGGAAGTTCTCCAGTCCGATGAAGTTGGCGTCGGCGGAGTAGCCGAGCCAGTCCGTGGTGGAGATCTGGAACGCCTGCAGGTACGGCGACACGACGAAGACGACGTACAGCAGGACCGGCGGCACCAGGAAGGTGACGATCAGCGGCCACTTGCCATGTCTCACGGTGCTCTTCCCCTCCCAGGGCGGACGGCGTCAGGCGGTCCGCTTGTACTTCTTGACCGAGCTGTCCTGGGCGATCGAGTCGGCGCCCTTCTGGCACTGGTCGAGGAACTCCGCCGGGCCGATCCGGCCGCTGAAGAACTCGCCGCAGGCGGCGTCGACGAGGTTGCGCTCCAGCTTGCGGTAGTAGTTGTTGTAGACCCAGTTGAACCCGTCGGCGCCGGACGCCTCCAGGGCCTTGACCACCGTGTTCAGGCCGTACGGCAGCTCGACGCCGTCGCTGGCGCCGGCGACCACGGTCAGGCTGGACACCTTCTTCGTGAAGTCCTGGGCGCCCTTGCGCGACAGCATCGTCCGGAAGTACTCCAGGCCGCCGGCGAGGTTCTTCGCCTTGGCCGGCACCATGAACGGCTCGCCGGCGGTGCCACGGACCGCCTCGAAGGGCAGCTTGTCGCCGCTGCCCAGGCTCGGGGTGGGCTGGACGGCCATGTTGAACCCGGCCGGGGTGACGTCCTTCTGCTCGGCCTCCAGCCAGGAGCCGCACGAGATGAAGGCGGCCTTGCCCTGGCACCACGCGGTCTGCGACTGCTTGTGGTCCAGGCCCGGGGAGCCCTCCAGGATGAACTTGTCCTTGACGATCTGGTGCCACGCGTCGGCGGCGGCCTTCATCGCGTCGGACTTCCAGGCGTTCGGCTCCAGGTTGTCGATCGCCACGGCGACCTGCGGCCCGCCGAACTTGATGGCGGTGGAGATCAGCGGCCAGCTCATGTAGCGGGGGTGGGCGCCCGCGTACGTCCAGGGGGCGATGCCCGCGGCCTTGATCTGCCTGCACAGTGCGATGTGGTCGTCCCAGGTCTTCCCGTACTGCCAGTTGCGCTCGGTGAAGAGCTTGCTGGAGTGCCAGATGCCGTAGACGGTGTAGGTGTAGTTCATCACCAGGAACTTGCCGTCGTACGAACCGACCTCGACCGCGCCGGGCAGCAGGGTGTCGCGCACCTTCTTGCCGGGAATGTCGAGACTGGGTGCGTCGAGCAGCTCGCCGAGGTCGGCGATGGCGTTCTGGGAGACGAGGCCGTTGAAGTCGATCTGGCCGGCGCCGGAGTTGTTGACCACGTCCGGCGGGGTGCCGTCGACGAAGCGGGGCTGGAGGGTCTTGCTGATCTCCTGCGTCGCGGAGTGCTTGATCGTCGCCTTCGGGTACTTCTCGGTGTACATGGCCTCGTGGGCCTTGGCGTACTCCTCGCCGAAGCCGCCGTTGAAGATGACCACCTCCAGCGGCGCGTCCTCCTTGACGCCGAGCGGGTTCTGCTCGCTCTTGGTGCCCTTGTAGGTGCCGGCGTCGCCGCCGTCGTCGTCGCCACCGGTGGCGCAGCCGGCGAGCAGCCCGGCGGCGGGGGTGGCCAGCAGGCCGGCGGCGGCGCTACGCCGCAGGATGTCACGCCTGTTCATCGTCTCTCCTCGGATTCGGTGTTCCGACGACCACCGGGTACGGGGGAGGCGGTCGTCGCGCGAGGCACGGGGGAAGTTTGTCTTCAGTTCGCAACGTGTTACTGAAGAATTTCTACGGCAGGAGGGCTCGGACTTCAAGACCCGACGGCCGAACCGTTATCACCACCGGCCACACCACAGCTGGCATACGCTCGCTCCATGCGCCGACTGCGTGCGCTCGCCGAGGCCACGCCGGCTGGTCGGGAACGGATCGTCGACCTGCTCCGGGCGCTCGCCATCGTCATGGTCGTTCTCGGCCACTGGGCGGTGGCCACCATCGGGTACGACGCCGCCGGCAGGCCGACCGCCCGCTCCGCCCTGCCCGACCTGCCGTGGGCGTACCCGCTGACCTGGGTCGCCCAGGTGATGCCGGTGTTCTTCCTCGTCGGCGGGTTCGCCAACGCCGCCTCACTCTCCGCGCGCCGGGCCCGGGGCGGCGACGCCACCGGATGGCTGCTGGACCGGGCGGCGCGACTGCTCCGGCCCACCACCGCGCTGCTGGTGACGCTCGCCGCCGGCGCGGCCGTGGCGTCGCTGGCCGGCGCGCCGGCCTCGCTGGTCCGCGCCGTCGTGTACTACGCGACCATCCCGCTGTGGTTCCTCGCCGCCTACCTGCTGGTGGTTCCCCTGACCCCGGCGATGACGGCGCTGCACCGCCGCTTCGGGCTCGCCGTCCCGGTCGGGCTGGCCGTGCTCGTGGCGGCCGGTGACCTGGGACGGGCACTGGGCCCGGAGGGCCTGGCCCTGCCGAACTACCTCTTCGGCTGGCTCGCCGTGCATCAGCTCGGCATCGCCTGGCACGAAGCCCGCACGGGTGCGCCCGCGCTTCCGCTGTCCCGCCGTGCCGGCGCGGTGCTGCTGGCCGGCGGCCTCGGTGCGACGATCCTGCTCACCACCGTCGGGCCCTACCCGGTGGTCATGCTGAACGTCCCCGGCGAACGCCTGGACAACGCCGCGCCGCCGAGCCTCGCGCTGCTCACGCTCGCCACCGCCCAGGTCGGGCTGATCCTGCTGGTGCACGACCCGGTCGAGCGCTGGCTGCACCGCACCCGACCGTGGCTCGTGGTGATCGCGGTCAACGCGGTCGTGCTCACCGTCTTCCTGTGGCACCTCACGGCGGCGATCCTGCTGGTGGGCGCCCTGGACGCGGTCGGTCGGCTGCCGACCCCGCCGGCCGGCTCGGCGGCCTGGTACGCCGGGCGACTGCCCTGGGTGCTGCTGCTGGCCGTGCTCCTCGCCGTCCTGGTCGCCGTCTTCGGCCCGATCGAGGCCCGCACCGGGCGGGGCCGCGCCGACGCCCGCGCCGGCCGGGCGTCCGTCCGCACCACGCTCGCCGTCGTCGCGTACGTCGCCGTCGTGTACGCGCTGGTCGCCAACGCCCGCACGTCGCGCTCGGCCCCGGAGCCGCTGGGCCTGCCGGTGCCGGCCCTGGTGGCGTACGTCGCCGGGGCCGGCACCCTGCGGTTGCTCAGGACTGGGTCGGGAAGCCGAGGTTGATCCCGCCGTGGCGCGGGTCGAGCCAGCGGCTGGTGACGACCTTGCTCCGCGTGTAGAACCGCACCCCGTCCTCGCCGTGCGCGTGCAGGTCCCCGAAGAGGGAGGACTTCCAGCCGCCGAAGGAGTGGTAGGCCATCGGCACCGGGATCGGCACGTTGATCCCGACCATGCCGACCTCCACCTCGTGCTGGTAGCGCCGGGCCGCGCCGCCGTCGTTGGTGAAGATCGCCGTGCCGTTGCCGTACGGGCTGGCGTTGACCAGGTCGACCGCCTCGTCGTACGAGCCGACCCGGAGCACGCTGAGCACCGGCCCGAAGATCTCGTCGGTGTAGATCGACATGTCCGGGGTGACGTGGTCGAACAGCGTCGGGCCGAGCCAGAACCCGCCGGCGTCGCCGTCCGGCTCGACGTCCCGGCCGTCCACCACCGGAGTCGCGCCGGCCGCCACACCGGCCTCGACGTACCCCCGGACCCGCTCGGCGTGCGCCGCCGTGACCAGCGGACCCATGTCGCAGCCGCGCCGGCCGTCGCCGGTCCGCAGGTCGGCCACCCGCTCGGCGATCTTCGCGACCAGGGCATCGGCGATCGGCTCCACCGCGACCAGCGCGGAGATCGCCATGCACCGCTCCCCCGCCGAGCCGAACCCGGCGTTCACCGCCGCGTCGGCGGCCAGGTCCAGGTCGGCGTCGGGCAGCACCACCATGTGGTTCTTCGCCCCGCCCAGGGCCTGCACCCGCTTGCCGGCGGCGGCGCCGCGCTGGTAGACGTACCGGGCGATCGGGGTGGAGCCGACGAACGACACCGCCCGGACCGCCGGATGGTCCAGCAGCGCGTCGACCGCCTCCTTGTCACCGTTCACCACGTTGAGCACCCCGTCGGGCAGCCCCGCCTCGGCGAACCACTCGGCAAGCAGCAGCGCCGCGCTCGGGTCCTTCTCGCTCGGCTTCAGCACCACCGCGTTGCCCGCCGCCACCGCGACCGGAACGAACCACAGTGGGACCATCACCGGGAAGTTGAACGGCGAGATCACGGCGACCACGCCCAGCGGCTGCCGGATCGTGTACGAGTCGACCTCGGTCGACACGTTCTCGCTGAACGCGCCGCGCAGCGCCGAGGGCAGGCCGCAGGCGTACTCGATGACCTCCAGCCCGCGCTGCACCTCGCCGGCGGCGTCGGCGAGGACCTTGCCGTGCTCGGCGGTGATCACCTCCGCGAGCCGGTCCCGCCGCGCGTGGACCAGCTCGCGGAAGGCGAACAGCACCGCCGTCCGCCGGGCCAGGCTCACGTCCCGCCAGGTCCGCGCGGCCCGCTCGGCGGCCTCGACCGCGACCGCGACGTCCGCGGCGGAGGCCAGCTCCACCTGACCGGTACGCCGGCCGGTCGCCGGATCGAACACGTCCCCGCGCCGCTCCGACGCGCCGCCGGTCCGCTTCCCGTCGACGAAGTGCCCGATGACGTTCATGCCGTGACCGCCTCGGCGGAGGAGCGGACCGCCCCGACCAGGATGGCCAGGCCCTCCCGGGCCTCGTCCTCGGTCAGGGTCAGCGGTGGGCCCATCCGCAGCACGTTCCCGTGCAGGCCGCCCTTGCCGGCGAGCAGGCCACCGGCGCGGCACGCCTCGAACACGCGGGCGGTCAGCGCCGGGTCGGGTTCCGCCGTGCCCGGCCGGACGAACTCGACGCCGAGCATGAGGCCCTTCCCGCGTACCTCGGCGACGCAGTCGAGACCGGCCAGGGCGGACCGCAGGCCGTCGGCGAGGATCGCGCCGACGCGGGCCGCGTTGGCCTGGAGGTCGTGGTCGCGCAGATAGTCGAGGACGGCGTTGCCGGCCGCGGTGGAGACGGGGTTGCCGCCGAAGGTGGAGAAGCTGATCGCCGGCACCGACTCCAGCACGTCGGCCCGGCCGACCACCCCGGCCAGGGCGAAGCCGTTGCCGATGCCCTTGGCGAAGGTGAGCAGATCCGGCGTGACACCGTGCGCCTGGTAGCCCCAGAAGTGCTCACCGGTACGACCCCAGCCGGTCTGCACCTCGTCGCTGATCAGCAGAATGCCGTGCTCGTCGAGCACCTTCTTCCAGGCCGCGAAGAGCCCGTCCGGCGGGGCGACGAAGCCGCCGACGCCCTGGATCGGCTCGGCGATCAGGCAGGCCACGTCGCCGGCGGTCTGGGTGGCGAGAACCTCGCGCAGATCCTCCACGGCCGCCTCGATCCGGTCGGACTCCGGCAACCGGGACAGCAGGCCGCGCAGCCGCTCACCGGAGTGCAGCCAGGCCACCTGGAGCGGGTTGAGGCCGCTGGCGGACCAGTTGCGGTTGCCGGTGACGCCCATCGCCGCGTACGACCGGCCGTGGTAGCTGTTGCGCACGGCGAGGATCTGGTGCGAGCGCCGGTGGTTGGTCGCCACCAGCAGGGCCGCCTCGTTCGCCTCGGTGCCGGAGTTGGTGAAGAAGACCCGGGCGTCCGGGATGCCGGACAGGCGGGCGATCTTCTCGGCCAGCTCGACCTGCTGACGGATCAGGTAGATCGTGGAGGTGTGCACGATGCCGGTGCGGATCTGCCGCTCCACCGCCTCGCGGATCTCCGGAATGTCGTAGCCGATCATGTTGGTGAGCACGCCGCCGAAGAAGTCGAGGTAGGTGCGCCCCTGCGCGTCGGTCACCCGGCGACCGGAGCCGGAGACCAGCTCGATCGGCTCGGCGTAGTAGAGCGGCATCCAGGACGGGAGCACGGCGCGGTGCCGGGCCAGCAGGTCGTCGGTGGTCATCGTGGCACCTCTCAGCGCGGTTGGCGTCCCCGCACGCTCTCATCACCCCGTGCCAGGGACAACTGTCACTGTGTAGCGCGAGCGCACCATCCTCCTGACACCGCGTCAACCCCGGGTCGGCACGGATTCCGGGGCGTGACACCGCCACCATGCCGCTTTCCCGTCGTGGCGATGCCCGCCGGCAACGGGATCCGTGGCAGCGCCCGCCGAACTGGCGACCGGGCGGATGCCGCGCGTCGACCCTTGTCGGAGGTAGCATCCGGCTCGTGCGGATCCGGGACGTGGCGTTGCCGAGCGGCGCGGCCGGCACGAGCGTCGCCCAGCTGACGCAGGACGTACGGGCCTGGGTGGAGTCACCCCCGCTGCGGTCGCTCGTCGGGCACTTCGGCGGTGACTGGCCCACCGGCGACCTCGCCGCGGTGCTCGACGCCCTGGACGACTTCTCCGCCCGGCACTGGGACTTCCGCGCCGGTCGCGAACGCCCCGACGCCCGGGAGCCGGCCTTCGACCTGCACACCGTCGCGCTCGTCCTCGACGCCGCCGCCGCGCTCGGCCTGGTCCGTCCCGCCCCACCGAGCCGGGCGGCGTACGCCCACCTGGTCGTGCTGGGCGGGCTGGCGCACGCCTGCGTGCGCCGCGTCGCGTACGCCGCCCACCTGCTGCGCACCGGCCCGGAGGTCACCGGCGAGGCCGCCGTGCTCGGCAGCTTCCGGCCCCTGTCCGAGGTGGAGCGACGCATGCTCGCCGACGCCGGGCTGCCGCCGTGCGCCACCGAGGTCGACGTGCTGGACGCGGCCGTCCGGCGGCTGTTCGGGGTGGCCGCACCCGCCGACGAGGACGGCCACGACGCCGGGCACCCGCACCACTCCTGGTCCTCGCGGACGTACCGGCCGCCGGGCCTGCCGCCGGTCCGGGTCCTCGCCGCACCGTCCAGCGAGCCGGAGCACCGCCGCGCGCACACCGCCGACACCCAGCGGTTCTGGGCCGGGCACGTGCGCCTCTCCCCCGGCGACGAGGTGCTGTGCGTGACCGCGCCGATCTACGTCCCGTTCCAGCACTGCGACGCGCTGCGCACGCTCGCGCTGCCGTACGGCTGCGGGGTGGAGACCGTCGGCGTCGACCCGGCCCTGCCGGACGTGGCGGTGCTGCCCGAGCCGACGCTCACGCCGGGCCGGTACCTCCAGGAGATCCGCTCGGCGATCCGGTCGGCACGGGCGCTGCTGGTGTAAGGAAGGGCCCCCGCTTAACGCCTGAGGTAGAGGAAGGGCCCCTTCTTAACCGGTGGCGGTGTCCCGGACGGCCTGGGCGAACACCTCGGAGCGGTGCTCGAAGTTGCGGAACCGGCCGTAGCTGGGGGCGGCCGGCGACAGCAGCACCACCCCGCCGGGCGGGGTCACGTCGCGGGACAGCCGGACCGCGTCGACCAGGTCGTCGACCGTCTCGGTACGCACCTTCGGCAGCCCGTCCAGCGCCGCCACGATCCGGAGCCCGCTGTCGGGGATGCCGATGACGGTGATCTCGCGTTCGGCGAGGTGCTCCGCCAGCGGGGTGTAGTCCAGGCCTCGGTCGGTGCCGCCGACGATCACGGTCAACGGCCGCCCCTCGTACGCGTCGATGGCGTGCATGGCCGCGTACGGGCTGGTGGCCAGGGTGTCGTCGACGAAGGTGAGACCGGACGGGTCGACGATCTCGGTGAGCCGGTGCGCGAGCCCCTGGAACTCGGCCACCGCCACGGCGAGGGTGTCCTTCCGGGCGACCACGTCCACGCCGAGGGCGTCGAGCACGGCGAGGGCCACGCAGAGGTTGCCCTCGTTGTGCCGGCCGACCAGCGGCAGCACCGCGCGGGGGAACAGCGGCTGGTCTCCGAGGTGGAACCAGGGCGTGCCGTCTCCGCCGGTGGCCACGTGCGCGGTGTCCGGAGTGCCGGCGCGGACGGCCGGCCGGTCGCCCAGCTCGGCGGCGAGCCGCGGGTCCGCGCCGTTGACCACGACCGTCTCCGGCCCGTGCGCGAGGAGGTTCAGCTTGTCCCGGTAGTACTCCCGCTCACCGCCGTGCGCGTCCAGGTGCTCCGGGAACAGGGCGGTGACCACCGCGACCCGGGGCGAGTCGGTCAGGTCACTGCACTGGTAGCTGGACAGCTCCAGCACGTACAGCTCGGCCTCCGGCAGGTCCAGCGTCGGCACCCCGATGTTGCCGCCGAAGACGTTGGGCCGGTCCATCGCCGCCAGCAGGTGGCTGATCAGGCTGGACGTGGTGCTCTTGCCCTTGCTGCCGGTCACCCCGACGGTGCGGGCGCCGTGGTCGGCCATCCAGAGGGCGGTGCCCTGGGTGACGGTCACGCCGCGCCGTCGCAGCTCGACCAGCCACGGGTGGGTGTTCGGCACGCCGGGCGAGCGGACCACCACGTCGGCGGCGAGCAGCTGAGCGAAGCCCTCCTCGCCGGTGACCAGGGGGGCCGCCTCGGCGAGGGGCCCCTCCCACGGCAGGCTGAGGAAGTTGGCGCTGTCGTCGACCGCGACCAGGTCGGCCGGGCCGTGCGCGGCGATCGCGGTCACCGCGGCCCGACCCTCCCGGCCGGCCCCCCAGACGGCGACGGTACGTCCGCGTAGGTCAGACAGGCGCACAGGTGATCTCCTCCAGGTCGGCCGGTCGGAACGGTCGCTCTCCGGCGCACTCGGGCACCGCGGACGAACCAGGGCCTAGTATGGCGTGTGCCCAACGAGCAGCTCCGGCGGATGGACGCCTTCACCTTCCCGTCCTACTCGATCGACCTCTCCACCGGGGAGGTGTTGTTCGACTACGCCCTCAGCGGCCCCGACGGCGAGCAACGGTTCACCGAGGTGATCACGCTTCCGCTGCCGGAGGCGCCGCCGTCGGACGAGACGGTGGCGACCCTGGGCCGGGTCCTGGAGCTGCTGCACGTGGTCGCCGGGGTCAGCTACTACAAGGCCGCCGCACCGGGCCGGCTGGTGCTGCCGGCGCCGCTGGGCGAGGCCGCCGCCGCACTGGTCACCGCCGTCTACACCAAGGGCCTGGCGGAGTACGCGTACCGCAACGGGCTGCCGCACGTGCTGCTGCTGACGCCCGAGGTGCCGGCCGGCACCGTCGCCGCCGCTCGCGGGTACGACAACTCCGACCTCCGTCCCCTCTCCGCCGTCGGCGGTGGCAAGGACTCGATCGTCAGCCTGGAGGCGCTGCGGCGGGCGGGCTTCGACCCGGTGCCCTTCTCGGTCAACCCCAACCACGTGATCGTCTCGGTCAACGAGGCGTCCGGCCTGACACCCCTCGCCGCCCGACGGCGGATCGACCCGGTGCTGTTCGAGCTGAACGCGGCCGGCGCCCGCAACGGGCACATCCCGGTCACCGCGATCAACTCGCTGATCGCCGTCGCCACCGCCGTCCTCCACGGCCTGGGGCCGGTGGTGATGTCCAACGAGCGCTCCGCGTCCGACCCGAACCTGGTCTGGAACGGTCACGAGATCAACCACCAGTGGTCCAAGGGCGTCGAGGCCGAGGGCCTGCTGCGGGCGGCGCTGGCCGAGCACGCCGGGCTCACCGAGCCGTACTTCTCCCTGCTGCGGTCCCTGTCCGAGCTGCACATCGCCCGGCTGTTCGCCGCGATCGACCGCTACGACGACGTGGTGACCAGCTGCAACGCGGCCTTCAAGCTGCGCGACGCCAGCGAGCGCTGGTGCCGCGACTGCCCCAAGTGCCGGTTCGTCTTCCTGGCCATGGCGCCGTTCATGCCCCGCGAGCGGATCACCCACATCTTCGGCGGCGACCTGCTCGCCGACGACACGCAGATCCCCGGCTACCGGGAACTGCTCGGCGTGGACGGCCACAAGCCGTTCGAGTGCGTCGGCGAGGTCGAGGAGTCGGTGGTGGCGTTGAGCCTGCTCGCCCAGCAGGCGCAGTGGCGGGACACCCCGGTCGTCCGCGCCCTCGTCGACGCCGTACCCGACACCGCCTGGCAGGCCGCGACGACGAGCGACGTCTTCACCCCCGGCGGCCCGAACCACGTCCCCCCCGCCTACGTCAAGGCCCTCGAAGCCCTCACCTGATCCGCACCCCCGCTCCATGCTCCGCGCTGTTTCACGGAAACAGTGGCTATTCGCGGCCGAATAGCCACTGTTTCGGTGAAAGTGCGGGCGCCGTCAGGCGCGAGGGTGGCGGCAGGGGTCAGGGGGTGCGGATGGCGTCGAGGGCTTCCAGGGCCACGTGCAGGGAGAGGCAGGCCTCGACCGAGTCCAGGTCGACGTCGAGGATGCGGGCGATCCGGGCCAACCGTTCGTAGAAGGCCGGCCGGGACAGGTGGGCGGCGGCCGCCGCCGCGGACTTGTTCCGGCCCGCGTCCAGGTACGCCCGCAGGGTGCCGAGCAGCTGCTCGCGGGGGTGCTGCGCGTCGTACGCCAGCAGGGCCCCCAGCTCGCGCTCGACGAACGTCTGCACCCGGGGCTCGTCCCGCAGCAGGTGCAGCAGGCCCGCGAGCCCGACGTGCGGCAACCGGAAGATCGGCAGGTCCCGGCGGTCCCGGCGGGCGGCGTCGGCGATCTGCCGTGCCTCGACCAGCGAGCGGCGGGCCTCCCGCAGGCTGCCGACCCCCGACCCGGCGGCGATGATCACGGCGCCGGTGGCGGTCACCCGTCCTCCGGAGCCGGCCACCGCGCGGGCCGGGCCGGCCTGCCGGGGCGCGGACGCGTCGGGACGGCCCCGCCGCAGCGCGGCGGCGAACGCGGCCAGCGCCCGCTCCTCGGCGGCGGCCTCGGGCAGGGCCAGCAGCGCGCCGACGGCCTGGTCGTCGACGGCACTGGTCAGCCCGGTCAGTTTCGCCTCCCGCAGCGCCTGGCCGACCGCCTCGGCCAGGTCACGCAGCCGCGCTGGCGCGGCCTCCGGGTCCGGTTCGCCGGCCGGTGCGCCGTCGTCGGTCCGGTGACGGACCACCACACCGACGAGGTGCCGGCGGTCCAGCACCACCCCGAGCGCCTTGGCCCGCAGCGCCACCTCGTCCACCGGCCGCGAGTGGTCGAGCAGCGCGGTGAGCAGGGTGCGGTGGATCTGTCGTTCCAGGCCCTCGGCGTCACGGCGGATGAGCCGGCCCAGCGCGAGCGTGGACGCGGCCCGCTCGACGAGGATGGTGAGCCGGGTCGGCGGCACCGCGACGGTCCGGCCGGCAGTGGCCGGAACCGGGGTCTCCGGGTCGCGCCCGTCCGGCTCCCCGCCGGTCGGGTCCGCGGCGGTGTGGTCTGCGGCGGTGTGGTCCCCGGCGGGCGAGGTGGCCAGGTCGCCGCCGCCGGGCCAGCGCAGCAGCAGGCGTCCCCAGTCCTGGCCCCGGGCGCCGACCGTGGTCACCAACCAGCCGCTGTCGCCGTCGTACGCCGTCCGTCCGGCCGGTCGGATCCGCCGGGAGTGCTGCTCCCACCCGTCGAGCAGCAGCTCCGCGCTCTCCCCCGCCGGGTCGTACGCGAGCACCTGCCGGGACAGGTTCTCCAGCACGACCGGGCAGCCGGACAGCTCGGCCGCCTGCCGTACCACCTCGCCCGGGCCGGCGCCCTCCACCGACAGCTCGGTGAAGCGCTGGTGGATCTCCTCGGTGGCCCGCAGCTCGGTGAGCTGCGCGTCGACGATCAGCGCGTGCACGGCCTCGGTGATCCGCACGAACGGGGTGGCCCGCCGCAGCTCCACCAGGGGCAGCCCGCGGCGTTCGGCGGCGGCGGCCATCACCCGGGGGACCTGGTTGAGGTACCGGCGACCCAGCTCGACGACCAGCCCGGACACGCCGACATCGGCCAGGTCGCCGATGAAGGCGCGCAGCCCCGCGTCGTCGGCGGGCAGTCCGATGCCGGTGGTGAGCACCAGTTCGCCGCCGCCCAGGAGCGTGGCGATGTCCGGCACCTCGGTCACGTGCACCCAGCGGACCGGCGCGTCCAGGCCGCTGTCACCGGCGACCAGGCGCGGAGCGCCGTGGCGGACCGGGTCCAACGCGAGGACTTCACGCACGGTAGGGAACACGGCCGACACGCTACCGTCCGTGACCTGCGCTGCGCGATCGGCCGGTCGGTGGCCCGATCAGTCGGAGGTCTCCGCGCGGAGGCGTCGCTCAGTCGACGCCGAACTCCATCGCGGCGCGGTCGAGTGCCTCGTCGTCGCCGGAGGAGACGCCCCGGGACGCGATGGCCTCCGCGCCGCCCTGTGGCATCGCACCGATCAGCCCGGTCGAGGCCGCCTGCGCGGCACCGACCATCCGCTGCGGGCTCGCGCCGCCGACCATGCCGAGGGTGGCGTACTGCTCCAGCTTCGCCCGCGAGTCGGCGATGTCCAGGTTGCGCATGGTGAGCTGGCCGATCCGGTCCGACGGGCCGAACGCCGAGTCCTCGGTGCGCTCCATCGACAGCTTGTCCGGGTGGTAGCTGAACGCCGGGCCGGTGGTGTCCAGGATCGAGTAGTCCTCGCCCCGGCGCAGCCGCAACGTCACCTCGCCGGTGACGGCCGTGCCGACCCAGCGCTGCAACGACTCGCGCAGCATCAGCGCCTGCGGGTCCAGCCAGCGCCCCTCGTACATGAGCCGACCGAGGCGGCGGCCCTCGCTGTGGTAGTTCGCCAGGGTGTCCTCGTTGTGGATGGCGTTGACCAGCCGTTCGTACGCGGCGTGCAGCAGCGCCATGCCGGGCGCCTCGTAGATGCCCCGGCTCTTGGCCTCGATGATCCGGTTCTCGATCTGGTCGGACATGCCCAGGCCGTGCCGGCCGCCGATGGCGTTCGCCTCCAGCACCAGGTCGACGGGGCTGCCGAACTCCTTGCCGTTGATCGTCACCGGACGTCCCTGGTCGAAGCCGATCGTGACGTCCTCGGTCGGGATCTCCACCGACGGGTCCCAGAACCGGACGCCCATGATCGGGTTGACCGTCTCGATGCCGGTGTCGAGGTGTTCGAGGATCTTCGCCTCGTGCGTGGCGCCCCAGATGTTGGCGTCGGTGGAGTACGCCTTCTCGGTGCTGTCCCGGTACGGCAGGCCACGTTCGAGCAGCCACTCCGACATCTCCTTACGCCCACCCAGTTCGGTGACGAAGTCGGTGTCGAGCCACGGCTTGTAGATGCGCAGCTGCGGGTTGGCCAGCAGGCCGTACCGGTAGAACCGCTCGATGTCGTTGCCCTTGAAGGTCGACCCGTCGCCCCAGATCTGGACGTCGTCGGAGATCATCGCCCGCACCAGCAGGGTCCCGGTGACCGCCCGGCCCAGCGGGGTGGTGTTGAAGTACGCCCGCCCGCCCGAGCGGATGTGGAAGGCCCCGCAGGTCAGCGCCGCCAGGCCCTCCTCGACCAGGGCGGCGCGGCAGTCGACCAGTCGGGCGACCTCGGCGCCGTAGCTGAGCGCGCGACCGGGCACCGAGGCGATGTCGGGCTCGTCGTACTGGCCGATGTCGGCGGTGTAGGCGCAGGGAACGGCGCCCTTTTCGCGCATCCACGCGACCGCGACCGAGGTGTCGAGGCCGCCGGAGAAGGCGATGCCGACACGTTCACCGGTGGGCAGGGAGGTGAGAACCTTGGACACGAGGAAGATTATGCACGAAGTTGCATGGTCATGCAATCAGAAGGGTCCGAACGGCGGGTCGTCGCGACCCAGCTCCCAGAACGCCACCGCCGCGGCGGCGGCCACGTTCAACGAATCCACCCCGCGCCGCATGGGGATGACCACCCGTACGTCGCTGGCCGACTGGGCCGCCGCGGTGAGGCCGGGGCCCTCGGCCCCGAGGAGCAGCGCCGCCCGCTCACGCTGCGCCGGAGTCAGCCGCTGGATCGGTACGGCGTCCGGCGCCGGCGTCATGGCGAGCACGGTGAAGCCCGCCTCGCGCACCTGGTCCAGGCCCGCCGGCCAGCGCTCCAGCCTGGCGTACGGGACCGCGAAGACCTCCCCCATGCTGACCCGTACGCTGCGCCGGTACAGCGGGTCCGCGCAGGTCGGCGACAGCAGCACCGCGTCGATACCGAGCGCGGCGGCGCCCCGGAACACCGCGCCGAGATTGGTGTGGTTGTTGACGTCCTCCAGGATCACCACCCGTCGGGCGGTGGCCAGCACCTCGGCGGCGGTCGGCAGCGGCTTGCGCCGGAACGACGCCAGCACCCCCCGGTGCACGTGGAAGCCGGTCGCCCGTTCCAGCACGTCCGGGGTGGCCGCGTAGACCGGTGTGTCCCCGGTGTCCAGGTCGGCGAGCTGGTCGACGCGCTTGGCGTCCACGAGGTACGACCGGGCCGGGTACCCGGCGCGCAGCGCGCGACGCAGCACCAGCTCGCCCTCGGCGATGAACAGGCCGTGCGGAGGCTCCCAGCGGGTACGCAGCTCGACGTCGGTCAGCGCGCGGTAGTCGGCGATCCGGTCGTCGTCGGGGTCGGTGATCTCGTGGACGGGCACCGCACGATTCTGCCCGAGCCGCAGGTCGGGCCGACGCGTGCGGGGTGCCGCAAGGGTGTAAGGAAGGGCCCCTTCTTAACGCCTGGCGTTAAGAAGGGGCCCTTCCTTACACACCTCAGCCGCGGCGGTCGAGCCAGCGGCGCAGGTCGGCGAGGGGGTCGTCCTCCTCCGTGGGCTGCTGCGGCCGGCGCTCCGGCTCGCGGCGCTCCGGCTCGCGGCGCTCCACCGGGCGGCGCGGCTCGCCGACCAGGTCCCGGCTGGGCACACCGAACGCCTGCTCCGGCTGGCCGTCGACGGCCGTGACGATCACCCGGGCCACCGCGTCGATCACGCGGGCCTGCACGGGGCCGCCGACGGAGTCGGTCGAGTCGTCCGGATTGGCGGCGATGCCGGCAACCGCGACCTGCGGGGTGAAGCCGACGAAGCTCTCCGTGCCGTTCTCCTCCGAGCTGCCCGTCTTGCCGGCCACCGGACGGCCGTCCAGGATCCGGTTCACCGACGTGGCGGTGCCGCCGTTGCACTGGCCGAACGCCGACTGCTGGCCGACCGGGCAGCGGGCCGCGTCGGTGGCGGCGCGGGCCACGTCGGCGTCGAGCACCCGCTCGCAGGACGGGTCGCCGACCGGCACCCGCGTACCGTCGGCGGCGGTGACCGACACCACCGGCAGCGGCGTGCAGTACGTGCCCTCGGCGGCCACCGTCGCGTACGCGTTGGCGAGGTCGAGCGGGGTGGTGGCGGCCACGCCGAGGGTGAACGAACCCCAGTTCTCGGCGTTGTCCGCCGCGAAGGCGGCGTCGGCGTCGGCCCGGAAGGTGATGCCGAGGCGCTGCGCCATCTCCACCACCTTCTCCGGCCCGACCTGCTCGGCGAGCCACACGAAGTAGGTGTTCACCGAGCGGCCGAAGCCGTCCCACATCATCCGGTAGCCGTCCATCCACTCCGGGTTGGCGTTGACCGGGCACCAGCGGCCGTCGCAGCTGCCCTCGCCCTCGGCGGCGTACCGGGTGGGCAGCCGGCTCGGGGCGTCGAAACCGGTCGCGAGCGGCTTGCCGGCCTCCAGGGCGGCGAGCATGGTGAACAGCTTGAACGTGGAGCCGGCCTGGTAGCCGTCCACGCCGTCACCGCCGGAAATCAGCGGGTTGACGGTGTTCGGGTGGTTGGTCTGCCCGGCCGGGTTCGGCTCCAGGCTGTACTTCCGGTTGACGGCCATGGCGAGGACCCGGCCGGTGCCCGGCTCCACGGCGGCGATCGGCAGGGCGCGCGCGTTGTCGTAGGAGTACACGCCGGTGGCCTGCTTCTGCGCGGTCGCCTGGACCTGCGGGTCCAGCGACGTGACCACGGTGTAGCCACCCCGCCGCAGCGCCTGCTCCCGCTCCTCGGCGGTGGCGCCGAACGCCGGCTGGGTCAGCCACCAGCTCCGCAGGTAGTCGCAGAAGAAGCCCCAGTCGTCGTGGCCGGACGCGACGGCCGTGCAGCCGTTGGGTTGGGGGGTGGGCCGCAGGGTGAGCTTCTCGGTCCTGGCCGCCGCCGCCTGTTCCGCGCTGACCGCCCCGGTCTCGACCATCGAGTCGAGGACGTACGCCCGCCGGTCCAGCGCCGCCTGCCGGTCACCGTCGATCGGGCTGTACGCCTCGGGCGACTGCACCAGACCGGCCAGCAGGGCCGACTCGGCGAGGGTGAGCTGGGCCGGGGCCTTGCCGAAGTAGCGCTGACTGGCCGCCGCGATCCCATACGCGCCGGACCCGAAGTACGCGATGTTCAGGTACCGGTTGAGGATCTCGTCCTTGCCGAGGCGCTGCTCCAGCGCGGTCGCGTACCGGATCTCCTGGACCTTGCGCCCGACGGTCTGCTCGGTGGCCGCCGCGCGCTCCTCCGCGGTGCGTCCCGGGTCGGTCTTGAGCACGTTGCGGACGTACTGCATGGTCAGCGTCGAGCCGCCCTGCGCGGTCTCCCCACCGCGCACGTTGGCGACCAGCGCCCGGGCCAGGCCGCGCAGGTCCGCGCCACCGTGGTCGTAGAACCGCCGGTCCTCGGCCGCCACGATCGCCTGCCGCATCACCGGGGCGATGTCCTCCAGCGGCACGTCGGTGCGGTTCACGTCGTAGAAGGTCGTGATCAGCGTCTTACCGTCGTTGGCGTAGAGGTAGGAGCGCTGGGGTGTGGCCGGGGTACGCAACGCCTCGGGCAGTGCGGCGTACCCGCCGAGCGTCGCCCGCGCGGTGAATCCGAGCAGCAGGTTGCCCGGCAGCGCGGCGACCGCCAGGACGAGCCCGGCGAGCACGCCGGCGAGCAGCACGGTGAACAGCCGCGACAGCGGCGTACGGAGGGCCATGGTGCCCAAGGATTGTCACGAAAGCCGCCAACCGACCACCCCTGACGGTGACTGTCAGCAACTTCACGGCCCCCAACCAGCACTTTCCCATCCCACCGCCCCCACCCCCACCCCAACCCCCACCGCACCCACCCGACTCGGGCTGTTGATCAAGGGGTTCGCGTCAGGATTCGGCTCGGAGTTGACGCAAACCCCTTGATCAACTGGGTGACGGGCGGCGGTCGGGGGCGGGGGTGGCGGCGAGGCTGGCGGCTGTCGCGTCGCGGATGATGTCGCCGGGGATCAGGCGGCCGGAGCGGTAGCCGATGCCGATACCGGCGATCAGGGCGAAGATCGCGCCGAAGGTCTGCAGGGAGCCGACCAGCGCGCCGGCCAGGCCGAGCAGCGGAGCGGCGATCATGAGCATGGTGCCGTCGCCCATGCTGAACATGCCGGAGCGGGCCACCGCCCACCCGGTCAGCAGCCATCCCGCGCTGTAGAAGCCCGCACCCACCAGGACCAGCATCCGGGCGGTGGTGCCGAAGACCGGCGTCTGCTCCGCCAGGCCGGCGAACGGGAGCATGAGCACCGTTCCGGCGATGCTGGCCAGCAGGCCGGCGACCGCCGACCAGCGGCTGCGGGTCGCGGCCAGCAACCCGGTCAGCGCGAGCAGCGCGAGCAGGCCCAGCCAGACCGCCGCCACCCAGGCGATCAGGTAGATCGGCCGGCCGTCGGCCGGGTACGGGTCGGTCGCCACGCCGCCGTCGCTGGCCTTCGCCACGACGCCGTAGAGGACGGCGTACGCGGGCAGCAGCCATACCGCCCCCCGGGCGAGCCGGCGCAGCGACCAGGCCCAGCTCGCGTTGGTGGCCGGCGCGGCCGGCCCCGGCTCACCGATGAACGGCAGCACTCCGAACCCTCCGCCGGTACGCCGGGTCCCCAGCGGTCCGGCGGGGTCGTGCGCCCCGACCGGGGCCGAGGACCCTGCCCGCTTCGCCGGCTCCTTCATGCCTCACCTCGCCCGTCCCACGGGCGGCGCGGGACGCGCCGAGGCGCCCCGATGCCTGGTCACCGCCCGTCCTAGGACCGATGGTGGCAGGCGCCGGAGCGCCTCATGAGCGGTTCTCGTGTTTAGGTCAGCCCCGTTCGCGCTGGTCCGACGGGTCGGCCAACAGGCTCGCCGGAGAGACCGGTTCCGGCGCCGGCAGCCCCTGCGGGGTCTTCCCGCCGGTGGCCTGCGCCTCGGCCACGCGTACCTCGTCGTGGATCTCCTGCGCGGCTGCCGCCGCCGCCTGCGCGGCCTCCGCGGCCTCGCGCTCGACCTGGCTCGCGTGGTCGGCCGCCTCCGGCGCGGGGACGTCCCCCACCATCTGGCTCAGGCCGCCGAGCGCGCCGCCCATCCCCTCCAGTGCCTTGGTCAGCTCCGCCGGGACGATCCAGACCTTGTTGGCGCTGCCCTGGGCGATCTGCGGCAGGGCTTGCAGGTACTGGTAGGCGAGCACCTTCTGGCTCGGGTTCGCCTGGTGGATCGCGTCGAAGACCGTCCGGATCGCCTTCGCCTGACCCTCGGCCTGGAGGATCCGGGCCTGCCGGTCACCGTCGGCCCGCAGCACCGCGGACTGCTTCTCACCCTCGGCGGTGAGGATCTGCGACTGCTTGTGCCCCTCCGCGGTGAGGATCGCCGCCCGGCGGTCCCGCTCGGCGCGCATCTGCTTCTCCATCGAGTCGCGGATGCTGGCCGGCGGCTCGATCGCCTTGATCTCCACCCGGGTGACCTTGATGCCCCAGCGGCCGGTGGTCTCGTCCAGGACGCCGGAGAGGTGCCGGTTGATCTCCTCGCGGCTGGTCAGCGCCCGCTCCAGGTCCAACGAGCCGATCACGTTACGCAGCGTCGTGACGGTGAGCTGCTCGATCGCCTGGAGGAAGTTCGAGATCTCGTAGGTCGCCCGGACCGCGTCGACCACCTTGAAGTAGAGGACCGTGTCGATCGAGACCACCAGGTTGTCCGAGGTGATCACCGGCTGCGGCGGGAAGCTGACCACCTGCTCCCGCATGTCGACCTTGGTGCGCACCGCGTCGATGAACGGGACCAGGATGTTCAGCCCCGGGTTGAGGGTGCGCTTGTACTTGCCGAGCCGCTCGACGACGTCCTGGCGCTGCTGCGGCACGATCCGCACCGCCTTGGCCAGGGTGATCACCGCGATCAGCGCCACGGCTATCAGCAGGGCCGGGAGAATGAATTCCATCTGCTCACCTTTTCGCTTCGGGTAGGTCCCCGGACGGAGAAATGTCGTCCCGCCACACGAGCGCGGTGGCCCCTCGCACCTGGACCACCTGCACCCGTTCGCCGGGGGCGAAGGACTGGGTCG
Organism: Micromonospora sp. NPDC049497; assembly: GCF_044465805.1. NCBI lineage: Bacteria > Bacillati > Actinomycetota > Actinomycetes > Micromonosporales > Micromonosporaceae > Micromonospora > Micromonospora sp. NPDC049497. The sequence continues at coordinate 75,880 of NZ_JBITMC010000011.1, read as the reverse complement.
CGTCGTACGCGCGGGCCTGCCACAACTCGCCGTCGATCTTGACCATGCCCTGGTCGGTGCCGACCGACTCCAGCACCAGCGCCGTGCTGCCCTCGATCGCCTCCACACCGAACGGCTGTTCGCCGCTCTCCACCGCCGACCGGCGGTGCCGGCGCAGCGTCGGACGGACACCCAGCACCGTCAGCACCGACACGATCGCGAAGACGATCGCCTGGACCTCGACCGGAGCGCCGAGCGCCGCGGCACCGGCGGCGGCGAACGCGCCGACCGCGAACATGATCAGGAACAGCGTCGTCGTGAAGAGCTCGGCAATCGCCAGCACCGCACCCAGAACGATCCACCACACCGCATCCACCACCTGATCGTGACACGCCGATGCACGTGTCATCGAATTGTCATGATCAGTAGGCTCGGGTCACACCGTCACGAGGAGACAATCGTGCCCCTGCTGCCCGAAACCACCCGCCGGATCGACGACCTCGTCGCCCGGGCACAGGCCGCCGGCCGTACGCCGTCGCTGGTGCTGGGAGTGGTCCGTGACGGCACGGTGGCGCACCTCGCCACCGCCGGGGACCACCCCCGCCCGTACGGCGACCTCCAGTACCGGCTCGGCTCGATCAGCAAGACGATGACCGCGACCCTGGTCATGCAGGAACGCGACGCCGGCCGCCTGTCCCTGGACGATCCCCTCGACGCGCACCTGCCCGGCACCGGCGTCGGCGCCCTGACCATCCGCCAGCTTCTCGGGCACGCCAGCGGGCTCCAACGGGAGCCCGGCGGCGACTGGTGGGAGCGGGCCGAGGGCGTCGACCTGGCCACGCTGCTCACCGGGGTCGGCACCGAGAAGATCGCATACCCGCCGCACCGGACGTACCACTACTCGAACCTGGCGTACGGGCTGCTCGGCGGCGTGCTGGAACGGATCACCGGCACGCCGTGGGCCGACCTGCTGACCGAGCGCGTCCTCGGCCCGCTGGGCATGCGGCGCACCACGTACGCGGCCTCCGAGCCCTTCGCCCGGGGCTACGTCGTGCATCCCTGGCACGAGACGCTGCGGGAGGAGCCCCGGACCGACACCGGGGCGATGGCCCCGGCCGGGCAGCTGTGGTCGACGATCGAGGACCTGGGCCGCTGGGCGGCCTTCCTCGCCGACCCCGACCCGCGGGTGCTGGCGGCGGAGACGCTGACCGAGATGTGCGCCCCGGTGGTCATCAGCGACCTGGACACGTGGACCGGCGGGCACGGCCTGGGGCTGGAGCTCCACCGGGAGGGCGAGCGGGTGTACGTCGGCCACGGCGGCTCGATGCCCGGCTACGTCGCCGCCCTGGCCGTGCACCGGCCCTCGCGCACCGCGACGGTCGCCTTCGCGAACGCGTACGGCTTCCGGGTCGGTCACATCGGCGGACTGGGCCGGGAGGCGCTGACCACGGTGCTGGACACCGAGCCGACGGCGGTCCCGCCGTGGCGGCCGACGACCGCGCCGCCGCCCGCCGACCTGGCCGCGCTGACCGGCCGGTGGTGGTGGATGGGGGCACCCCTCGACCTGGCATGGGACCGGGCCACCGGCGAACTGGTGGCGCACGTGCGGGGCGAGCGGGAGAGCCGTTTCGTCCCGAACGGGCCGGACCGCTGGCGCGGTCGTTCCGGCCCGGAGAACGGGGAGATCCTCACGGTGCTGCGCGACCCGGCCGGCACGGTGGTCGCGCTGGACATCGCCACGTTCGTGTTCACCCGCACCCCCGACCAGGAACCCTGACCGTACGGCGGCGTCAGCCCTGCGGTTCGGTGACGAAGTCGATCAGGCGTTCCATCGCGTTGATCAGCGGGGTCTCCACGTCGGCGAAGCTGTCGACCCGGGACAGGATGTGCCGCCACATGTCGGCGGGCGCGGCGACGCCGAGCGCGCCGCACACCCCCTCCTTCCACGGCCGGCCCGGCGGCACCACGGGCCACGCCGGGATGCCCAGCGCCGCGGGTTTCACCGCCTGCCACACGTCCACGTACGGGTGCCCGGTGACCAGCACGTGCGGTGAGGTCACCCGCGCCACGATCCGGCTCTCCTTCGAGCCGGGCACCAGGTGGTCGACGAGCACGCCGAGCCGCCGCGTGGGGCCGGGCGCGAAGTCGCGTACCTCCGCGTCGAGGGCGTCGATGCCGTCCAGCGGCTCCACCACCACGCCCTCGATGCGCAGGTCGTCGCCCCAGATGCGCTCGACCAGCGCGGCGTCGTGGACGCCCTCGACCCAGATCCGGCTGGCCTTCGCCACCTGGGCGCGGACGCCGTCCACCGCGATCGAGCCGGAGGCCGTACGCCGGCGGGCGGCGGGCACCGGGGCGCGGGTCGGGCGGCGCAGGGTGACCGGCTGCCCGTCGAGCAGGAACGCCGCCGGCAGCAGCGGGAAGTTGCGCCGCCGCCCGTGCCGGTCCTCCAGCACCACCGCACCGGACTCGAACCCGACCACGGCGCCGCAGAACCCGGAGTCGGCGTCCTCGACCACCAGGTCCGGCTCGGCGTCCACCTCCGGGGTGACCTTCCGTCGCCGCCAGTTGCCCGCCAGCACGTCGTCCGCGTATCGCCCGGCCATGTCGATCACGCTAACCCCGTCCTCGTCGCGCCGCACCCAGCGCCACGCCGGGGACCGGCGTCGGCGTCACCGGCCGGCCCGGACATCGACCGGTGACCGGTCCTCGGAGGACGCACGGGGGCGAAACGGGCAGGCGACGCCGACGGAGCGGCAGTCGAGACAGGGGCGGCGGTGACCACGTACCCTTTCGGCATGTCCACCCCCGCAGCGGGCGCGGCGACGATCGCGCCGCGCCGGTCGAGCCGGTTCGTTGCCTGGGTGCGCGCGTGGCGCGCCGGGTTGGTGCCCTTCGACGAGGTCGCCGACGCCATCGCCGGCGACGAGGAGCACCTGGTCGCCGACGCGCCCGGCACCTGGACCGACGTACCGCTGCCGCAGGCGCTGCCCACCCTGGCCCGGCTCTCGCCCGACGAGATCCGCCTGGTGCTGCCCGCACCGGGCGATCCCCGTGGGCTGCCCGGCCCCGGTGACTTCGCCGGCGCGGCCCTGCTCGCCGGTGAGGCCGTGGTCGCCGGCGGTCTCGGCCTGATCCCCGAGGTCCGCACCCACGTCTCCGGCTCCGGGGACGCCTTCGAGACCGTGCTGTGGCGGTTCTACCCCCTGCCCGCGGACGCCCCCGCGGCCTCCCGCATGCTGCCCGGGGCGGCGGAGGCGGAGGCGGAGCTGGCGGCCGCTCTCGCCGAGACCACCGCCGCGCTGACCCGGCTCGACGTCGCCCAGTGGCGACCGGAGCTGGCCGGTGCGCTGGAGGCGCTACGCCGGCCCGACGGGGCGACCGACCTGCCGCCCGGGTTCGACCCACGCGCCCGCCGGCTCTTCGCCCGGGCCGCCGTGCTCGACCGGGTGCTCGCGCTGGCCGGGCACGCCGCACCGGGTGGCGCCGTCAACAACTACGAGGCCCAGCAGCGGGACGCGGCGCTGCGCCCGCTGACCACCGCCTGCCGCCAGGCCCTCGTCGCCGCCTGCAACGCCCCACTACGCCCGTAGGGCGAGGTTCATACTCCGTACGCGGCGAGGAACACCCCTACCGCCTCGTCGGCCCAGCGGTGCAGCTCGGCGTCGTCGTGCGCCTCCCGCACCGCGAACATCGCCTCGTCGAGCGGGATGGACAGGATCAGGTAGTTGAGGTGCTGCGCGGCGAGCAGCGGGTCGGGCGCGCGCAGCAGCCCGCGCTCGCTGAGCCGCGCGACGACCCCGGCGAGGGTGGCGTGGCCGCGCTCCGGCGCGGCACGGTGCCAGGCGCGGGCCAGCTCGGGGAAGCGCCCGGCCTCGCCGATCAGCATGCGCCGCAGCTGCACCAGGTGCGGCCGGGTCACCGTGGCGATGTGCTCCCGGGCGAACATGCGGAGGTCACGGGTCAGGTCGTCGGTCTCCGCGAGCGCGGCCACGAACGGCGCCCCCGCGCGTTCGGCGTCGGTGATCGCCCGGGTGAAGACGGCCTCGAAGAGGGACCGCTTGTCGGCGAAGTGGGCGTAGACGGTCACTTTGGACGCGCCGGCCCGGGCCGCCACGCGGTCCATCCCGGCACCGACGTAGCCGTGCTCCAGGAACTCCGCCAGTGCGGCGTCGAGGATCGCCTGCCGCTTGAGGTCTTTCCGCATGACGGAACTGTACTGTACCGTTCAGTTCATGGACACTGCGGCCTCACGAGACGGCACCCGGATCGCGTACGAGCGCGACGGCTCGGGCCCCCCGGTGATCCTGATCGACGCCGCCGGGCACTTCCGGGCGAACAGCTCCCTCGGTGACCTCGCGGAGCTGCTGGCGGTGCACTTCACCGTGTACCGGTACGACCGTCGGGGACGCGGTGACAGCACCGACAACCCGCCGTACACCCCCGCCCGTGAGGTCGAGGACGTCGCGGCGCTGATCGTCGAGGCCGGCGAACCCGTGTCCCTGTACGGCTACTCGTCCGGTGCCCTCGTCGCGCTGCACGCGGCGGCCGCCGGACTGGACATCCGACGGCTGGCCCTGCTGGAACCGCCGATCGACCCGGCTGAAAACTCTCCCGTGCAACGGGCGTTCACGACACGCCTGCGGGAGTTGAGCGGCGAGGACGCCGTGACCTTCTTCCTGACCGAGATCGGGGTGCCCACGGACGTGCTGGCGGGCATGCGCGGCTCACCCCACTGGGCGGCGATGGTCTCGGTCGCCCACACGCTCACGTACGACAGCCTGCTCGCCGAGGCCACCGACGCCGGCCTGCTCGCGAGAGTGACGACACCGACGCTGGTGCTGGACAGCTCCGGCAGCGACGACGACCTGACCGGCATGGCCGCCACCGCCGCCAGGTCGCTGCCGAACGGGGTGCACCGCAGCCTGCCGGGCGAGTGGCACGGCGTGCCCGCCGGGACCCTCGCGCCCGTGGTGGCCGACTTCCTGCGTCGAGGCTGAGCGGATCGACGTGGCGGCGCGGCGGCCGGTCAGATCTCGTCGATCAGGTCGGCGACCGATTCGACGATCCGCGACGGCCGGTACGGGTAGCGCTCCGCCTCGGTGCGGCTGCTGATGCCGGTGAGCACCAGGATCGTCTCCAGGCCCGCCTCCAGACCGCAGAGGATGTCGGTGTCCATCCGGTCGCCGATCATCGCGGTCGTCTCCGAGTGCGCGTTGATCGTGTTGAGCGCCGAGCGCATCATCATCGGGTTCGGCTTGCCGACGAAGTACGGCTCGACGCCGGTCGCCTTGGAGATCATCGCGGCGACCGAACCGGCCGCGGGCAGGGCGCCCTCCACCGACGGCCCCGTCACGTCCGGGTTGGTGCAGATGAACCGCGCCCCGTCGTTGATCAGCCGGACGGCCTTGGTGATCGCCTCGAAGCTGTAGGTGCGGGTCTCCCCCAGCACCACGTAGTCCGGCGCGAAGTCGGTCAGCACGTACCCGACCGCGTGCAGCGCGGTGGTCAGCCCGGCCTCCCCGATGACGTACGCGGTGCCGCCCGGCCGCTGGTCGGCCAGGAACTGGGCGGTGGCCAGGGCGGAGGACCAGATGGCTGTCTCCGGCACGTCCAGCCCCATCCGGGCCAGCCGGGCCTGGAGGTCCCGCGGCGTGTAGATGGAGTTGTTCGTCAACACCAGGAAGGGCTTGCCGGAGGTACGCAGCCGGGTGACGAACTCCGGCGCTCCGGGCACGGGCTGGCCCTCGTGGACGAGAACGCCGTCCATGTCGGTCAGCCAGCTCTCGACGGGCTTGCGGTCAAGCATGTGTCGTCCCAGGGGGTGTCGGGGCGGCGGTCAGGAGGACCGGCGGGCCGGTACGCAACAGACCGTGGGGCAGGTGTCCCACATCGGCAGCTCGCCGAGGCGACGGCGCAGGGTCACGCCGTCCGGGTCGATCCGCTCCCGGACCAGCTCCCGGACCATCGTGACGAAGCGCGGGTCGGTGCCCGGCGTGCCGGCCCGGACGAAGTCCAGGCCGAGCTGCTTGGCGGTGTCCAGCGCCTCGGTGTCCAGGTCCCACACCACCTCGAGATGGTCGGAGACGAAGCCGACCGGGCTGACCACGACGCTGGTGACGCCCTGCTCGGCGAGCGCCGCGAGGTGATCGTTGACGTCCGGCTCCAGCCACGGCACCTGCGGCGGGCCGGACCGGCTCTGCCAGACCAGGTCGTACGGCAGGTCGGGGGCGGACGCGGCGTGCACCAGCCGGGCGGTCTCGGCGAGCTGCGCCGTGTACCGGTTGCCGTGCGGGCCGGCGTTCGCGTCCATCGAGTTGGGGACCGAGTGGGCGGTGAAGACCAGTCGCGTGGTGGACCGCTTCGCCGGGTCGAGCTGCGCGAGCGCGGCCCGCACCGCGTCGGCGTGCGGCTCGACGAAGCCGGGGTGGTCCCAGAACTGGCGCAGCTTGTCGATCATCGGAGCGTCCGCGCCGACGGCGGCCCGGGCGGCGGCGATGTCCTCCTGGTACTGCCGGCAGGACGAGTAGCCGCCGAGCGCGCTGGTGACGAACGCCAGGGCGTGCCGTACGCCGTCGTCGCGCATCTGCGCCACGGTGTCGGCGAGCATCGGGTGCCAGTTCCGGTTGCCCCAGTAGACCGGCAGGTCGATGCCGTTGGCGGCGAAGTCCTCCCGGATCGCGGCCAGCAGTTCCCGGCACTGCTGGTTGATCGGGGAGACCCCGCCGAAGTGCTGGTAGTGCTCCGCGACCTCCGCCAGCCGCTCCGGAGGCACGCCACGGCCCCGGGTCACGTTCTGCAGGAAGGGCATCACGTCCTCGGGCCGTTCCGGCCCGCCGAAGGAAACCAGCACCACCGCGTCGTACGCCATGGTCCCATTCTCGCCCCCGCCGATCACGGCGCGGCGACGCCCCCTGCTCCCCGCTGTTAAAAGGGGCCCCTTCCTCTACCGGAGGCGTTAAGAAGGGGCCCCGCCTTTCACCTCAGGCGCCGATGGCGTGGTAGCCGCCGTCGACGTGCACGATCTCGCCGGTCGTGGCCGGGAACCAGTCGGACAGGAGCGCCAGGCAGGCCCGGGCGGCCGGCTCCTGGTCGGTCAGGTTCCAGCCCAGCGGGGCCCGTTGGGTCCAGGCGTCCTCGAACTGGTCGAAGCCGGGGATCGACTTGGCGGCGATGGTGCGCAGCGGCCCGGCGGCGACCAGGTTGCTGCGGATGCCCTGCTTGCCCAGATGCAGCGCGAGGTAGCGGGACGCGGACTCCAGGCCGGCCTTGGCCACGCCCATCCAGTCGTAGACCGGCCAGGCCTTCGTGGCGTCGAAGGTCAGGCCGACCACCGCGCCACCGGCGGACATCAGCGGCAGCGACGCCATGGCCAGGGAGGTGTAGGAGTACGTCGAGACCTGCAGGGCGGTGGCGACGTCCGACCAGGGGGCGTCGAGGAAACCGCCGCCCAGGCAGCTCTGCGGGGCGAAGCCGATCGAGTGGACCACGCCGTCAAGGCCGTCGACGTGCTCGCGGACCTTGTCGGCCAGCCCGGCCAGGTGCTCCGCGTTGGTCACGTCCAGCTCGATCACCGGGGCGGGCTCGGGCAGCCGCCTGGCGATCCGCTCGACCAGGGAGAGCCGGCCGTAGCCGGTGAGCACGACCTGCGCGCCGTTCTCCTGGGCGAGCTTCGCCACCGAGAAGGCGATCGAGGCGTCGGTGATGACGCCGGTGACCAGCAGCCGCTTACCGGCGAGCAGTCCTGACATGTGTTGACCTTCCTCCGTGCTTGCTCAGTGACCCATGCCCAGGCCGCCGTCGACCGGGATGACCGCGCCCGACACGTAACCGGCGGTGTCCCCGGCCAGCCAGGTGACCACTCCGGCCACCTCCTCCGGGGTGGCGAACCGGCCGGCCGGGATGGCCTTGCGGTACTCCGCCTTGCGGTCCTCGGGCAGCGCGGCGGTCATGTCGGTGTCGATGAAGCCGGGCGCGACCACGTTGGCGGTGATGTTGCGCGAGCCCAGCTCCCGGGTGATCGAGCGGGCCACGCCGACCAGCCCCGCCTTGCTGGCGGCGTAGTTGACCTGACCCGGGCCACCGTAGAGGCCGACCACCGAGGAGATGAAGATCATCCGGCCCCACTTCGCGCGGAGCATCTTGCCCGACGCCCGCTTGGCGCAGCGGAACGAGCCGGTGAGGTTGGTGTCCAGCACCCGGGTGAACTGCTCCTCGCTCATCCGCATGAGCAGCGTGTCGTCGGTGATGCCGGCGTTGGCGACCAGCACCTCGACCGGCCCCAGCTCCGTCTCGATGGCGGTGAAGGCGGCGTCGACCGAAGCGGCGTCGGTCACGTCACAGCGCACCCCGAACAGCCCCTCGGGTGCGTCACCACTGCGGTGGGTGACCGCCACCCGGTCGCCCTGCTTCGCGAAGGCCTGCGCGATGGCCAGGCCGATTCCCCGGTTACCCCCGGTCACCAGCACGGTACGGGCCACGGCTCCCCCTCTTGCTCAGCTGATCTCGCGTCGCGTCGGAGCCTAGGCGTTACCGGTAGGTAAGCGCTAACGGCTGATCCACGCGGCCCCCGGCCCCCTCGGCCCGGGGAGGGCCGCCGCCGTCGTCGGTCCCGGCTCGTCCGACCGGTCGGCCGAGTGCGGGGACAGGCATCGGCGGGTGTACGATGATCGCGTTTGCGGGCCTCAGGTGCCCGCGTTCCGGGCCCCGCCGACCGCAGGAGGTGATCGCTGTGCGAGATAGCGATCCTCCCAGTCGTGGCCGGGCCGTCCGTCAGTCCCGCTGAGCCACGACTCAGCAGGTGAACTGACCCCGACTCCGCTCCCCCGCACCGCCCACCCGTCCGGCCGCTCGGCCGGGCCGGTCCGTGTGTGCCACCCGGAGCAGCCCGGTCACGACTTCGTGTGCGCGTCCTGATCAGCCCCTGCGGCCCGCCCACCCCGCCCGGCGGACCGTCCAGTCGCACCCGGAGCCGTCCATGAGCCGCTACGTCGCCCCGCTGGGCTTCACCCTCGCCGCCGTCTGGGTGGCCGTGCTCTTCGTCCTGGCCGGCGGCGGTCACTGACCACCGCCGGCGCCGCCGCCGACCCCGCCGCTCGCGGGGTCGGCGCGATCAGAGCATCCGGGACGACCACAGGAGACTGAGCGCGCCGGCGCAGAGCGCCAACAGCAGCGCCACCCCCGCGTACCACTGGGTGACCTCCCGTGGTTCGGTGCGGAAGCCGATCGAGCTGCCCATGTCCTGGTACACCTGCTTCAGCTCGGTCACCGAGGCCGCCTCGTAGAAGTAGCCCTCGGTGGCCTCCGCCAGGTCGGCCAGGGCCAGCCGGTCCACCGGCACGCGTTGCAGCTGGCCGCCGATGTCCACCTGACCCGAGTCGGTGCCGAACGCGATGGTGGAGACCGGTACGTTCGCGGCCTGCGCGGCGGCGGCCGCCTCCTCCACGGAGCGGCCGGACGTGCGGTAGCCGTCGGAGAGCAGCACGATCCGCGCGGGCGGGACGCCGGCCGCCCCGTCGGCGGGCACCGACCGGATCGCCTCCAGGCAGGTGAAAACCGCCTCGCCGGTCGCCGTGGCCTCGGCCAGCACCAGCCCGTCGATGGCGGCGACCACCGCCTCCCGGTCCTTGCCGGGCGACACCAGCACGTTCGCGGCCTTGGCGAACGAGACCAGCCCGAGGTTGTAGCTCTCCGGCAGCTCGCCGACGAACTGCTTGGCCGCCTCCTGGGCCGCCTCCAGCCGGTTCGGTGCCACGTCGTCGGCCTGCATGGACAGCGACACGTCGATGGCGAGCATCACGGTCGCCCGTTCCAGCGGCTCCCGGGTGTCCACCGCCGGCCGGGCCAGCGCGGTGGCGAGCACCAGCAGGCAGAGCAGGAACGCCGTCGCCGGGACGTGCCGCCGCCAGCCCAGTCCCTTCGGCGCGAGCGTACGCAGCAGGTCCACATTGGTGAACCGCATCGCGTACGCCCGCCGGTGCAGCTGCCGCCAGACGTAGAACGCGGCGAGCGCGAGCACCGGCAGCACGGCCAGCAACCACCACGGTTGCAGAAATCGGATCATCGTGTCGTCCCTCGGGTGCGGGCGTGCCGCTGCGCGGCCACGAAGCGCACCATGTCCAGCAGCCAGTCACGGTCGGTACGCAGTCGCAGGTGCGCGGCACCGGCACCGCGCAGGGCGGCGGAGATCTCCGCCCGCTGGGCGGCGGCCGCCTCGGCGTAGCGCTGCCGCAGGCGCGGGTCGGCGGTCTGCACCTCGTGCAGTTCGCCGGTCTCCGGGTCGACGACCGGGAGCACCCCGACGTCGGGCAGGTCCAGCTCGCGGGGGTCCACCACCTCGATGGCCAGCACGTCGTGCCGGACCCGCAGCTTGCGCAGCGGCCGGGCCCACTGCGGCACCGGCGCGAGGAAGTCGGAGATCACCACCGCCACACCGCGCCGGCGGGGTGGCCGGTTCAGCATGTCGACCAGCGCACCGAGATCGCTGCGCCCGGGGCGGATCTCGGTGCCGGCGATGGCCCGCATCAGGCCGTGCGCCTCCTTGCGGCCGGCGCGGGCCGGCAGCCGGGTCAGCACGCCCGGGCCGGCGACCGGAGCGGGACCGCGCCGCCACCGGCCGGCCGGGGCGACCGGTTCGGCGCCACTGCCGACGACCGCGCCGATCCGGTTGCCGCCCCGCACGGTCAGGTGGGTCAGCGCGGCGGCGGCGGCCACCACCACGTCGCGCTTGAGCCACTGGCCGGTGCCGAAGTCCAGGCTCGCCGACAGGTCGACCGCGAGCCACGTCTCCAGCTCGCGGTCGGCCACCGTACGCCGGACGTGCGGCATCGTCGTGCGGGCGGTGACCGGCCAGTCCATCCGGCGTACGTCGTCGCCGGGGCGGTACTCGCGCGACTCCCCCGCCTCGCTGCCCGGTCCCGGCAGCAGGCCGGCGTAGTCGCCCTGGAGCAGGCCGTCGAGCTTGCGGGTGACCAGGAGTTGCAGGCGGGACAGGACCGCCTCGGTGCGGTCGTGGGAAACGTCGGCGGGCCGACGGGTGGGTGGGGTCACGGCCGCTGCCCGGGCCAACCGGCGCCGGGCGGCGCGGTGGTCGGCGTGGGGCTGGACTGCTGCCGGGGCGCGACGGAGGGTAGCGGAATGGTCGACATCACCCGGTGCACGACGTGGTCGGCGGGCACGTCGTCGGCGAGCGCGTCGTAACTGAGCACCAGCCGGTGCCGCAGGATGTCCGGGGCGATGTCCTGCACGTCCTGTGGCAGGGCGTAGTCACGCCCGCGCAGCAGGGCCAGTGCGCGGGTCGCCCGGACCAGGCCGAGCGAGGCGCGGGGGCTGGCGCCGTACTGGATGAGCTGGGCGACGTCCGGCATGCCGTGCTCGGCCGGAGCCCGGGTGGCCAGCACCAGCCGGACCGCGTAGTCGACCAGCGCGTTGTGCACGAAGACCTGGTCGGCCTTGTGCTGCAGGGCGGTCAGGTCGGTGGTGGTGAACACCGGCGCCGGCTCGGGCGGGGCGACGCCCATCCGGTAGACGATCTCCCGCTCCTCGGCGTCGGTGGGATAGCCGACGACGATCTTCATGAGGAACCGGTCCCGCTGCGCCTCCGGCAGCGGGTAGACGCCCTCCTGCTCGATCGGGTTCTGCGTCGCCATCACGAGGAACGGTCGCGGCACCCGGTGGGTCTCGCCGCCGATGGAGACCTGGCCCTCGCTCATCACCTCGAGCAGTGCCGACTGCACCTTGGCCGGCGCGCGGTTGATCTCGTCGGCGAGCAGGAAGTTGACGAAGACCGGGCCCAGCTCGACGTCGAACTTCTCGCTGGACTGCCGGTAGATGCGGGTGCCCATGATGTCGGCCGGGACGAGGTCGGGAGTGAACTGCACCCGGGCGAAGGAACCGCCGACGACCTTGGCGAGGGTCTCCACGGCGAGCGTCTTGGCCACGCCGGGGACGCCCTCCAGGAGGCAGTGTCCCCGGGCGAGCAGCGCGACGAACATCCGCTCCACCATCCGGTCCTGGCCGACGATCACCCGCTTGATCTCGAACAGCGCCCGCTCCAGCAGCGTCGCGTCCTCCGCCGGCGTGGTCGCCGGGGCGGGTGTCTCCGGGCCGGCCCCGTTCGGGGTCGGAGCGTCGGGCATGGTCGGCTGGGCCACCGGTCCTCCACAGCATGATCGGTCGTCGCGGCGTGGTGCGTATCAAGACTCGCATGCCCGGCTGAGTGCCGAGGCGGGGAGAACCCGATTTCGGGCGCGCCGTCCGCTTCATCGAATCGCCGTCAACGGCTGGACAGGGACCGCCCCGCCGCGTGTACGATTCACCCGTCGCCGGGCGGCTCCCCCCGTGGCCGCCCGGCGCTAACTTTCTCGCGGCTCCCCGTTCACCGGCCATTGCCGCGTCACCCGTGCCGCCGTTCGACCGCCTCCGCGCGTCCGTAGACTGGGTGGGATGTCCGACCCATTTCCCGCCGGTGCCGCGCTGACCTGCTCCGCCCGGGGCTGCCGCGCTCCCGCGCGGTGGGAGCTGCGGTGGAACAATCCCCGGCTCCACGATCCCGACCGCCGCAAGGTCTGGCTGGCCTGCGCCGACCACCGGGCCTCCCTCGGTGACTTCCTGGACGCCCGGGGCTTCCTGCGGGAGGTCGATCCGGTGACCGGATCGCCTACTCTCGACTCGTGAGCGCGCACAACGGATTCCCACGGTGAGTGGCGAGGACGTCGCCGGGTCGCCCCACCCGGCGCCCGACGTCGCCCCGTCTCCGGCGGGCCCCCTCGACCCCTGGCCGGACACCGTCCGGTGGCAGCCCATCTCGCGGGACCTGATCTGGGTGGAGCTGCTGCGCCTGGCCGCGGGGCTGCTCGTCGTCGTGGTGGTGCTGGCCGTCGGCTGGGTGGTCAGCGGCAGCGGCCTGTTCGGGGCCGCGCTCGCCGTGGTGCTGCTGTTCGGCTGCCTGCGGGTGGTCACCATCGTGCGCGCCGTCCACGCCTGGGGGTACGCCGAGCGCGAGGACGACCTGCTGGTCCGGCACGGGTTGCTGGTGCGCCGGCTCTCGATCGTGCCGTACTCACGCATGCAGTTCGTCGACGTCAGCGCCGGCCCGCTGGAGCGCGCCTTCAACCTGGCGACCGTCCAACTGCACACCGCGGCGGCGGCCAGCGACGCCCGGGTGCCCGGGCTGCGCCCCGCGGAGGCGTCCCGGCTGCGCGACCGGCTCACCGCACTCGGCCGGGACCGGGCGGAGGGCCTGTGAGCGACCCGGCCGCGCGGGACCCGGAGCCGGTCGACCAACCCGCACCGCAACCGGCTCCGCACGCGTGGCCGGCACCACCCACCGCCCCCCATCCCGCACCCGGCCCGGTCCACGGGCCCGTGCCGGCGTACGGACCCGCGCCCCGTCCCGGCCCGCCGTACGGGCCCGCACCGCACCCGGGGCCGTACGCGCCGCACCCCGGCAGGCCCGCGCCGACGTACCCGGGCGGGCCCTGGCCCGGTTCCGGACCACCCGACGCCGGAGCGCCGGGTGCGGGAGGGCCGGGCGGGGCCGAGCCCCGGCAACGGCTGCACCCGTTGAGTCCGGCCCTGCACGGGGCCAAGTCACTGGTGGTGGTCATCGCCGGCCTGTCCTGGTCGACGCTGTCCCGGGTCGGCTTCGGCTGGTTCGCGGTGATGGCCGCCGTGCTGGCGCTGGGCGCCACCGTGCTGGCGGTGGTGAGCTGGTACAACACCGGCTACCACGTGGTCGGCCGGGAACTGCGGGTGTACGAGGGCCTGCTCTGGCGGCGTACCCGGGCGATCCCGTTGGAGCGGCTCCAGGCCGTCGAGGTGGTCCGGCCGCTGCTCGCCCAGCTCACCGGCCTGGCCGAGCTGCGGCTGGAGGTGGTCGGCGGGGGCAAGACCGAGGCGCCGCTGGCGTACCTCAGCGTGGCCGAGGCGACGGCGCTGCGCCAACGGCTGCTGGATCTCGCCGGGCGGAGGCCGCCGGTCGGAGCGGAGCCGTCCCCGGGCGGGCCGACGGGCACCGCGGAGGCAGCCGTGCCGCCCGGCCGGCCGGTGCACGCGGTCGACAACCGTGACCTGCTCATCAGCCAACTGCTCACCCCGCAGGCGTTCCTGATCCCGTTCGGCGTGGCGTTCGTGGTGGCCCAGTTCCTCTCCCAGGGCTCCTGGTCGTTCATCGCGGTGGCCAGCACGCTCACCGCGATGGCCGGCGTGCTGCTGCAACCGGTGCGCCGGGTGCTGGACGACTGGAACTTCCGGCTGGCCCGGGACGCCGGGACGCTCCGGATCCGCAACGGGCTGCTGGAGACCCGCGCCCAGACGGTGCCACTGGACCGGGTGCAGACCGTCGGGGTGACCTGGCCGCTGCTGTGGCGGGTCCGGGGCTGGCTGCGGATGCGGCTGGAGGTGGCCGGCTACTCCGGCGGGGAGGCCGACGATCGCAACCGGCCGGACCGGCTGCTTCCGGTGGGCGACCTGGCCACCGGGGAGGCGATCCTGGCCGAGGTGCTGCCCGGTGTACGCCTCGGCACGCTGCCGTTGGTTCCACCTCCGGCGCGGGCCCGCTGGCTCAACCCGCTGAGCCGGGGCGTGCTCGGCGCCGGCCTCCACGACCGGGTGCTGGCGGTGCGGTCGGGCCTGCTCACCCGGCAGGTGGCGCTGGTGCCGTACGCCCGGATCCAGAGCGTGCGGGTCGTGCAGGGGCCGGCGCAGCGGCGGCTGCGGCTGGCCACGGTGCACGCCGACACCGCGGGCGGCGCCGGCGCCGCCGCGCAGGACCGTGACGTGGCGGAGGCGTGGGCTCTCGCCGCGGAGCTGATGGCCCGCGCCCGCGCCGCGCGCCGCGCCGGCTGAACCGCGCGGGCCCGGGGGTCAGCGGGCGGCCGGAACCGCCGTCGCGGTGGTCTCGGCCAGGTCGTCGGCCGGCGGATCCGACGGGGTACGACGTGCGCGCCGCGCCGCCCACCACCGCTCACCGAGGCCGACCACCAGGAAGGTCATCCCCACGTACGCCCAGCCGACGAGCACGTCGATCACGTAGTGCTCGCCGCAGTAGACCAGGGTGAACGTCATCGCCAGCGGGTACGCCAGCAGCAGCGGCCACCAGCGCTTCCGGGTGACCCGCAGGAAGAACAGCACCACGAACAGGGCGAAGGCGGTGTGCAGCGACGGCATCGCCGCGACCGGGTTCGAGGCGATCTGGCCGGCGTTGAGCAGGTTGCCGGCGCCGTGCATGCCGAACGCCTTCCACCCCCGGGTGGAGATCCGCGCGACCTCCTCCAGCAGGCCGTTCTGCGCCGCCCACCACGGCGGGGCCGCCGGGTAGAGGAAGTAGGTGACCAGGCCGGTGGCGCAGAGGAAGCCCCAGCGGCGCATGAACGCCGCCCACCGCCCCCGGTCCCGCAGCCACAGCACGGCGGCGGCGGCCAGCGCCACCACGAAGTGGGAGAAGTACACCCAGCTGGCGAGCACGTCCCACCACTGCACCTCGGGCCGGTAGAGGTGCTGCTGGAGCCACACCGTGGGCACCTGACCGTCGGTGGCCCAGCCGAACATGACCCGGTCTGCCACGATCAGCTCGTACGCGTGCGGGGTCGCACCGTTGTCGGCAAACCCCCGGGACAGGTTGTACGCCACGAGGAGCAGCACCACCGGCACCCAGTCCCGGGCGAAGCGCAGGTGGCTGCGCCACGGGCGGGAGGAGTTCCAGGCGACGGTCGCCGCCCAGATCCAGAGGAACGCGTACGCCGGGTCGGTGGGCAGGCCGATGAGCAGCCAGCCGGCGACGAACGCGACGGCCCACACCGACATCGAGACCACACGTCGCCGCCCGCCGTCCGGGTCGGGCAGCGGGTCGGTCCGGGCGGGGGGCTGGGGATCGGTCGCGACAGACATCGCGCTCAAGGTTAACGGCGGGTTCCACCCGGGCCGACGGTGGACCACTCGGCCCTCAATGGCGCGTGTCACGGCGGGGTGTCGCCGCCCGGTCCGGGCGGGTTGGCCGCGGGTGTGAACGGCCACCGGACGAGCACTTAGGCTGAGGGTCATGCAGGAGCAGCCGGAGCCCGCGTTCGCGCCGGGCCTGACCGCCCGGGTCGAGTTGACGGTGACCGACGCCGACACCGCGCAGGCGGTCGGCTCGGGCGACGTACCCGTTCTGGGCACGCCACGGGTCCTCGCGCTGGCCGAGGCGGCCACCGTGGCGGCGACGGCGACGGCGATGCCGGGCGGGTCGACGACCGTCGGGGTCCGCGTCGAACTGGAGCACCTCGCCGCCACCCCGGTCGGCCGCCGGGTGCTCGCGTCGGCCCGGCTGGTCGCCGTGGACGGCCGGCGGCTGCAGTTCGACGTGACCGTCACCGACGGGAACCAGACGGTCGCCCGGGGCCGGGTGGAGCGCCTGCTCGTCGACCGCCAGCGGTTCGTCGAGCGCGCGGCACGGGTGTCATGACCGGCCGCTTCGTGGAGGTCGCCGACCGGGTCCACGTGTACCGCGAGCCGCTGCTGCGGGTCAACGTCACGCTGGTCGTCGGCGACGACGCCGCCCTGCTGGTCGACACGCTCTCCACCGCCGGTCAGGCCGCCGCGCTCGCCGAGGCGGCCCGCGCCGTCACCCCGCACCCGTGGACGCTGGTCAACACCCACCACCACTTCGACCACTGCTTCGGCAACGCGACCCTCGCCGCCGACCCACCCCGCCCGGTGTACGCGCACGAGCGGGCCGCCGCGGCGCTGCGCGAGGAGCCGGACCGGCTGCGCCGGGAGGCGTACGAGGAGATGCGCGAGGAGCACCCGGCGCTGGCCGGTGAGCTGGCCGACACCGAGTTGCTCGCCCCGACGCACACCGTGCACTTCGAGACGGTGCTCGACATCGGGGGCCGCCGGGTGGTGCTGCGCCATCCCGGCCGGGGCCACACCGACGCCGACCTGGTCGTGCACGTGCCGGACGCCGACGTGCTGGTCGCCGGGGACCTGGTGGAGCAGAGCGGACCGCCGGCGTTCGAGGAGTCGTACCCGTTGCAGTGGCCGGACACGGTCGCCGAGCTGCTGCGGACCCTCACGCCGGCGACCGTCGTGGTGCCGGGGCACGGCGAGACGGTCGACGCCGCCTTCGTCCGCGCCCAGCACGCCCAGCTCGCCGAGTTGGCCTGGCTGATCCGGGCCGGCCACACCGGTGGCGCCCCACCGGAGCGGGTGGCGGCCGAGGCGCCCTTCGCCGCCCGCCCGGCCCTGCACGCCGCCCGCCGCGGCTACGCCGAACTAGACGGCACCCCCTAACCCCACCCCGGCCCCCACCCCGGCCCCCGCGCCGGCCCCCGCGATCTTGCACTTTCGGTCGCCGAGATGCCCCCTTCAGCCCTGAAAGTCACGTCACAAAGTGCAAGATCGCGGGGCGGGGCGGGGCGGGTTGTCAGGTGGTGTAGCGGCGGGTCACGTCGGCTCGGGTCGGCATCGCGGTGGCGCCCCCGGGTGACTCACACACCAGGCCGGCGACCCGCAGCGCGTACGCCACCCGTTCGGTCCAGCCGGCGGCGTCGGCCGGTTCGCCATCGACGAGAAGGTCCGCCACGAGCGCGCCCATCACCGAATCCCCCGCCCCGGTGGCGTCCACCGCGGCGACCTTCGGCGCGGGTACGCGTACCGGGTCGGCACCGGCGGCGGCGACGACCGCTCCGGCCGCGCCGAGGGTGACCACGACGGTCGCCGCGCCGAGTTCCCGCAGGTACGCGGCGACGCCCTCGACCGGTTCCCCCGGGTAGAGCAGGCCGGCGTCGGCGGTGCTCAGTTTGACCAGGTGCGCCCCGGCGGCGAACTCGGCCACCACCGCACGCAGCCCGGCCAGCGCCTCCGGACCGTCCAGCAGCCGCAGGCGCACGTTGGGGTCGAAGACCCGCAGCCCGGCGGCGAGCGACCAGGCCCGGCGCGCGGCGTCCAGCGTGGCCGGCCGGAGCAGCACGATCGAGCCGCAGTAGAGCACGTCGGCGCCGGCCACCAGGTCCGGATCCAGATCGTCGGCGGTGAGCAGGGCGTACGAGGGTGGTTCGCCGTAGAACCGGAAGTCCGGCTCGGCGTCGACGAAGGTGGCCACCGCCAGGGCGGTCGGCGCGGGCACGGTGACGGCGCCGGACAGGCCGACGCCCGTGTCGGCGAGGAAGCCCCGGATGCGCCCGGCCAGCGCGTCGTCGCCGAGGGAGCCGACGAACTGCACGTCCCCGCCGAGCCGGGCGACCGCGACGGCCACGTTGAGCGGCCCACCGCCGACGGCCTGCCGGTAGACCGGCTCGCCGTCGTACTCGGTGTCGAGCAGGTCGACCAGCGCCTCGCCGAGCACCACCGCGTATCCCATCCCGGTCCTTTCGTCGTCGGTCCGCCGCGCCCTCGCCGGTCCGGTCGTGCCGGCGCGGACGAGGAGCGCCGACAACACCGTATTGGGGTACCGCGGCGGACGCGAGGCGAACACCGGGGTCCGGCCCCACGCATAGAGCAACGCCTATTGCATCGTGGCCGCGACACGTGGTGGGATGGCGCATGCCGGGCGGTACGGGGGCTGCCGTACCGCCGGCGCCGGGTGCACGCGAGGGCTGCGGTCCGCGAGGCGGACCGCCGACGGCGTACGCCCGCTCCAGGGGCCGCGCGCCGTGACCGTCGTGACCGCCCGTCGCCGTGGGACGGCCTTCGTGCCAGGCCCGCGCGCGTGATGTCGCGGGGCGATGCCGTCCCCGCGAGTCAGGAGAACCCGTGTCCCACCGTTCCCGTACGGCCGCGCTGCTCACCGCGGCCGCGACCCTGCTGGTGGGCGCCGTCGCGCTCACCACCGGCTCCGAGCCGGCCGCCGCGCACGGCGCCGCCATGACCCCGGGCAGCCGGACCTTCCTGTGCTGGAAGGACGGCCTCACCGGCACCGGCGAGATCCGGCCGAACAACCCGGCGTGCTCCGCCGCGGTGGCCCAGAGCGGCGCGAACTCGCTCTACAACTGGTTCAGCGTGCTCCGCTCCGACGCCGGCGGGCGCACCGTCGGCTTCATCCCCGACGGCAAGCTGTGCAGCGGCGGCAATCCCGGCTACAGCGGGTACGACCTGGCCCGCACCGACTGGCCGTTGACCCACCTGACCGCGGGGTCCCGGCTGGACTTCACGTACAGCAACTGGGCCCACCACCCGGGCACGTTCTACTTCTACGTGACCAAGGACAGCTGGAGCCCGACGCGCCCGCTGGCCTGGAGCGACCTGGAGGAGCAGCCGTTCCTGACGGTGACCAACCCGCCGCAACGCGGAGCGGTGGGCACCAACGAGGGCCACTACTACTTCAGCGGCACCCTGCCGGCGAACAAGTCCGGGCGGCACATCATCTACTCCCGGTGGGTCCGCTCGGACAGCCAGGAGAACTTCTTCGGCTGCTCGGACGTCGCCTTCGACGGGGGCAATGGTGAGGTCACCGGCGTCGGGCCGGGCGGCGGTACGCCTCCGCCGACCACCCCGGCACCGACGACGCCGGCACCGACCACTCCCCCGCCGACGACTCCGGCACCGACCACCCCGCCCCCGACCACGCCGCCGCCGCACAGCGGTGACTGCATGGCCGTCTACAAGGTGGTCAACTCCTGGCCCGGGGGCTTCCAGGGCGAGGTGACGGTCATGAACCACACCCGGTCGACCTGGTCCGGCTGGACGGCGACCTGGACGTGGCCCAGCGGTCAGACCATCACCAACGCGTGGAACGGCACGCTGAGCGGCTCGGGGTCGTCGGTCACGGTGGCCAACGCCGCCTGGAACGGCACCCTCGCCCCCGAGGGCACGACGACGTTCGGCTTCACGGCGAACGCCACCACCAACACCCTGCCCACGGTGAGCTGCACCGGCCGCTGACCGGTTCCGCCCGCCGTTAAGAAGGGCCCCCTGCTATACGCCAGGCGTTAACAGGGGGCCCTTCCTTACACCGTCAGCGGACCATGCTGCCGACCACCGGCTTGGTGAGCAGGGCGGACTGGTTGCGCTGGATGCCCGGGTCGAGGGTCTTCGCCACGAAGATGGCATGCCAGATGCAGAAGATCAGCACGGTCCAGACCTTGCGGGAGTGGTCGGCCTCCTCCCGCTTGTGCTCGTCCAGCAGGCGCAGCGCGTACGACAGGTCGAGCAGGTCGCCGGCACCGGAGGTGCTCAGCACGTGCCGGGCCCACTCGTACATCTCGCCGCGCAGCCACACCCGGGTCGGGGTCGGGAAGCCCAGCTTCTTCCGGTTGACGATGGCCGGCGGCACCACGCCCTGAAGGGCCTGGCGCATGGCGTACTTGGTGGCGTCCGAGCGCGGCGGCAGCTTGAGGTCCACCGGGATCTTCGCCGCCACGTCGAAGACCTCACGGTCCAGGAAGGGCACCCGCACCTCCAGCGAGTGCGCCATCGAGATCCGGTCGGCCTTGACCAGGATGTCGCCGCGCAGCCACGTGTAGAGGTCGACGTACTGCATCTTGGTGACGTCGTCCAACTCGGTGCACTCGGCGTAGATCGGCGCGGTCACGTCGGTGTACCGGACCGAGGGGTCGTAGCGCCGCAGCAGGTGCTGCTTCTCCTCCTCGGTGAACATCCGGGCGTTGCCGTAGTAGCGCTGCTCGAGCGGGGTGGTGCCGCGCTCCAGGAAGCTCTTGCCCTTCACGCCCTGCGGGATCGCCTTCGAGACCGCCCGCAGACCCTTCTGCACACCGCCCGGAAGGCCGTTGACGCTGCTCAGGGAGAGCGGCTCCCGGTAGATGGTGTACCCGCCGAAGAACTCGTCGGCCCCCTCGCCGGAGAGGACCACCGTGACGTGCTCGGCGGCCTTCTTGGCCACGAAGTAGAGCGGCACCAGCGCCGGGTCGGCGACCGGGTCGTCCAGGTGCCAGACGATCTTCGGCAGCGCGTCGATCATGTCCTGCGGCCCGATCTTCGTCGGGATCGTGGTCACGTCGAGGTGCCGCGCCGACTCCTGTGCGACGTCGATCTCCGAGTACCCGGGGACGTCGTAGCCGACCGTGAACGTGAGGATGTTCGGGTTGAACTCGCGCGCGAGCGCGACCACGGCGGTCGAGTCGATGCCGCTGGAGAGGAACGAGCCGACCGGCACGTCGGAGCGCATGTGCATGCGTACGCTCTCGCGCAGCGTCTCCCGGATCTCGTGGTAGAGGCGCTGCTCGTCGTCGACCGGCGCGGGCCGGAACACCGGCCGGTACCACCGGCGCACGTCGATGCGACCGCCCGGGGTCCAGGTCAGGTACTCGCCGGAGCCGATCCGGCTGATGCCCTTGTGCAAAGTGCCGGGCTCGGGCACGTACTGCAGGGTGAGGTAGTGGCTCAGGTTCGCGGTGTCGACGCCGGCGTCGCCGACGTAGTTCGACTGCGCGAAGGGCAGCAGCGCCTTCTTCTCCGACGCCAGGTAGAGGCCGTCCTGCGTCTCCAGGTAGTGCAACGGCTTGATGCCGAAGTAGTCCCGGCCGCCGAACGCCTTGCGCTCCTGCCGGTCCCAGATGACGAAGGCGAACATCCCCCGCAGCCGGGTCAGCACCCGCTCGCCCCAGTAGTGGTAGCCGGCGACGATCACCTCGCCGTCACCCGCGGTGGCGAACTGGGCACCGTAGTCCCGGACCAGCTCGTCGCGCAGTTCGATGTAGTTGTAGATCTCGCCGTTGAACGTCAGCAGGTAGCGGCCGCCCGCGTAGGGCAGCGGCTCGTGGCTGGAGGCGACGTCGATGATGGCCAGCCGCTTGTGCGCGAACACCCCGTCCGCGTACCGGCCGGAGGCGTCGCCGACCACCTCGACCCCCGTCTCGTCGGGGCCGCGGTGGTGCAGGCATTCCAACGCCCCGGCGATGTTGTCGCGGTGGGCGGCGGCGTCGCCGCGCGCACTGAAGAAGGCCAGGAGTCCGCACATGGTGGTCATCTTTCCACGCGGGGCGGATCGGACGTCGCGGGCGTCCGGAGATAGTGCGGCCGCCCGCGCCGTCCTCGGTGGGAGCGTCGCGCGGTACCGTCGGGACCAGCAGCGGATCACGGAGGGAGCGGCGCATGACCGAGGATCGCACCGACAGCACGCCGGCGGACGGCACCGAGTCGCACGACCCGGACTTCCCGGAGGCGTTCCTGGCGTTCATGCGGCAGGGCTGGCGGGACACCACCCTGCCGGTCGGCCCGCGTCCCGAGGTGCCGAACTACGCCAAGCGCCGGGCCGCGCTCTCGGCGGCCTTCCCGGGCGAGACCCTGGTGATCCCCACCGGCGGCGAGAAGGTACGCGCCAACGACACCGACCACCCGTTCCGGCCGGGCAGCGACTTTGCGTACCTGACCGGCGACCACGACCCGGACAGCGTGCTGGTGCTGCGCCCGAACGGCTCCGGCCACGACGCCGTGCTCTACATGCGGCCCCGGTCCTCCCGGCAGACCGACGAGTTCTTCCGGAGTCGGCACGGCGAGCTGTGGGTCGGGCGGCGGCACACCCTGACCGAGAAGTCGACCGAGCTGGGCCTGCCGACCGCCGACCTGACCGAGCTGGACGGGGCGCTGGCCGACCTGGCCCCAGGGCGTACGCGGGTGTTGCGCGGTTTCGACGCCCGGGTGGACGGGGCGGTGCGTCCGTTCGACGGCGTCCGCGCCGAGGGGCAGCCGGCCCGCGACCGGGAGCTGGCAATCGCGATCTCGGAGATGAAGCTGGTCAAGGACGAGTGGGAGATCGCCCAGCTCCAGGACGCCGTCGACGCCACCGTCCGGGGCTTCGAGGACGTGGCTCGGGTGCTGCCGGCCGACCGGGCCGTCTCCGAGCGGCTGCTGGAGGGGATCTTCGCGCTGCGGGCGCGGCACGACGGCAACGAGGTCGGCTACAACTCGATCGTCGGTGCCGGCGAGCACGCGACGATCCTGCACTGGGTGCACAACAACGGCGTCACCCGTCCGGGTGACCTGCTGCTGATGGACATGGGCGTGGAGAACCGCCACCTCTACACCGCCGACGTGACCCGGGTGGTGCCGGTCAACGGCCGTTTCACCCCGCTCCAGCGCCAGGTGTACGACATCGTGCACGCCTCGCAGCAGGCCGGCATCGACGCGATCAAGCCCGGGGTGAAGTTCAAGGACGTGCACCTGACCTGCATGCGGGTGCTCGCCGAGGGGCTGGCCGACCTGGGCCTGCTGCCGGTGAGCGTGGACGAGGCGATGGACGAGAAGAGCACTGTCTACCGTCGTTGGACGCTGCACGGCTTCGGCCACATGCTCGGCCTCGACGTGCACGACTGCTCCAACGCCCGCAAGGAGATGTACCGGGACGGCGAGCTGGGCGAGGGCTACGTGCTGACCGTCGAGCCGGGCCTCTACTTCCAGCCGGAGGACGAGCTGGTCCCCGAGGAGCTGCGCGGCGTCGGCGTCCGGATCGAGGACGACATCCTCGTCACGGCCACCGGTGCGGTGAACCTCTCCGCCGGCCTCCCCCGGGCCGCCGACGAGGTGGAGACCTGGCTGGCCGAGCAGCGCGAGGCGGGTCCGCGCCTGCCCGGCTGAGCCCCTTTCGCGTACGACCACTGCGGCGGGTCCCGCCGCCGGTACCCGCGACCTTCGCGTCGTTACGGCACCGGTGGCGGGACCCGTCGCTGTCTGTCGTGTCTGGCACCGCCCGGTGTCTCCACGACCCGAGGACCAGGTCCTCCCTCGCCAGGGCAAATGTGTGATTCATTCTTAAACGCCCACATCGTGAGGATCGCTCTCATACGGTGTGCATCAGAGGCTGCAACCGACTTGTAGCTGGTCGCGCCCCTTTGGGCGGCCTGAACCTTTGGTAGCGGAAAGGGCGGAAGGCTCTGATGTCCAACGACGTAACGACTCCGGACGGCGGAGGCCCCGTGGCCGCACCGTCAACAAGACGACGAAAGTTGTGGGTGGCCACCGGCGTGGCCGGGCTGACCGGCGTGGTGGGCCTGGCAGCGCTGGGTGGCGTGGCGGCTCGGGACGACGAGTCGCCGGACGGGCAGCGGCAGTCTGACTCGCCGGCGGCCACGGCCCGGCAGAACGTCTCCGACGCCGGCCCGGCCGCCGACAAGGCCGACGAATCGGGTGCGGACAAGGGCGGCGAGGACTGGTCCGGCGCCGACTGGCAGGGCAGGGACGGCAAGGGTAAGGACGGCAAGGACAAGGACGACCACGGTCCGGCCAAGGAGGTCCCGTGTGACACCGACGTGCTGGTCGAGGCGGTGAACCGGGCCAACGAGGACAACGGTGGCGTGTTCAAGCTCGCCAAGGACTGCGAGTACAAGTTCACCGAGCAGACCGACAACAACGCCTTCCCCGCCATCGACGAGCGGATCGTCCTGATCGGCCACAACTCGAAGCTCGTCCACGACGGCTCCGAGCTGTTCCGGTTCTTCGAGGTCCTCTCCGGCGGCGACCTGACCCTCAAGGACCTCACCCTCAAGGGCGGCCAGGTCACCGGCCCCCCGCCGCTGACCACCGGCGAGGACGGCGGCGCCCTGCTCGTGCAGGAGGGCGGCCAGGCCACCCTCAAGCACACCAAGCTGGTCGACAACCGCGCCACCGGCACCGGCAACAGCGGCCGGGGTGGCGCCATCGCCAACTTCGGTGACGTCGACATCTACGACAGCAAGCTCGCCAACAACCACGCCCGCGGAGTCGGCGAGAGCGGCGGCAGCGGCGGCGCCATCTACAACGAAGGCGACCTCACCGTCAAGGACACCGAGATCACCCACAACACCGCCACCGGCACGCCCGGCGAGGCCGGCGGCCACGGCGGCGGCATCGCCAACGAAGACAACGGCACCGCCACCATCGCCTACAGCCAGATCACCAACAACAAGGCCAGCGGCGACGGCGGCGGCATCCACAACGACGACGACGCCCGCCTCACCGTCACCCGCACCAAGATCACCGGCAACGTCGCCTGCGACTCCGGCGGCGGCATCTGGAACGACGACAGCGCCGAGCTGACCCTGGAGTACGTGTTCGTCGTCGGCAACAAGGCCACCGACGACGGCGGCGGGCTCTTCCACGACAGCGGCGCCGTCGTGAAGGTCGAGCACAGCAAGTTCCTCGACAACGTCGCCGGCGACAACGGCGGCGGCATCTACAACGGCGAGCGGATGAACGTGTCCGACACCGAGTTCAAGGGCAACCACGCCGAAGAGGGCGGCGCCATCTACAACGAGACCGACGGCGTCCTGACGATCCACCGCAGCACGATCGTCTACAACTTCGCCGCCGCGCGGGGCACCGCCACCACCGGCGCCGGAGGCATCTTCAACGCCAACGGCACGGTCACCCTCGACAACAAGACCACCATCAAGAAGAACGAACCCCGCAACTGCGTCGACGTCCCCGGCTGCGCCAACTGAACCACCACATAACCGAAGGGATCCCTTCCCCCGTACGCGGAGGAAGGGATCCCTTCTGTCCGCCACCCCGGGATCCCACGGCGCCCCGGCCCGCTTTGTACCGCCCGGCACGCTCGTCCGAACCGTCCCGACTTGAGGTGCAGTTACCACTAACGTGGACATCTCTCGGATATGCCCTTGAAGAGAGAAACATTCTCATACGGTGGTTCTCAGCAGCTACAACCGATTTGTAGCCAGGGAAGCTCGCCATCGCGGAGTGACCCTGTCTGGTACGAGGAGAGAGCAGAGAGCTCCGATGTCCAACTACCTTCGCAGAAACACCGAGAACACCGCGCCGAAGAGCCGGCGCAAATTGTGGCTCGCCACCGGTGTCGCCGGCCTGACCGGCGTTGTCAGCCTCGCGGGCGTCGCGGCCGCGGCCACCGCGGGGGCGGCCGGCCCGGACCTGGCCAACCTGAAGTGGTCCACCGCCGAGCAGGTCGCCAGGGACGGCTCCGCCGGAGACGCAGGCGAGGCCGACAAGGGTCACGAGGGCCAGAAGGGCCGGGACGACCGCGGCGGCCAGGAGTCCGGCGACAAGGACTGGCAGGGCAAGGACGGCGGCGACTGGTCCGGCAACGACTGGCAGGGCAAGGACGGCAAGGACTGGCACGGCAAGGACAAGGACGGCAAGGACAAGGACGGCAAGGACAAGGACGACCACGGTCCGGCCAAGGAGGTCCCGTGTGACACCGACGTGCTGGTCGAGGCGGTGAACCGGGCCAACGAGGACAACGGTGGCGTGTTCAAGCTCGCCAAGGACTGCGAGTACAAGTTCACCGAGCAGACCGACAACAACGCCTTCCCCGCCATCGACGAGCGGATCGTCCTGATCGGCCACAACTCGAAGCTCGTCCACGACGGCTCCGAGCTGTTCCGGTTCTTCGAGGTCCTCTCCGGCGGCGACCTGACCCTCAAGGACCTCACCCTCAAGGGCGGCCAGGTCACCGGCCCCCCGCCGCTGACCACCGGCGAGGACGGCGGCGCCCTGCTCGTGCAGGAGGGCGGCCAGGCCACCCTCAAGCACACCAAGCTGGTCGACAACCGCGCCACCGGCACCGGCAACAGCGGCCGGGGTGGCGCCATCGCCAACTTCGGTGACGTCGACATCTACGACAGCAAGCTCGCCAACAACCACGCCCGCGGAGTCGGCGAGAGCGGCGGCAGCGGCGGCGCCATCTACAACGAAGGCGACCTCACCGTCAAGGACACCGAGATCACCCACAACACCGCCACCGGCACGCCCGGCGAGGCCGGCGGCCACGGCGGCGGCATCGCCAACGAAGACAACGGCACCGCCACCATCGCCTACAGCCAGATCACCAACAACAAGGCCAGCGGCGACGGCGGCGGCATCCACAACGACGACGACGCCCGCCTCACCGTCACCCGCACCAAGATCACCGGCAACGTCGCCTGCGACTCCGGCGGCGGCATCTACAACGACGACGACGCCCACATGCTGCTCGAGTACGTCATCATCGCCGAGAACAAGGCCACCGACGACGGCGGCGGCGTCTTCCACGACAGCGACGCCATCGCCACCATCCGGCACGCCAAGTTCATCGACAACGTCGCTGGCGACAACGGCGGCGGCCTGTTCAACGGCGACGCCCTGAACCTCTTCGACAGCGAGTTCAAGGGCAACCACGCCAGGGAGGGTGGTGCCATCTACAACGACACCAACGCCGTCCTCACCGTCCGCAACAGCAAGATCGTCTACAACTTCGCCGCCGAGCGTGGCACCGCCACCAGCGGAGCCGGCGGCATCTTCAACAGCAACAACGCCACCGTCAACCTCGACGACAAGACCGTCATCAAGAAGAACGAACCCCGCAACTGCGTCCGAGTCCCCGGCTGCGCCAACTGAACCGGTGACGCGATGATCGGCCGGAACGACACCGGCTGACGTCGGACGAACGACCGGCCCCCTTCCGCTGGAGCGAAAGGGGGCCGGATCGTCTGCGGCTACTTCTGGACGAACACCGCCACGCTGCGGGCCGGCACGCTGAACGTGCCGCTCGCCCGGTCGAACGAGGCCGTCCGCAGCACCGGGTCGGCGCTGTCCCGCAGCACCGGGTGCAGCGCCACGTCCGCACCACGCAGCCCGCCGGGGCGCTGCGTCGCCGTCTCCGGGGTGGCGTTGAAGACGACCGTCACCGACTTCCACCGCCGGTCCAGGCCGCGACCGTCGAGCGTCATGGTGAGTACGCCCGGCGTCTCCGCCGTACCGGACAGCGGGAAGGCAACCCGCTTCTGCACCTGGTCCGCGGTGGTGAGCCCGAAGACCGGCGAGGACGCCCGGATCTTCAGCAGCTCGGCGTACCGGGCGTTGGTGGTGTTGATCGCCGCGCAGTCCGGCACCAGCTTCGCATCGGCCAGCAGCGGCTTGGCGTACGGCCACTTGTCCTTGTTGTCCTGCTCCGGCGGAAGGCCGGCGCCGAAGCCGTTGCCCTGTGCGCAGTCCCAGCGGATCTGGTTGAACCAGTCCCCCGAGTTGTACGAGTTGCGGTCCAGCGACTTGGAGCGCAGCCGCTCCGTGCCGGTGGTGACGAACCCGGTGCCCTGCCCCATGACGACCGTGCTGAGGGCGAGGACCTGCATCCGCGCCCGGTCCGCCGCCGAGGTGTCCTGCGGCAGCTTGTACGCCAGCGCGTCGTACAGGATCTCGTTGTCGTGCGCGTCGACGTACGTGACCGCCTCGCCCGGGGCGGCGGTGTAGCCGGCCGGGGAGCCGTTGTAGTCGACCTGGGCGCCGGTGATCCGCTTGCCGGAGGAGTCGGTGAAGCGGTACCCGGCCAGGTTGCCGGTCAGCCCGACCTTGATGAGGTCGTGCTGGTGCAGCAGCCGCTCGCGCTGCTGCTCGGCGTTGCCGTTGATCTCGTCGCCGTTTCCGTCGGTGAGGAGACCGGAGGCGAAGCCCTGCAGGCGCGGGTTCGCGTCGAACGGGCCGCCGCCGCGCACCGCGTCGCGGAGCCGGTCGTTGAAGGTGCCGATGCCGGTGCCGGCCATGTTGAGCTGGGTGGCCTGCACGAACCGGGCGTCGTTGGCGACCTCGCCGAAGTTCCAGCCCTCGCCGTAGAGCAGGATCGACTTTCCGTCGACCCCGTCGCGGGCCAGGGTCAGCTTGTTCAGCGCCTCGCGGACGGCGAGGATGTTCGCCTTCGGGTGGTGACCCATCAGGTCGAACCGGAAGCCGTCCACCTTGTACGCCTTCGCCCAGGTGACCAGCGAGTCCACCACCAGCTTGCCCATCATGGCGTTCTCGGGGGCGGTGTTGGCGCAGCAGGTCGAGTTGGCGACCGTGCCGTCGTCGAGCAGGCGGTGGTAGTAGCCGGGTACCACCTGGTCGAGCACCGACTTCGGGTCGGTGCCGGACGCCGACGTGTGGTTGTAGACGACGTCCATGACGACCCGCATCCCGGCGCCGTTGACGCCGGCGACCATCTGCCGGAACTCGGTGGTCCGCGCCGCGCCCTCCGGGTCGACGGCGTAGCCGCCCTCCGGGACGGTGTAGTGCAGCGGGTCGTACCCCCAGTTGTAACCGTCGGACTCGGCCACGGCCGCGACGCACTTCTGCTGCTCGTCGGAGTCCGGCGGCAGCTTCGCCAGGTCACAGGCGGGCTGCTGCTGGTCGGCCCGGCGCTCGGGGATCGTGGCGAAGTCGAACGCCGGCAGCAGGTGCAGGTGGGTGACCCCGGCGTCGCCGAGGGCCCGCAGGTGCTTCATGCCCGCCGTGCCCGGGTCGGTGAAGGCGGCGAAGGTGCCCCGCCGCTCCGCCGGCACGGTGGTGTCGGCCATGGAGAAGTCGCGCACCGACAGCTCGGAGATCTGCACCTTCGTCGACGGCACGGCCGCCGGCTTGCGCAGTTTCGCCCAGCCGGCCGGCGCGAGCGCCGGGTCGGCCAGGTCGACGATCTGGCTGTGCGTGGAGTTCGGCGCGAGGGCCACCGAGTACGGGTCGGTCACCGCCGCGGTGACGACCTTCTGCGCCACCGGCTGCCAGGCCTCCACCTGGTAGCGGTAGTACTTCCCGGCCCAGGCGCGGTTTCCGCGTACCGACCAGACGCCGGTGCGGTCGTTGCGGCTCATCGCCACGGTCTTCGGCTCCGCGGTCGGCGAGTCGAAGAGCTGGAGCGACACGGTCCGGGCGGTGGGCGCCCAGACCGCCAGGGTCGGAACCCGCCCGGCGAACGTCGGGCCGAGACGCGCCTCGGTCGCCGCCGCGTAGACGTCGTCCAGCACGCCCGGGATCTGCACGCCGGTGGCGGAGAGCAGGCCGCCCTGGGCGTCCCGCTCGGTCACCACGAGCTGCCCGCGCAGGGCCGCCGGCACCTTGGCCAGGTCCCGCCGGTCCAGCGTGAAGCTCTGGTACGCCCACAGGTGCGGGAACGTCGCACGCTGGGCCTCGGTCAGCCCGTTGCGCTGCGCCCGCAGCGGAATCGTGGTGTACGTGCCGCTCAGCTCGCCGTCGGCCAGGGTCACCCCGCCGGTCGGCGCGGCCACGAGGGCGTACGTCTTGCCGTCGGTCGGCCCGGTCTGCCAGGCGACCGTCGAGCGGTCGATCCAGTGCGCCTTCTGCTTGGTGACGTCGAGGTCCTTCGCGGTGCCGGTGGTGGTCGCCGGCAGCAGCCGGCCACGCGTGCCGGCGAGCAGCCACACCTCGCGGCCGGCGCTCGCGAAGTCGAGGCGCTGGTCCTCGGGCAGGTCCTTCTCGTCTCCCTTGTGGATGATGTAGCTCAGCCCGGTCGCCCCGGCCGACAGCGGCACCTGGAAGACCGCGCCGAAGGCGTCGACCCTGGCCGGCGCGAGGGGCTTGGCCCAGTCGGTCGGGTTGGCGGCGCCGTCCCAGAGGTGCAGGCCCCAGCCATCGTAGTTGCCGTCGGCCCGGCGGTAGTGGATGAGCGCCGTGCCCTCGGCGACCGGCGGGTCCGGCTCGCCGGTGGCCGCCTGCCGGGTCGGGTGCATGGTCGGGTCGCCCTGCTTGAGCCAGATCTCGCCGGTCTTCGTCACGTCGACCGTACGGTCCTGCTCGACGTCCTTGTTCCCGTTCTTGTCGACCACCAGGAAACCGACGGACTTCGCGCCCGGCTTGAGCTTCACCCAGGCGAACCGGCCGTAGGAGTCCTCACCGGCGAACGGCTGGCCCTTGGGCCACTCGGTCGCGTACGCCGGGTCGATGTCACCCCAGGTGTACAGGCCCCAGTCGTCGTACCCGCCGGCGGGCCGCTGGTAGTGCACGACCAGCCACTCGCGGGACTGCCCCTGCTCGGGGGTGCCGACGGTGGCGGTGGACCGGGCGGTGGCGGTACGGCCCTTGCCGTCCCGCACCACGGCCTTGTACTCGATCTTCGTCCCGCCGGCCAGGCCGGTCAGGTCGTGGTGCACGGTGTACGGGGCCCGGTCGGCGGCGCCGAGCAGGGTCCACTTCCCGCCGG
The DNA here is from genome assembly GCF_044465805.1 of Micromonospora sp. NPDC049497. NCBI lineage: Bacteria > Bacillati > Actinomycetota > Actinomycetes > Micromonosporales > Micromonosporaceae > Micromonospora > Micromonospora sp. NPDC049497. Next base: position 45,072 of record NZ_JBITMC010000011.1, on the reverse strand, counting down.
CGACCCGGGCGGCGAACGTGACGGTGGCCAGCGGGTCGCCGGTCACCTTGGCGGTGACGGCGGCCTTGGTGGCGACCGGGGCGTCCGGGGCCGGGGCGCTGATGGTGATGGTCGGGTTGCCGGAGGGTGCCGCGATCGGCGTGCCGGCCCGGTGCACCACCGCCGACAGCGGCGGAACGGTCAGGGTCAGCTTGCCGTCGCCGGCCGCGACCGGCGTGGCGGTGCCGCCGTAGATGCCGGTGAAGGTGGCGCCGGCCGACCAGGTGTCCAGGGTGACCGTCTGCGGGGTGTCCGCGTTGTTCACCGCGACGACGTACTCGGTGCGCTGCTTCGGGTCCACGCGGGAGAAGGCGAAGACGCCGGCCCCGTCGGCGGCGTGCCGGGTGACCTGGACACCGTCGCGCAGGGCCGGGTGCGCCTGCCGCAGCTTGCCCAGCTCGGCGATGGCCCGGTACAGCGGGTGCTGCGGGTCGAACTGGTCGACGGCGTGCGTCCGGTCGGTGCCGAGCAGGTCGTCGTCGAGGTAGTCCGGGGTCTTCGACGCGAACATGTCCTGCCGGGCGTCCTTGTCCCCGCCGGGCCCGGTGAAGCCCTGTTCGTCGCCGGAGTAGACGACCGGCTGGCCGCGGGTGAGGAACATCAGCTCGTGGGCGAGCTGGTCCCGCCGCAGGTGGGTGGCGGGGTCGCTGCCGCCGGAGGCGATGAACGAGCCGATCCGGCCCATGTCGTGGTTGCCGAGGAAGGTCGGCAGCCGACCCGCGTCGGTGTCCCGCGCGTGGTAGAGGTCGTCGCGGGCGTACACGTCGGCGAGGGCCTTCGCGGAGCCGCCGCCGGCGGTGTAGCCGCGGGCCGCCTCCTGGAACGAGAAGTCGAGGGTGGCCGGCAGGCCGCCGCGCCGGACGTACGTCGAGGTCACCTCCTGGTCGGAGCTGTAGACCTCGCCGAACATGAAGAAGTCCCTCTTGCCGGCGCGCTCGGCCGTGCGCTCGATGCCCTGGCTGAACTGCGGCCAGAAGTCGAGGTTGGCGTGCTTCACCGTGTCCAGCCGGAAGCCGTCGACGCCGGTCTTCGCGATCCAGTCGCCGTAGACCTTGGTCAGCCCGCGCACCACCTCGGGACGCTCGGTCCAGAGGTCGTCGAGGCCGAAGAAGTCGCCGTACTCGCTGTTCTCACCGGCGAAGGTGGAGTCGCCCCGGTTGTGGTACATGGTCGGGTCGTTGAGCCACGCCGGGACCTTGACCTTCGCGTCGGCGGGGGTCTCGAAGGTCGGCGTGTACGGGAACGACGTCGTGTTCACGTCCGGGAAGTCCCGGGTGCCGTCGGCGTAGTTGCGGTCCTCGAAGGCCCGTCCCCGCGCGTCGGTGTACGGCGACGTCTTCTTGTCGACGTAGGTGTACGTGTCCTCGGCGTACTTGATGACGTCGGCGGTGTGGTTGACGATGACGTCGAGGTAGACCTTGATGCCGCGCTGGTGGGCCAGCTTGACCAGCTTCTTCAGGTCCTCGTTGGTGCCGAAGTGCGGGTCGACCTGGGTGAAGTCGGTGATCCAGTAGCCGTGGTAGCCGGCCGAGACGTCGTCGCCGCTGCCCTGGACCGGGCGGTTCTTGAAGACCGGGGCCAGCCAGATGGCGGTGGTGCCCATGCCCTCGATGTAGTCGAGCCGGTCCATGACGCCCTTGAGGTCGCCACCGTGGTAGAAGCCCTTGTCCGCCGGGTCGAGACCGGTCTTGAGACGGTCGCCGGACAGGCCGCCCCGGTCGTTGCGCGGGTCGCCGTTGGCGAACCGGTCGGGCAGGACGAAGTAGAACTGCTCGGCCCGGGCCTTGTTCTCGGCGGCCCGGAGCAGGGCCTCGGCCGAGGGCTCCGAGCGCCACTGGGTGGCGCCGGCGAGCGCATCGGTGTCGGCGACCCGGTCGCTGGCATCGGCGCTGATCTGGTTCACGGCGACCGGTGCGCCGACGAGGGTGAGGGTGAGCAGGGAGACGAGGGCTAGCCAGGCTTTGCGCGGTATCGGCGGCGGTTTCATCGACGGCCTTCCTCTGGTCGCTGATTCGCCCGCACGCTAGCCCTTGCCGAAACATTCTGCAATACCTTGCAAACCGAGTCGCAACAAAGCAGGCTGCTTGCAGACACCTTGCTATGCCGGGCACCGCGCCACCGCGGCGCATTCGTCCGGAGTGGACCGCTCAGCGGCAGGCGAAACCGTCGACGGTGCAGCTCGCGGGGCGGGTGTCGGCGCGCTCGATGTGGAACCGCAGCGGCGCGGTGCCACCCGGCGGCACATCGGCACCGCTGCGGTACGTGAAACCACCGTCGGCGGCGCTCCACGTCCCCTGCGGCTGTCCCTCGACCCAGGCGGTCACGAGCCGACCCCCCGGGAAGGCGAGCGCGGCGGTCCATCCGCGGTCGGTCGACGCGCCGTTGCTGATCAGGACCTCGGCGATGAACCCGCCGTCGAACGTCTCCATCACCCGGTACCACCCGGTGACCGGCGGCGGCGCGGGCGCGGGCGCGACCGGTCGCACCGAAGGCGTACCGGCCCCACCGGCACCGGACGGAGCGGCCGAAGCGGACGGAACGGCCGCGGCGGTCGTCGGCAGGACCGTGGCACGCGGCGACAGCCCCGGTCGGACCGCCGCCGTCGGAGTCGGGACGCCGGGTCGGACCGACGACGGCGACAGGTCCGGCAGCAGCATCGGTGGCGCGGGATCCGGTCGCGGGCCGCCGTCGGAACCGCGTCCCCGGTACGCACCCAGCGCGACGACCAGCAGCACCACCATGACGAGGACGCCGATCAACACGACCAACCACGGCGAGGACGCGATCGCCGTGGTCGTGGGGGACGACTGACGGGCTCCGCGCGTACCGGACATGTCTCTCCTCACCGGGTTGTCCGGGAAGCGTAGCGAGCAGCGGCCATGTCGGACAGTGCCCACCGAATCACGGGTGGGCGGGCCCTCAGCCGACCGCGCAGTCGGCCCCGTTCACCGTGCACTGGTCCGGGCGGTCCCAGGTGCCGATGCGGCTGATCCGTAGCCACACCGTCTCGGTGTCCCCCGCGCCGAGTGCACGCGTGCCGCGCAACACGTACGAGCCGGAACCGTCGGCGGATACGGATATCCCGGACTCGGCCGATGCCTGGATTCCCTTGACGTTGCCGCTGAAGTAGAGCTCCACCCGCCAGTCCCGGGCCGCGTCGGAGCCGTTGCGGACCAGCAGCGACGCCTCGAACGAGTTCCGGTCGTTGTCCCCCACCCGGTACCGCGCGGTCACCCGGCCGGCGGCGGCCGGCGGTCCGGTGGCAGCCAGGACGTCGGGAGTGCGGGAGACGGACGACGCCGAGGGGGTGGCGGTGGGACGCGTGGGGGTGGCGGCGGTCGGTGTGGGATTCGGCGTGGCGGTGACCGCGGCCGTGGCGGCCAGCGTCGGCAGGACCATCGGCGGCGCGGGCGGCGGCACCGGCTGCCGCTCCGAACCACGGAACGACAACAGGGCCACCAGCAGGAGGCCGACCAGCAGCACCACACCGAGCAGCACGACCACCCAGGGCACCGAGGCCAACACCCGGGAAGCGGTCCGTGCACCGGGCTCCCCGGCGGGTTGCACAGACATGAGGTCCTTCCTCGTCGCAGTCGACGCGCCAACTTAGCAACCGATCCCGCAGAACGGGATCCGACCCGCGCCCGTGCAGTCGTGACCGTCAGGACACGCGTGGTCGCCGAGTGGTCACCCCGTGCGCAGGACGGTGCAGATGACCGGGCCGACGTCGGTGCTCCGCAGCAGGTAGCGGTACCGCTCACCGGGCACCCTGCGGCCCTGGCTGTCGAGGAACTCCCACTCGACCGCCACCATCGTCAGCAGCGCCGACATCGGCTGCACATCCTCGATCGCGGCGTGCGCGGCCACCAGCTGACGCTCCTGGTAGTCCGGGGCGGCGCCCACGAAGGACAGCGCCACCGCCGCGGGGGACGTGAACGAGAAGCTATAGGTGTCGGCCACCACCAGTCCCGGCAGCGCGTAGCAGCCGGCGAGGGCCGGTACGTCGCCGGCCGTCAGGGCGACGCCGTACCGGTCGAAGAAGTCGGCCAGCGTGTCCAGGTCAGTGGGGGCTTTCACGGAGGAAGCAATTGCCGGCCGGCCACCGGGCCAAACCTCAGCGCGGCGGAATCCGCACCTCGATCTCGGCGCCCAGCCGGGAGTCGCGGGCCAGACCCAGGTCGTCGCCGCTCCAGAACCGCCCCGGGTCGTACCAGTTCGGACGTCGTCCGGCGGGCAGGAGGCCCATCGCCTCGTAGGTCACCGCCACCACCTCGGCACAGTACGCCGTCTCCAGCGCCTGGTCCCGGGCCGCCGAGCGGTCCCGGCCCTCGTCCCCCTCCCGGTCCCGGCCGGGCAGCGCGGGAACCCGGATCGCCGGCACCCGGCCGCGCAGCCAACGCCAGGCGAGCTGTGCCGTGGACGGGAAGGGAGTGCCGTCGAGGCGCGCGATGGTCCGTAGCACCGCCCGTTCCATCTCCCCGTCGGCCGGCGGGTCGAGCTGCCGCAGCCAGCCCCGCTGGCCGTACCGGTTGGCCCAGACGCAGGCCGCGTCCCGCAGGTCGTGCAGTTGGACGCCGCGCTGGTGGGTGCCCGACCACATGTCCGGCAGCGACCGGCCCAGCTCGGCGTGCCACATCAGCGGTGGCATGTCGTCGAGCACCACGGCCATGCCGACATGGTTGACCGGGCTGTTGGTGGTGAGCTGGATGGCCCGGTCCGGCACGCTGCGGCCCCGGAACACCCACACGTCGCCGGTGCGGGTCAACTCGACGGCCTCGTCCAGACTGATGCTCATGGACGACTACCCTAGGCCGATGCGGCAACGGATGCGGTGGTGGAAGGTCCTCGGGTTGGCCGGACTGGCCGGGGTCGCGGCGTCCGGCGTGGTCATCGCGCGGGCCGAGCGGCGGCGTCGCGCGTACACCCCGGAGGAGATCCGGGACCGGTTGCGTGAGCGGCACGCGCAGGCCGCCGGGAGCGCGACCCGGGCCGACGACACGGCCTGACCCGGGACCCCGCGTCGGCATTGCCGCCCCGCTCTACCATCGGGCTCCGCGCGACGACGGGGGACACCGATGACCGACCTCCCGGGGTGGGGGACGCCGCGGCAGGTGCCCGGCGACACCGATGCCCGGCGGCGCCGCGTCGCCGGCGCGCTGGTGTTCGTCGGCGGGCTGGTGCTGCTGGTGACCGTGCTGGTCTCGGCGCCCTACCCACCGTGCACCGAGGCCGCTCCGTGCGGCCCGGACCGGGCCGGCAACGTGCTGATCGGCCTGCTGCTCAGCAGCGTCGTCGCCGGGTGGCTGGGGCTGCGTTTCGCCGCCGGGGTGGGCGTGGTCACCGCCCTCGCGCTGGTCGGCTACACCGTGGCCCGCCCCTCGGTGGGGCCGCCGCTGTGGTCGGCCGGGTTGGCCTTGGCGTACGCGGCCGGCTGCGTGCTGCTGCACCGCCGCCGGTCCGCCGGCCGGTCCCGCGTCCGCCGGCCGGGGCCCGTCGAGCGGCAGCCGGTGCCGCCGATTCGCTGGTCGGTGCGCCCGCCGGTCGCGCCGACCCTCGCCGCGGTGGCGCTGCTCGGCGCGGGCGTCGCGGTGGCGCTCTGGGTCGGGTACGCCCAGGACCGGGCGGGCGCCCAACAGGCCGCCGCGACGGTGGTCACCGGTACGGTGCGGTCGCATCCGACCGGGGAGACGGTGGAGCTGGCTCTGCCCGACGGCAGCACCACGCGGATGGGGGTGTTCGAGGCCGACGACCACCCGGTGGGTGGTCCGTTCCGGTTCGCCGTCGACGACCGTGGCCTGCGGCAGCCGCTCAGCGAGCCGTACGACCTGACCCCGTGGCTGTCCCTGGCCACCCTGCTCGGTGTGCTGGGTCTGGGCGGCAGCGCGCCGGTGGCGACGGCCCTGGCGTCCCGGTGGCGGTTCACCCGCCGACCCCAGCCGACGGGCCAGGTCTTCGTCGAGTTCGCCGACGGGGTGGTCCGGCTCCGCCACCGGGCCATGGACGAACTGCCCTTCGGTGAGGTGCCGGTCCGGCCGGAGGACGGCCTGCCCGGCGGGAAGCGGCGGCCCGCGATGCTGCACGGCGCCCCGGTCTACGGTCGATGGTGCACGGTGACGGTCGACGGTCGGACGCTGTCGCCCCGGGCGCCGCTGCGGGCGCTGGCCACGCCCCGGCCGGCACGCGACCGGCACGGCGGGCCGGTGTGGCCGACGCTCAACCCGTTGGAGATCGTCGGCACGGTGGCGGCCGTCCTCGCCGCGATCGTGCTCGGCATCCAGGCCGCCGACGCCACGCTCTCCGGCCTTTTCGACCTGCTCTGCACCACCGATCGGTGCCAGCCGGTCGGGCTCGCCGTCGCCGGCTGGACGGCGGTGGGCGGCACGATGGTGCTGGCCGGCCTGCTCTACCGGCACGCGCGGCCCGGCCGTCCCGCCCTGTACGCCCTCATGGGCTGCGTCGTTCTGCTCGCCTTCGCCCTGACGGTGCTCTTCGCGGGCGTCGGTCCCGTCGAGGGCGTGCCGCCGGGGGCCGGCGCGCTCCACGTCGGCCTCCTGGCCGGGCTGGCCCCGCTGCTGATCGGCGGGATCGTCCGGCCGCCGGCGGCCTCGGCCCGGCGGCGGGGACGCGAGCCGGCAGAGCAGACCGACGCGGGACGACCGCTGCTGCTGGTGAACGTCGGGCAGGTCGTCACCCTGACCGCAGTGGTGCTCTGGGCCGCGCTGTTCGGCTGACCGGCCCGCGCCCGCCGGGTTCACCCGTGGGCGCGGCGGACCGCCTCGTCGAGCGCGTCCGGGGTACGGCCGACCAGCGCGCTTCCGTCGTCGAGCAGCAGGATCGGCCGCTGGATCAGCTCGGGGTGAGCCACCATCGCCTCGATCCAGCGTGCCTCGGTCGCGTCGTCGCGGGCCCAGCCGGCCATGCCCAGGGCCACCGCGGCCGACTCCCCCGTACGACAGACGTCCCAGGCCCGGGCCCCGAGGCGACGCAGCACGTCACGCACCTCGTCCACGTCGGGCGGCTGCTCCAGGTACGCCCGCAGCCGGAACGGCACCCGCGCCTCCTCCAGGGTGGTGCGCGCACCGGCGCACTTCGAGCAGGCCGGGTTGTGCCAGATCTCCATGCCGACATCGTGACAGACCTCGACCGCCCTCCCCGTGGATGGTCGGCCGGGCCGCGCAGCAGCGGCTCTCCGGCCACACGGCGGCAGGTCAGTGGCGGCCAGCCGGGCGGCGAGGGCACGTCCTCGTCCCGGACCCTGGCACGAGGTTGCGTGAATAGCAAGACGGACGTACGGTTTTGTTGGAAACGGAACCGGCGGTAAGTGTCACCTAACCTGGGCGGCGCTCCGGCCGGTGCGACAGACTGCTCAGGACTACTCACGGTCGCTGGTGTGAAGGAGTACGACGTGGCGAGCCTCGACACCTTCGGTGCGAAGACCCAGCTACGCGTCGGAGACGCGAGCTACGAGATTTTCAAGATCGGCACGGTGGAGGGCCACGACCGGCTCCCCTACAGCCTGAAGGTCCTCCTGGAGAACCTGCTCCGGACCGAGGACGGCGCGAACATCACCGCCGACCACATCCGGCAGCTCGGCGGCTGGGACCCCACCGCCGACCCCAGCGTGGAGATCCAGTTCACCCCGGCCCGGGTGCTGATGCAGGACTTCACCGGCGTGCCCTGCGTGGTCGACCTGGCCACCATGCGCGAGGCCGTGCGGGACCTCGGCGGCGACGCCACCAAGGTCAACCCCCTCGCCCCCGCCGAGCTGGTCATCGACCACTCGGTCATCGCCGACCTGTTCGGCCGTGAGGACGCCTTCGAGCGCAACGTCGAGCTGGAGTACGAGCGCAACAAGGAGCGCTACCAGTTCCTGCGCTGGGGCCAGACCGCCTTCAACGAGTTCAAGGTCGTCCCGCCGGGCACCGGCATCGTGCACCAGGTCAACATCGAGTACCTGGCACGCACGATCATGGAGCGCAACGGCCAGGCGTACCCGGACACCGTGGTCGGCACCGACTCGCACACCACGATGGTCAACGGCCTCGGCGTGCTCGGCTGGGGCGTCGGCGGCATCGAGGCCGAGGCCGCGATGCTCGGCCAGCCGGTCAGCATGCTGATCCCGCGCGTGGTCGGCTTCAAGCTCCACGGCGAGATGCCGGCCGGCACCACCGCCACCGACCTGGTCCTCACCATCACCGAGATGCTGCGCAAGCACGGTGTGGTCGGCAAGTTCGTCGAGTTCTACGGCCCCGGCGTGAGCGCCGTCCCGCTGGCCAACCGCGCCACCATCGGCAACATGTCCCCGGAGTACGGCTCCACCGTCGCTATCTTCCCGATCGACGCCGAGACCATCCGCTACCTGGAGCTGACCGGCCGCGACCCGCAGCAGGTCGCGCTCGTCGAGGCATACGCCAAGGAGCAGGGCCTCTGGCACGACCCGGACCACGAGCCGGAGTACTCCGAGCGCCTCGAACTGGACCTGAGCACGATCGAGCCGTCCCTGGCCGGCCCGAAGCGCCCGCAGGACCGGGTGCCGCTGGGCAGCGCCAAGACGCTGTTCCGCGCCTCCCTGACCGACTACGTGGCGGCCGACGAGACCGGCGGCGACCCGGGCCGCAAGCCCGGCGTGCCGCAGCAGGAGCAGCCGTTCGGGGTGGCCGGTCACGCCGACGAGGCCAGTGCCGAGTCCTTCCCGGCCAGCGACTCCCCCGCCAACGCCGTCAACGACCCGGCCGACGCCCCGCGCGACCTGGAGACCGCGGCGGTCGGCTCCGGCGGCCGCGCCAGCAACCCGGTCCGGGTCATCGGCGCCGACGGCACCGAGTTCGAGCTGGACCACGGTGCCGTGGTGATCGCGGCGATCACCTCCTGCACCAACACGTCCAACCCGCAGGTCATGATCGGCGCGGCCCTGCTGGCCCGCAACGCCGTGGAGAAGGGCCTGACCCGCAAGCCGTGGGTCAAGACCACCCTGGCCCCGGGCTCCAAGGTCGTCATGGACTACTACGAGCGGGCCGGCCTGACGCCGTACCTGGAGAAGCTCGGCTTCCACCTGGTCGGCTACGGCTGCACCACCTGCATCGGCAACTCCGGCCCGCTGCCGGAGGAGATCTCCGCCGCCGTCAACGACGCCGACCTCGCCGTCGTCTCGGTCCTGTCCGGCAACCGGAACTTCGAGGGCCGGATCAACCCGGACGTCAAGATGAACTACCTGGCGTCCCCGCCGCTGGTGGTCGCGTACGCGCTGGCCGGCACCATGGACATCGACCTGGCCAACGAGCCGATCGGTGAGGACAGCGAGGGCAACCCGGTCTTCCTCCGGGAGATCTGGCCGAACAGCGCCGAGATCCAGGACGTCATCGCCTCGGCGATCGGCGCCACCGGGTTCAGCGCGGCGTACGCCGACGTGTTCGCCGGCGACGAGCGCTGGCAGTCGCTGCCCACCCCGACCGGTGACACCTTCGCCTGGGCGGGCGACTCCACCTACGTCCGCAAGCCCCCGTACTTCGAGGGCATGCAGCGGGAGCCGCAGGCCGTCGTCGACATCTCCGGCGCCCGGGTCCTGGCCAAGCTGGGCGACTCGGTCACCACGGACCACATCTCCCCGGCCGGTTCGATCAAGGCCGACTCCCCCGCCGGGAAGTACCTCGCCGAGCACGGCGTGCCGCGCCACGAGTTCAACTCGTACGGCTCGCGCCGGGGCAACCACGAGGTGATGATCCGGGGCACCTTCGCCAACATCCGGCTGCGCAACCAGCTCGTCCCCGGTGTGGAGGGCGGCTTCACGGTCAACCACCTGACCGGCGAGCAGAGCTCCATCTACGACGCCTCCGTCGCCTACCAGTCCGCCGGCATCCCGCTGGTCGTCCTGGCCGGCAAGGAGTACGGCTCCGGCTCGTCGCGCGACTGGGCGGCCAAGGGCACGATGCTGCTCGGTGTCCGCGCGGTCATCGCCGAGTCGTACGAGCGGATCCACCGCTCGAACCTCATCGGCATGGGCGTGCTGCCACTGCAGTTCCCGGCCGGCGAGACCGCCGAGTCGCTGGGCCTGACCGGCACCGAGACGTTCTCCGTCACCGGGGTGACCGCGCTGAACGACGGCGAGACGCCGCGTACGGTCAAGGTCTCCACCGACAGCGGCGTCGAGTTCGACGCGGTGGTCCGGATCGACACCCCGGGTGAGGCGGACTACTACCGCCACGGCGGCATCCTGCAGTACGTGCTGCGGCGGATGATCGCCAGCTGACGCACCACGGACGAAGGGCCCGTTCCCCGGTGGGGGCGGGCCCTTCGGCGTACCGGACGGCTCGCTCCGCCCGTCGGGCCTCGCGGGTCTCCGTGTCGGCCCGTTCCGCGGCTTAGTTCCCGCGGAAGCGAACCCGCATCGTGCATCGAGAGGCTCGCCACGACCCCGAAAGTCGACCACAATCACGATCAATGTCAGGCGGACCCGAAGGCTTGCGCCGGACGGTAAGGGAGGCCCTCATGGGTGCGGTCGGCGAACGTGCGGTTGTCATCGGTGCGTCGATCGGCGGACTTGCCGCCGCCGCGACCCTGGCCAGCCGCTTCGACCTGGTCAGGGTCCTCGACCGTGACGCTCTGCCCGGGACCGCTCGGGACCGCCGCGGCGTACCCCACGGGATGCATCCCCACGCCCTGCTGATCAGTGGGCGCCTGGGCCTGGAGGAGTTGTTTCCCGGGATCACCGAGGAGCTCATCGCGGGCGGCGCGGTACCGTTCGACCCGGGACTCGACGTCCTGACCGTCCAGATGGGCGGCCGGCGCGTGCGGTTCCCCACGGGTCTGCGGGGCATCAGCCTCAGCCGGGCCTATCTGGAGCGGGTGGTGCGATCGCGCGTAGGTGCGCTGCCGAACGTGGAGATCACCGAGAAGGCGGACGTGTGCGGCCTGACCGGGGTGGCGGGACGCGTCACCGGCGTGCGGGTCGAGTCGGGTGAGGACATCGCCGCGGACCTGGTCGTCGACGCCACCGGCCGCGGCGGTCGATCGAACGGCTGGCTTGAGCGGCTGGAGTGCCCGGCGCCGGTGGCTGTCACCGTGCGGGGCGACGTCGGGTACACCACGCAGCTTCTCCGGCGCAGCCCGGGCGACCTGCCGGAGGACGGCCGTCTGACCCTGATCGCCGGCGTGCCGCCACGGCAGAAGCGGGCGGGCGTCGCCTTTCCGATCGAGGGGGACCGCTGGGTGATCACGGTCGGCGGCTGGCATGGCGACCACGCGCCGCTGGACCCGAAGGGATACGCCGACTTCGCCGCCGGCCTGCCCGCACCGTACATCGCCGACCTGCTCGCGCGATGTGAGCCACTGGGCGAGCGGGAGGCGCGCAAGTTTCCCGCCGCGCTCCGTCGCTACTTCGAGCGCCTGAGGGTCGTGCCGGCCGGCTACGTCGCGCTCGGCGACGCGATCTGCAGCTTCAACCCCGTCTACAGCCAGGGCATGACCGTGGCCGTGTTGGAGGCACTGGAGCTCGGGCGATCCCTGGACCGCTTCGGTCGCGCCTCGGAGGGCATGGCGCGTTCCTACTACCGGGCCGTAGGCGCACTGGTGGACACGCCCTGGAAGATGGCCACCGGCGGCGACTTCATGTACCCGGAGACAACCGGGCCCAAGCCGGCCGGCACCGATCTGCTCAACCGTTACGTGCGGCAGGTCATGCTGGCCTGTCACGTGTCGCCACGGGTGCACCGGACCATGATCGAGGTCCAGCACATGCTCGCGCCGCCGGCCGCACTGCTGCACCCGGCCATGCTCGTCCGGACGTTGTGGTCGGCGCGTCGGTCATCGGAGGGAGCCTCGGTCGGCTGACCGCCCACTGTGCTACGGCGGGGCGGAGCGACACGACCCGCGCCGCCACCGCCTCAGGGACACGAGGCGGGCCACCACAACGGGAATCGGCCTGTTCCCAGTCAGCGGTCTGGTGCCTACTATGGACGCTGTTTGCGCGGGCATGCTCCGCGCCGTGTCCCGAGGAGTCTCGATGAGATCAGCTCAGGGATGGGGTGCGCTAGTGTGAGCCGCCAGCCGCCGGTACGGTTGCGCACGCATCGGCGTCGCCAACATTAGTCGCTCGCTGTCCTCGGGCTGCCCACGATTGGATAGACTTGGCGCATCAACATGCCGACCGCGCACGTACGCTTCCTGAGTCAGCCAAGCGCCCGTCGACACCACGGCGGACTCGAGAGCAGTCGATAAAGCGGCGGGTCATCAGGTTAGTCCTCATTCCGAGTGTCGTCGCTCTGGCCCTGTGGTTGGTGGCCTCCGGGTACCTGGTCTTCCAAGGCTTCTACAACCGCGAGGTCGCCAAGGGCGTACGGGATGTGTCGCTTCCCGCCGTTCCCGCGCTGGCCTCGGTGCAGCAGGAACGGCGAATGAGCATCGCCTTTCTCTCCCGACCGTCCAACGACATGCAGGCACTGCTCGAACAGCGGGCGAGCACCGACAGCGGCCTGGCGGCAATGCGCGCCGTCGCGGACGCCGGTCTGGGCAACGCACCCGACTCGATCGTCAACCAGTGGACGGTTTTCGTCGGCTACGTCGACAAGCTCTCCGGCGTACGGAGCACGATCGATTCCCGGTCCGGCGACGAGAAGGAGGTCTACAAGTTCTACAACGACCTGCTCGACGCGGCGACGAAGCTCTTCGACATTCAGGCGCGCATCGTTCCCGACGTTGCCGCCGCCCAGGGTGGCATCGTCGCGACCGACACCTTCCGGGTCAGCGACCAGATGTCGCGGTCCGGGTCGACGATCGACGCCGCCTTCGCGTCGGGCACACTCGGCGTGCAGGACCACCTCGAGTTCGTCCGCCTCGTGGGGTCATATCGCGCCGGCCTGGACAACCTGTCCCCTCATCTGCACCCGGACGCGCGCGAACGCTATGACGCTCTGGTGGCGAGCCGCTCGTGGAAGCAGTTGATCGAAGCGGAGAACGCGATCATCGCCGCCGGCGCGTGGTCTGACGGCCCGCCGCGCGGCCTCGCAGCGAACCGCGTCAGCTGGGACAACCTCACTCGCCAGGTTTCTCAGGACCTGGTCGGTCTGACGATCGAGCAGGCCGACAAGGTCTCCGCCCGGACGCTGCGCACCGGCAACAACCAACTGCTGATCGCGACCCTGGGCAGCCTTCTGGCCCTGTCCATCTCCGTCGCCGCGATTCTGTGGGCGGTGCGCCAGTCGCAGGTGTTGGTGGACCAGGCACTGTCCGTCCGGCTGGCCCAGCTTGGCAAGGACGCCACGACAGTGGTGGGTCAGCTGCCGGCGGTGATCGACCGGCTGCGCCGGCACGAGAAGGTGGACACCACCGTCGATCTTCCTGACAAGGACTACGGAAGCGACGAGATCGGCCAGGTGGCGGACGTCATCCGGGCCTCGCTGAAGGCAGCGGCGGGCGCGGCCATCGACGAGGCGACCACCCGGGCCGCGAGCATGGCGATGCTCATGGGCATTGCCCGTCGTCCGCAGCGACCGCTTCAACACGGCCTCCGGGTCATCGAGCAGCTACAGAACCGGATCGGCGACGAACGGATGTTGAGCGAGCTGTTCGACATTCACCACCATCTCGCGCAGACCCGGCGCTTCCTGGAAAACCTGATCATCTTGGCCGGTGGACAGATCGGCCGTCGCTTCCACAACCCGGTCTCCATTCGTCGGGTGCTCCTGGCCGCATTCGGCGAGGCGCAGCAGTACCAGCGCATCACCCTCCGCAACGCGCCTGACGACGCGGCACTGGTCGGGCAGTCCGTCACCGGAACCATCCACCTACTGGCCGAGCTGCTGGACAACGCCCTGGCCTTCTCACCGCCGGGATCGACCGTCTCGGTTACCTGTCGGGAGGTCAGGAGCGGCATCGCCGTCGAGATCGAGGACGCGGGGGTGGGAATGACACCGGAGAGACTGGAGCGCGCCAACGCGCTGCTGGCCACCGCGCCCACGCCGGACGTGGCCGCCCTTCGCGACGGTACGCAGATCGGTCTGCACGTGGTGGCGGCGTTGGCCAAGCGCGACGGGATCCGGGTGACCCTTCGCACCTCGGCCTACAACGGGCTACTCGCGATCGTCCTGCTGCCGGACCGCATCGTCGTTCCGGACGCTGCCCCGGACCTCACGGACACGATCTCGCAGAAGCCCATGTCGACAGTCGCCGCCGCGGTGTCGGTCGGCGGCGACTCCCTGGTCGGTGTCCCGACCATTCCCGCGGCGGGAGTGGCGGCGCTGCCGAGACGACCGGTCGAGTCGCGTCCTCACACCCCGATCGAGCAGGGCGAGAAGACGGGAAGTGCGGCCGGAACGATGACCGAGAATCATCAGAGAAACAACGCCGACGGTTCGCGGCAGCCCGAGGGCCCGGCAGTGCTGGGAACTGCCCGCGGCTCCCGACTCGACGCCCGCCCCGCCCTTCCACTGCGGCAGCCGCAACAGCACCTCGCCCCCATGTTGCGTAACGAGGAACCGGCCCAGTACGAGTCCCCGGGCTCCACCCGGCCCCTTGAGGAGGTCCGGGACCGACTGACGCAGTACCAGCGCGGCTGGGCGGCCGGCCGGGCGGCCGACAGCGACCGACCGGCAACCAGTGATGACCAAGGCAGGGAAGCATGACTAACTCCGCACACAGCAACCTGACGTGGATCCTCGACGATCTCGTAAGGGTTCCAGATGTCGTCTGTGCACTGGTCCTCTCCGCAGACGGACTCGTTGTGCAGAAGTCGTCGTCGCTGCAGCAGGACCCCGCCGATTCGCTGGCGGCCGGCGCCTCCTCCCTGCACAGCGTCGCCGCGGGAATCGGCCGGTTCTTCGATAGCGGTTCCGTTCAGCAGGTCATCATCGAGTATCGGAAGCGAACCCTGTTCGTGGCCGAGGCCGGTAAGAACGCCCGGTTGGCCGTGCTCTGCGAGCAGTCGGTCGACATGGGAACCGTCGCCTACGAGATGGGTCGCATGGTGACCCGCATCGGCGAGTACCTCGGTTCCGAGGCGCGAACCCCGGTGCCGTCCAACGGCCAGCCGGGGACGGGCCATGCATGACATCGGGGACGCCGACGACGAGGCGGTAGGCGGGCTCGTCCCCCTCTACATCCTCGTCAACGGTCGTACGAGTCCCCGTAACACGGCCTTGGACCTGGCCACCCAGGTCATCGCCATGCCCAACGAGTCGATGCGTCTCGAACCGGAGTACGCGGACATTCTCCGGCTGTGTCACCGGCGCTGGATGTCCGTCGCCGAGATCGGGGCGTATCTGCACCGCCCGCTCACCATCACCAAAGTCATGGTCGACGTGCTCCTCGAGCAGGGACTCCTGGTGATCGGCTCCCCCGCCCAGCGGACGGTCGCCGACCGTAAGCTGCTGGAGACGGTCCTTGCCGGCCTTGAGAGACTTTAGTGAAGAGGGATACGTAACGTGGATCGGACATCGGTCAAGGTCGTTGTGGCTGGCGGGTTCGGTACCGGCAAGACCACCTTGGTCGGGTCGGTGAGCGAGATTCCGCCATTGACCACGGAAGAGGTCCTGACCCAGGCCAGCGTCGGCGTGGACGACGTGACGGGCGTCGAGAACAAGAAGAAGACCACTGTCGCACTGGACTTCGGACGCATCACCATCACCCCCGACGTGGTGCTCTACCTGTTCGGTACACCGGGGCAGGACCGCTTCTGGTTCGTCTGGGACGAACTGGCGCAGGGCGCGGTGGGCGCGATCGTGCTCATCGACACTCGCCGCCTGGACAGCAGCTTTCCTGCCATCGACTACTTCGAACGGCGCAAGATTCCGTTCGTCGTCGCCGTCAACAGGTTCTTCGGTCAGTGCCTCTACAACTCGGAGGAGATCCGGGCCGCGTTGCGGCTCGATCCCGGAATTCCGTTGTTGTGGTGCGACGCGCGAGACCGGTCCTCCAGCAAGCGGGCACTGATCGAGCTTGTCCAGCATGCCCTCAGCCGCCTGCCGGTCGCCGGCTGACGTCGTTGACGCTTCGGGCTGGACACGCCACGCATCGGCGCATCCAGCCCGGGGCCGGCCGTCGTCGGCCTCGTGGCCCCTACTCGACATCCTTCTCGTCGGCCGGCGCCAGTCGCACCTTGAAGTGACGCAACAGAGGCGGCGACGAGACGACCCGGTAGCCACGCACCCGCTCCGGGTTCTTCGCGATGTCGGCCAGCACGGCGGCGACGTACTCGAAGTGGGTGTCGGTGTAGACCCTGCGAGGAATGGCCAGCCGCACCAACTCGAACGGTGCGGGAGTCACCAGACGGTGCTCGTCGTTCATGCCACCCAGGTACAGCGATCCGAGTTCGGCACACCGGATCCCGCCGTCGAGGTAGAGCTGGCAGCCGAGGGCATGCCCCGGAAACTCACCCGGAGACAGGTGCGGCAGCAGGCGGCCGGCGTTGAGGTAGAGGGCATGAATGCCGGCCGGCTGGACGGTGTCCACGCCGGCGTCGTTGATCATCTGGGCCAGTCGCGCGGTCGAGGCGGCCCGGGCCCGCAGGTAGGCGGGGTCGAGCACCTCCCGTAGCCCCTGGGCGAGCCGCTCAAGGTCGTGGCCCGCCAGTCCGCCGTAGGTGGAGAAGCCTTCGGTGGCGATCAGGTTGGCCTCGCAGGCGGCGTGCAGGCCGTCGTCACGCAACCCGAGGAACCCGCCGATCGCCGACAGGCCGTCCTTCTTCAAGCTCACGACACAACCGTCGGCGAGTTGGAACGCCCGGGTGGCGATCTCCCGTGGGGTCCAGTCGCGGTACTCCGGCTCACGCTGACCGACCAGCCACGCGTTCTCCGCGAACCGTGCCGCGTCCAGGAAGAACGGCTTCTCGTGCCGCCGGCACAGGTCCCTGACAGCGGTGAGATTCGCCATGGACACCGGCTGCGCGCCGAGACCATTGTTGGTGATGGTCATCAGCACCAGACCGACCCGGTGCCCGTCGGGCCCGGTCAGGAGTTTCTCCAGGGCGTCCAGGTCGATGTTGCCCTTGAACGGTGCGTGGCTGTCCAGGTCGGCGGCCTCTGGACACGGCAGGTCCACCGCCTCGGCTCCGACGAGCTTGACGTTGGCGTGCGTCGTGTCGAAATGGGTGTTGCTGACGCAGATCTGGCCGGGCTTCAGCAGGCTGGTGAACAGGATCCGCTCGCCGGCCCGGCCCTGGTGCACGGGAAGGATATGCGGATACTCGGTCAACTCGCGGAGCTCGTGGCAGAACCGGAACCACGATCGCGCACCCGCGTACGACTCGTCGCCGACCGCGGCGGCGGCCTCCTGAGCGGCGGAGGTGGCGCCGGTGCCCGAGTCGGACAGTAGGTCGACGGTGATCTGGTCGGCCCGCAGGTTGAACGGGTTGTAGCCAGCCTCGGCGAGGGCCCGGCGACGATCCTCCGCGGTCAGGAACGGGATCGGCTCCACCACCTTGATGCGGTACGGCGGCAAGATCGGGGGCGCGTCCATGGGCACAAGCTCCTTGCTCGGGGATCAGACTGCGGCGGGGTCGGCCGCGGCGTTCATGCGGCCCGGGGTGGCATCCAGTTGCCCTTCCCGCGGCGGACTCACCTGGTACGCCTCCGCGGACAGGTAGACGGTGACTCCCGGCCGGGGCGGACCCAGCCGCAGCGAGACATGGGCGATGAGCCCGACACCATCGCGCAGCGGTCGGTCCGTCACCGCAGCGATCGCGCGATCGAGCAGAGCGCTGTCGAAGCCGTACCGGGCCAGGAGCGGCGCCACCCGTTCACGAGCCTCCTGGTCGTCGTTGACGTAGCCGCGGATCGGCACGTAGACGCTGTATCCGACCGGCTTCTTCGTCTCGCTGGTGAAGGTGTAGCTACCGACGAGCGGCAGCCCACCGAAGTGGCGTCGCCCGCCCCCGGCCGCGGTGCAGAACGACGCGATGTCCTCGGCGTCGATACCGTCGACAGCGCCTGCCGCCCTGGCCACGTCCGTCGTACTGGCGTCGTGATGGGTGAGGTAGACCTTGACGCGCGCGTGCGGTCCGTCATGGAGGTCCACCGCGAAGAATGTCAACCGGTCCCGCCGTCCCAGTTCACCCGGACGGACAGCGTGGTCGAGAATGGACCCGTACGCCGCGCCGAGCCCCAGCCGGCGTAGCGCCTCGGCGACCAGGTCGGGTGCCCGCTGGATCCCGCGAACCTCCGGATTGAGATAGACCTTGAACTCGGGCCGCCGTCCACTTCGGAACACCAGGCTGTGCCAGAGCGTGTAGTCGCCCAGCGGCCGGTCGGTGGCGAACAGGCCCTGAACCGCTGCCAACCGGGACAGCGAAATGCCCGAACGGCTCGGCCGCGCGCTGAGAAACCTGTGCGCGGCGGTCTGGTTGGACATCGCGTCCGGCGGGGACCCCAGCGCCTCACCCAGAATGCGCAGCGTGGGCGGTTCGCCAGCGTTGCAGGCGATGGAGAACTCCACTGGCGTGTGGTCGTCCGCAACGTTGGACGGCCAGGCGGGGGCGGCGGAAAGCGGGCGCGCTCCGGTAGGTCCGAGCAGGTCACCCAGAAGGTGTAGCGGCTCGTCGGACCGCGTCTGCGCAACCTCGCACAAGCCCGTCAGCTGCCGAGCAAGATGGTCGAAGAGAGACGAACCGGTCATCAAATCTCCCTGTCGGGTCGCCGGGCGGCTGCACCTCGATCCGAATACGTGATTCCCTTCGGGGTCGTAGCCTCGCCTCGCCGATCCACTGGAGACCGACGCCAGCGCTGCGCCCTACGGACACGGTGTGCATTTCAGGTGGTCCGATCAACTGCTCTCCACATGGTGGATCTTCCACGAACCGGTGTCGAGTGAGACGAACATCACAGTCAGAGGTCTTGCCATTGCGGAGAGTTTCATAGACGTCGGTCTATTTGACGCTCGGTTGGATTCAGCCGGGATTTGACCGGAAACGGTGGCCACCTGGTCACTCACCGGTGTCGCAGGCGCGACGAGGACGCTCACGCCAAGCTCTGATCTCTGTGGACACACTTCACCAGTTCTTCTCGTTCTGCCCAGGCCCGCATGGGGTGCCGCCACACCTCACGGGTGTCTCACGGCGGTCGGACGCCATAGGCTGGCCGGGTGCGAAGCGAGCTCACTACGCCGCGTTGGTGGATCGACCAGATCCCGGACCTCAGCGGAAAGACGGTACTGATCACCGGCGCGAACACCGGCATCGGCAGAGCCACCGCCACCGCTCTCGCGCGACGAGGTGCCTCGGTGGTGCTGGCCTGCCGAGACCAGACCAGAGCCGAAGCGGCCGCCGTCGCCATCACCGCGGCGGCACCGACCGGATCGGTGAGCGTCCTGCACGTCGACCTGGCGTCACTCGCATCCGTCAGCGCCGCCGCCGAAGCCCTTGCGCGCTGCCATGACCACCTCGACGTCCTGATCAACAACGCTGGCGTGATGACCCTGGTCGGTCCGCCACGACGGACCGCCGACGACTTCGAACAGCACATCGGCATCAACCACCTCGGACACTTCGCGCTGACCGGCCGCCTGATGCCGCTCCTGCTGGCCGCACCGTCCGCCCGCGTGGTGTGGGTCAGCAGCCTGTCCCAGCGCAGAGGTTCGATCGACTTCGACGACCTGCAGTGGCGGACGCGCCGCTACCGCGCCTTCCAGGCCTACAGCGACAGCAAGCTGGCGAACCTGCTCACGATGCACCGGATGCAGCAGCAACTGGAGGCCGCCCAGGCCCCGGTGATCTCCGTCGCCGCACACCCCGGGGGAGCGCGCACCGACATCACCCGTGACGGCCCCCTGTGGATGAGACTGCTCGCCCGCCCGGAGACACAGTGGTGCACCACATGGCTCACCCACGACATCGCCTCAGCGGCCCTGCCCACGGTGCGGGCCGCCGCCGATCCGGACGTCCGTGGCGGTGACGTGTACGGCCCGGACGGCTGGCAGGGTCTGACCGGGCATCCCGTCCGCGTGGACCTGGGCCCGCGCGCCCGGGACGAGGCGTTGCAGCAGGCGCTGTGGGCCCGTTCGCAGGAACTGACCGACGTGACCTACCAGATGGCTCGGGCTTAGGGCGTGTTTCACGAGAACTGCCGGCCGCGCTTGTGAAGCGCGCGCTGGTGCCGCCGCAGCCGCGCCGAGAAAGACGTTTCGACGACGTTCGATCGTGACGACCTTGAGGGGCGCAACGGGCGCTGCTAACGTTTCTGCGCGCTCACGGGCAGCCACTCTCAGCAGCGGGAGCCGGCCAAGCGAGCGATCCGGCAGATTATCTTCCCGGGGACGGTGTGATGGGCTCCCGCACAATCACCCTGCGCAGGCAGGTCGCTTTCCTGGTCACCGCTCTGGTGTTGCTGTGGGCGTTCGCCGCGTGGATGACCCTGCGGGACGGGGCGAACATGCTCGGCGTCAACGAACTCAACGCCAAGGTCTACGAGCCCAGCGAGCCGCTGATCGCCACCCTCCAGCAGGAGCGGCGGGCCAGCGTCGTCTATCTCGGCAGCGCCGTACGTGACCGGGCCGCCCTGGAGGAGACGCGCAAGGCCACCGACACCGCGGTGGCCACCTTCGTCGAGCAGTCCCGACGCTGGCAGGCGCGCCTCGCTGGTAGCGACGAGACCGACAAGCTCGTCCAGGACACCGTGGCGCAGCTGGAGCAACTGGACAACACCCGCAAGCCGATCGACGGCGTGACCGTGGACCGCGCCACCGCGATCGCCGGCTACACCACCGTCATCGACAGCATCTTCCGGGTGTGGAGCTCCCTCGGCAAGCTCGACGACGAGCAGATCGCCAACACCACCGCGAACCTGATCGACCTCAAGCGCGCATGGGAGGTCATGTCCCAGCAGGACGCCCTGGTGACGGGAGCACTCACCGCCGGGCGGCTCAGCCCCGCCGAGCACGCCGAGTTCACCAAACTGGTCGGCACCTACCGGTTCCTCGTCCGGGACACCGGACCCAGGCTGCCCGCCGACGACCAGGCCGCGCTGCGCCAGCTCACCACCGGAGACACCTTCGGGCGCCTGCAACGCTACGAGGACCAGGTCATCGAGGCCGGTCCGACCAGCGCCGCCCGTCTGACCGTCGCGGACTGGCAACGCGCCTCCCAGGCGGCACGTGACGGGGTCAACGACCTGATCCTCGCTCGGGGCGACGCACTGGTCGCCGCCGCCATCCCCGTGGTCGCCGGCGTCGTGCTCCGCCTGCTGTTCGCCACCGGCCTCGGCGCACTGATGGTCTGGGCGTCGCTGCTGGCCTCCCGGCACCTCGTCCGGCGTATGGACCGCCTCCGTCGAGACGCAGGTGACCTGGCATCCGACAAGCTGCCCACCGTGGTCGAGCGACTCAGTCGGGGCGAGCGCGTCGACGTACACGCCGAAGCGCCGGACCTCGACTACGGCCGCGACGAGCTCGGCCAGGTCGGCGGCGCGTTCAACGACGTGCAGCACACCGCCATCCGGGCCGCTGTCGGGCAGGCTGAGTTGCGTCGCGACGTCAGCGCGATGTTCCTCAACATCTCCCGCCGCACCCAAGGGCTCGTGCACCGGCAGCTCACCTTGCTGACCGAGATGCAGCGCAAGGAGGACGACGCCACGACGCTGGAGCGTCTGTTCGACGTGGACCACCTCGCCACCCGGATGCGTCGCAACGCGGAGAACCTGATCGTTCTCACCGGCGCCACCTCGCCGCGAACCTGGAAGCGTGACATCCCGATCCTCGACGTGGTACGCGGAGCCGTCGCCGAGGTCGAGGACTACACCCGCGTCTCCGTCCTCCCCATGGCCGACGCGGCTCTTGCCGGCCGCGCCGTCGCCGACGCCACCCACCTGCTCGCTGAGCTGATCGAGAACGCACTGTCCTTCTCCCCGCCCACCACACCCGTCCGCGTCACCGGTCAACTGGTCGCCCACGGCTACGCCATCGAAGTCGAGGACCGCGGTCTCGGCATGGACCCCGAGGATCTCGCCGCGGCAAACGCCCGGCTGGGTACCCCGGAGGGCTTCCGCGTGTCCGACAATCCACAGCTCGGGCTGTTCGTCGTTGCGCGTCTCGCGTCGCGCCTCGGCGTACGCGTGAGCCTGAAGGAATCGGCGTACGGCGGCACCATCGCGGTGGTGCTCATCCCCAGCGACCTTGTCACCGATCCGCAAGCAGCCGGCGCAGACGCCGCCCTGCGCGGTCCGCAGGCGGACACACAGGCTCTTGCCGTCGTCGGTGCACGGCAATCCGTCGCCGACGCCGACCAGGGCCCGGCACAGCCGTCCACCGCAGTGGTCCCGACCCCGCGGCGCCCGGCGTCCACCACCCCCGGGCCAATGGTGGGCGCGCCCTCCGCCACGGCCAGCGACGTCACCGACGTTGGCCTGCCGCAGCGCGTCCGCCGCGCATCCCAAGCCACCGAGTCCCCCACACCGCAGCCGGCGCCAGTTCCCGAGCGGGACCCCGAGGTGGTCCGCCGGAAGATGGCCGCCTTCCAGGACGGCACGCGCAGAGGCCGAGCCGCCGGCGCGGACGACGACCACGACGGCGAGGCCACGCCCACCGCCCCCGGCAACTGACCCCACCCCCCGAAAGAGACGTGCCCATGACGAACGCGGTGAACACCGACCTGGCCTGGCTGCTCAACGAGCTGGTGGCCCGGGTAGGAGAAGTCGACAAGGCGATCGTGCTGTCCAACGACGGGCTGCTCCTGGCCTTCTCCAGCAGCATGAGCCGCGACGACGCCGAGCACCTCGCCGCGCTCGCCTCCGGCGTCCAGAGCCTCGCCCGAGGTGCCAGCAGCCGCTTCGGTGGAGGACCGGTCCAGCAGACCATCATCGAGATGCAGTCGACGTACCTGTTCGTGACCGCTGCTGGCTCGGGCGCCTCGCTGAGCGTACTCGCCACCGAGAACGCCGACCTGGGTCTCATCGCCTTCGAGATGGCGAGACTCGTCAAGCAGGCCGGACGTCACCTCACCGCACCCACGCGGTCCAACGGCGCCGGCCCGGGAAAGTAGGCGAGCGTGACCACAGGCCCCACACCGGTCGACGACGATCCAGGACCCGTCGTGCGTCCCTACGCCGTCACCCACGGCCGCGCACGACCAGTCGCTGGCCGCTTCGACCTCATCTCCCTGATCAAGACCACCCAGCAGTCCCATGACCAGCTGCACGGCCTCGCCCCCGAGCACCTCAGCATCCTCACGCTGTGCCGCAGGATCATGTCCGTCGCTGAGGTCTCCGCCTGCCTGGACCTCCCGCTCGGAACCGTTCGGGTGCTCCTGGGAGACCTCGTCGTCCACAGGCTCATCGAGGTACGGGAACCCGCGCCCCGACCGATCACCCACGACAACCGCACCCTGGAGGATGTCCTCAATGGGCTCCGAGCGCTCTGACGACCCTGGCCATCGCATGCCCACGGCCGTCAAAATCCTCGTCGCCGGCGGCTTCGGCGTCGGCAAGACAACCCTTGTGGGATCGGTGAGCGAGACCCGCGTCCTGACCACCGAGGAAGACCTCTCCGAGCGCGGCATCGGCGTCGACGACACCTCCGGCGTCGGGGAGAAGAGCACCACCACCGTCATGATGGACTTCGGACGCATCACCATCAGCGAGGATCTGACCCTGTACCTGTTCGGCACGCCCGGCCAGAACCGCTTCGCCTTTCTCTGGGACGAACTCGCCCTCGGTGCACTCGGAGCCGTCGTCCTCGCCGACACCCGGCGCCTCGCCGACTGCTTCCCCTCGCTTGACTATTTCGAGAACCGTGGCACCCCGTTCGTCGTGGCGGTCAACTGCTTCGACGGCGCACGGCAATACACCATCGAGCAGGTGAGGCAAGCCCTCGACCTGGACCCGGGTACGCCCGTGCTGCTGTGTGACGCCCGCGACCGTGAATCCAGCAAGCGCATCCTCATCGCCCTCGTCGAACACGTACGGACCCTCGCCGCGCCCACCAGTGCGGTGGTGCCCGCCGCCACGGCCATTTCAGCCTGAGAGCGTGCGTGCCGCCTTTGCGTTGCGTCGCCACAGCAGTCCCTCGCCTCGCAACACGCGACGCACCGGGGCACCCTGTGCCAGGCTCAGGGGCATGGACGACAAGACCATCCTGAACCGGATCTCCGAGCTGGTCGACGAGGAGCACCGGCTGCGTGCCGACGCGCAGGCCCACGAGACGGGCACCGACGACGACGCCCGCGAGCGGCTCCGCGCGCTGGAGGAATCCCTGGACCAGTGCTGGGACCTGCTGCGCCGGCGGCGGGCCGCCCGGCAGACCCACGGCGACCCCGACGCCCAGGGCGTACGCCCCAAGCCCGAGGTCGAGCGCTACCTCCAGTGACGGGCGTCCCGGGCGGCCGAGGGGCCGCCCGGGACACGCACGTCAGCGGATTCCCGCCTCCCGCAGCAGCAGCTCGGTCAGCGCCGTCGGATCTGCGACGGAGGCCGGGAGCCCCCGGCCCGCGAACCAGGTGGCGACCACCCGCACGTCACGGGCCAGGAACTCCGGCCCCTGCGGGTTGGCCACCAGGTCGACCACCTGCGGCAGGTCGATGAGCACCAGCCGGCCCGCGTGCACGAGCAGGTTGTACGGGGACAGGTCACCGTGGGCGTAGCCGGCGCGGGAGAGCACCACCAGCGCGTCGAGCAACTGCTGCCAGAGGTCCCGCACCTCGTCCGGCCCGGGCCGCAGCTGCGCCAGCCGGGGCGCCGCGGTCCCCTCCTCGGCGTCACCGAGGAACTCCAGCATCAGCTCGGTACCGCGCACCTGCACCGGGTACGGGACGGTGATCGTGCCGTACCGGGAGCCGATCTCCCAGAGCCGGGCCAGCGCGGCGAACTCGGCCGCCGCCCACTGCCCGGCGATCATCTCCCGGCCGAAGGCCGTCCGGCCGGCCATCGCCCGGTTCTCGCGCGACCGGCGGACCCGGCGCCCCTCCAGGTAGCCGGCGTCCCGGTGGAACAGCCGGTGCTGGGCGTCCCGGTACCGTTTGACGGCCAGCAGGCAGGACCGGTCGGCGCCGGGGACGGCCCGGCGGACGAGGTGGACGTCGGCCTCCTTGCCGGTCTTGAGCACACCCAGTTCGGTGTCCTTCGCGGCCAGCTCGGTGACCAGCCAGTCCGGGTGGGGCTCCGGACCGTGGACGGCGTCGTCCCAGGACGACCAGCGCTCCCCGGTGTCCGGATCGGGTTCGTCGTCGGGGTCGGCCAGGGACGGCTGGGCCGGCCCGCGCTTCAGGAACTGCGGTTCGTCGTCGTCGAAGCGGCGCTTGCCGCGGGTGCGGCGCTCGGGCGCCGGAAGGTCGTGGTCGCGCACTGCGGGTGTGATCCCTTGTTCGAGGCTGATGGAGGCAGGTGGGTACGACCTGCGAAGACGGCCATGACCGACCCCCTCTCCTCGACCGGGCGCTCGCCCGGTGTGCACGTTGCGCCGACCATGCTCTCGACCCGCCGGCCCGGCGGTCAACCGAATTACGACCCGCCGGGCGGCCGACCGGCAGGCCCGCGCGGCCCGGCGGGCGGGACGGCCCGGCGGGCGGGACGGCCCGGCGGGCGGGACGGCCCGGCGGGCGGGGCGGCCCGGCGGGCGCTCAGGCGCCGAGCACGGTGGCGACGGCGGCGATCACGCCGTCGACGGTGCGGGTGGGCGAGAACCGCGTGTCGGTCCACGGCCTGCCCCGGTGCAGCCACACGCTGGGCAGGCCGACCGCCGCGGCACCGCCGATGTCCGCCTCCGGGCTGTCACCAACGACCCAGGCGCCGCGCAGCGGCATCCGCACCCGCTGGGCGGCAAGGGCGAAGATCCGCGGGTTGGGCTTGCTGACCCCGGCCTCCTCGGAGATCACCCAGTCGGCGACGTAGCGGTCCAGCCCGGTCTGCCGGATCTTGGCGTCCTGCTGGCGCAGCGAGCCGTTGGTGACCACCACCGGCACCCAGCCGGCGTCGTCGACGATCCGCAGGGCACAGGCGACCAGCGGGTCCAGCCGGGTGTTCGTCACCACGCCGTCGTGCAGTTCCTCGACCAGGTCGATGGACGGGATCCGCAACGCGTACCGGTCCCGGATGGCGTCCGCGACGTCCCACCGGTTGGTCAGCCCGTCCGCGTCGACCGAGAGCAGCCAGTCGATGTCGGTGGGCGGCGCGCCGATGTCGGACAGGAACCGCTCGCCCCAGGCGCGGAACGGCCCGGCCCGGTCGAGCAGGGTGTTGTCCAGGTCGAGCAGGAGCAGCGGCACTCGCGCACCTTACGGGACTCCGGTGTCCGGCCGACAGGGCGTAGGCCCCACCACCGTCCGTTCAGATCGCCAGTGCCGAACGGGTGAGGCCCTGGTCGGCAAGGCGGTCGAGGAGCATGGCGTGGGCCGCCCGGGTCGCCGCGAGCGATGCCGGGTCGAGCGCGACGACCAGCACATCCTCGCCGTCGTCCGCCGCACGGGCCAGCGGCCGGCCCTCGGGGTCGTACACCGCCGCGCCACCGTTGAACCGCCACGGGTCGGTGCCGCCGACCGCGTTGGCGAACACCACGTACATCGTGTTGTCCAGGGCGCGGGCGGCGTAGTAGAGGTCGCGGCGGTGCTCGGAGCCGGCGAGGTAGCCGCTCGGGCACAGGTACCCGTGGGCCCCGTCGTCGGCGGCGGCCCGACCGTGCTCCGGGAAGCAGCCGTCGTAGCAGATGCCCAGGCCGAGCCGCCAATCGCCGACGAGCAGGGTGGCACCCCGGTCGCCGGGGTGGAACAGCTCCCGCTCACCGCCCCAGAGCTGCTGCTTGTCGTAGGCGACCCGGACCGCTCCGGTCGGGTCGACCAGCAGGGACGAGATCGTTCGCCGGCTGTCCGGGTGACGGACCGCCGCCCCGACCACCACCGCCGTGCTCCCGTCGCGGGCCGCCGCGCACAGCGGCGCGAGCCGGGGGTCGTCCACACGCCCGTCGTGGTCGGCCGCCACGTCGGTGCCGGCCGGGTCCGCGGCGAGGGTCGGCGGATGGTACGCGGGCAGGAACAGCTCGGGCAGTACGGTCACCCGGGCGCCCCGGTCGGCGGCCCGGCGGACGAGGCGGGCGGCGGCGAGCGCGTTGGCGGCCAGGTCACCGGGGACCGGCTCGGCCTGGACGGCGGCGACGGTCAGGGGCGCGGCGGGGACTGCGGCGGGGGGCGGCGGCACGGGGCGATCCTAACCGGACGGCGCCGGCCAGGATGATCGTCGCGGGTCGGCTACAAGCCGTACGTACGGTTTGCGTGACCGGTTGTCACCTGACACGATCGACCCGTGCCCAGAGTAAGTCAGGACCAGCTCGACGCGCGCCGCCAGGAGATCCTGGCCGCGGCGCGGGCGTGCTTCGCCCGGCACGGCTACGAGGGCGCCACGGTACGCCGGCTCGAAGAGGCGACCGGCCTGTCCCGGGGCGCGATCTTCCACCACTTCCGCGACAAGGACTCGCTCTTCCTCGCGGTCGCCGAGGACGACGCCGCCGCCATGGTGGAGACGGTCGCCCGCAACGGTCTGGTCCAGGTCATGCGGGACCTGCTGGCCCGGGCGATGTCGCCGGACACCACCGGCTGGCTCGGCAGCCAGTTGGAGGTCTCCCGCCGGCTCCGGACCGACCCGGCGTTCGCCCGGCGGTGGACGGAGCGGTCGGCCGCGATCGCCGAGGCGACCCGGGACCGGTTGGCCCGCCAGCGGGACGCGGGCGTCCTGCGCGAGGACGTACCCATCGCGGTGCTGGCGCAGTTCCTCGAACTCGCCTACGACGGCCTGGTGCTGCACCTCGCGATGGGCCGCCCGGCCGGCGACCTCGGTCCGGTGCTCGACCTCGTCGAGGAGGCGGTCCGCCGTCGCTGACGGCGTACCACGTCTCGGGTTGGTAACTCGGCCTCCGGGCCGGTTCACCGGTGGCGGCGCGGCTCCACAATGAGGCGGCGTTCCTCTTCGTCCGACAGGAGCAGTCATGACCGTCCTCGCCGCCCCGGGCGACACGTGGGGCATCCCCGGTCCCGTCTTCGTCGGCCTCTACCTGCTGGCCGCCGTGGTGGTCGTCGTCGGCACTCTCGTCCACCGGTCCCGGATCCTCTCCGGTCAGCGCGTCCTGGCGGCCGACCAGCTCGGTCCGCAGCAGGCCGCGTACCTCAACGGCGGTGACCTGTTCGCCGTCCTGGCCTCCCTCGGTGGCCTGCGAAGCAGCGGAGTGGTCGGCGTACGCCCCGACCGGCGGCTGGCCGTCGGCGCGCAGTTGCCCACCGGGGTGACGCCTCTGGACCAGGCGGTCTACCACGCCGCCCGGCGCAACCTGCACTCCCGGGAGGTGGTCCGGGACGAGTGGGTCGGCCGCGCCCTCGCGGAGCTGCGGGAGGGTCTCCAGCGGCAGGGTCTCGCGCTCGCCCCGGAGCAGCGCTCCGCCGCCCGGCAAGGGTCGGTGTTGCTGTTCGGCCTGTTGGGGCTCGGCGTGGTCCGGGTCCTCGTCGGGCTGGCCAGCGGTCGGCCGGTCGGGTTCCTGCTGCTCGCGCTCGTCGCCGTGGCCGTCGCGGCGGCCCTGTTGAGGCGGGTGCCGTGGCGCACCCGCGCGGCCGATGCCGTGCTGCGCGACCTGCGCCGCCGCAACGCCCACCTCGCCCCGGCGTCCTCCCCGGCCTACGCCACGTACGGCCCGGCGGGCGCCGCGATGGGCGTGGCCCTCTTCGGTGCCGCGTCACTGTGGGCCCTCGACCCGACCTTCGCCGAGCAGGCCGAGATCCAGCGGCAGGCGGCGAGCGGCGCGGGCGGCTCGTCCGGCTGCGGCGGCGGCAGCTCCTGCAGCGGCGGCTCCGACGGAGGCGGTGGCGGCGGGGGCTGCGGCGGGGGCGGCGGGTGCGGCGGGTGATCGGCCCGTCCGGGGTGGGCATCGGCTGGCGACCGGAGATCGCTGGCTTCGTCGCCGACCTGCCGGGCCTGCGCTTCGTCGAGGTGGTGGCCGAGTCGGTGCCCGCCGGCGGGCCGCTCCCGGACGGGCTGGCGGCCCTGCGGGAGCGGGACGTCACCGTCGTACCGCACGGGGTGCGGCTCTCCCTCGGCGGCGCCGAGCCGGTCGACCCGGCTCGCGTCGCGCACCTCGCTTCGGTGGCGCACCAGGTGGACGCCCCGCTGGTCAGCGAGCACATCGCCTTCGTCCGCGCCGGCGGCCGGGAGGCCGGCCACCTGCTGCCGCTGCCCCGCAGCCGGGCGGCGGTCGACGCGGTCTGCGCCAACGTGGCCCGGGCGCAGGCGCAGCTGCCGGTGCCGATCGCGCTGGAGCCGATCGCGGCGCTCTTCGACTGGCCCGACGACGAGCTGGACGAGGCCGCGTTCCTCACCGAGATCCTCGACCGCACCGGCGCCCTGCTGCTGCTCGACGTGGCCAACGTGTACGCCAACGCGCGCAACCGGGGCACCGACCCGGTCGCCCTGCTCGATCGGCTGCCGCTGGACCGGGTCGCGTACCTGCACGTCGCGGGCGGCTCCGAGCACGGCGGGTTCTACCACGACACGCACACCGACCCGGTCCCGTCGCCGGTGCTCGACCTGCTGGGCGGCCTGTGCGCCCGGCACCGCCCGCCGGCGCTGCTGCTGGAGCGGGACGGGGACTACCCGCCCGCGCCGGAGCTCCGCGCCGAGCTGGACGTTCTCGCCCGGGTGTCCGGGTACCCGGTGGTGACATGAGCGGCGACCTGGCCGCCCGGCAGGCCGAGCTGGTGGCGGCGCTGGTCGCCGGCGAACCGGACCCGTCCGGCTTCGACCCGACGGCGCTGGCTGCCGCCCGGGCCGCCCTGCTGCGCAAACGCGCCGGGGACGTGGCCCGGCACTGGCCGCTGCTCGCCGCCGGTCTGGGTGCCGACTGGTTCCGCACCTTTGCCCGGTGGGCGGCCGGGCGGCCCACCGCCGGATCGCTGCGCGACGGCTGGGACCTGGCCCGGGAGCTGCGCGACCAGGGGACGTTGCCGCCGCTGGGCGCCGAGGAGCTGGCCGTGCGCGAGGCCACCGACCGCTACGACGGGCACCGACCGCCGCGCCACCGCCGACTACCGGCCTGGGGACGCGCCAACGGCGCCGTAGCCGTCCAGTTCGCCGGCCACACACACCTCCTCCGCCCCGCCCCCCGCTAACCCCACCCCCACCCCCTCCCACTCCCCCCACTCCCACTCCCCCACTCCCGCGATCTTGCACTTTCGGTCGCTGCTTCGTCCTTTCTGCCCCTGTTTGACTGGGCAGGAAGTGCATGATCGCGGGGGCGGGGGCGGGGGCGGGGGCGGGGGCGGGGGATGCCGGCACCGGGCGGGTGCGGCAGGATCGACGGCATGGATCTCGGACTGACCGACCGGGTGTACGTCCTGACCGGGGCCTCCCGGGGGCTGGGGTTCGCCACCGCGCGCTGCCTCGTGGACGACGGGGCGAAGGTGGTGCTCTCCGCCCGGGACGCCGACGCGGTGGCCGCCGCCGCGCGGGACCTCGGCGGGCCGGAGCACGCCGTGGGACTCACCGCCGACCTGGCCGACCCGGAGGCACCGGAGCGGCTCGTGGCGGCGGCGCGGCACCACTTCGGCCGGCTCGACGGTGCGCTGGTCTCGGTGGGCGGTCCCCCGGCGGGCACCGCCGCGTCCGTCGACGACGCGCGGTGGCGGGAGTCGTTCGAGACGGTCTTCCTCGGCACCGTCCGCGTCGTACGGACGGTCGCCGGTGTCCTGGCCGAGGGCGACGGCGGCGCGATCGGCCTGGTGCTGTCCACCTCGGCGCGCTCCCCGGTGCCCGGGCTGGGTATCTCCAACGGCCTGCGGCCCGGCCTGGTCGGGGTGGCGAAGGACGTCGCCGACGAGTACGGCCCCCGGGGCGTACGCGTCGTTGGCCTGTTGCCCGGGCGGATCCGGACCGACCGCAGCGAACAGTTGTTCGCCGCCGCGGCCGACCCCGACCAGGCGCGCGCCGAGGCCGAGGCGGGCATCCCGCTGCGGCGGATCGGCGAGCCGGCGGAGTTCGGCGCGGTGGCCGCGTTCGTGCTCTCCCCCGCCGCCGGCTACCTGACCGGGATCACCGTCCCGGTCGACGGTGGCGCACTGCGGAGCCTGTGATGGTCGGGGCGGACCCGGCCCCCGGAAAGCGGCGCCGCGCGGCCGGGGCGTACCCGCGGCCCACCCGCGAGGAGTTGGCCGCGGCGGCGGAGCGGACCCTTCCCGACGTGATCGCGCCCGGTCTGGACGTGCTCTTCGTCGGCATCAACCCCGGCCTGTGGTCGGCCGCGACCGGGTGGCACTTCGCCCGCCCCGGCAACCGGTTCTGGCCGGCGCTGCACCGGGGCGGGTTCACGCCCCGGTTGCTTCACCCCAGCGAGCAGGACCACCTGCCCGGGTACGGCCTGGGGATCACCAACATGGTGGCCCGGGCCAGCGCCCGGGCCGACGAGCTGACCGCCGGTGAGCTGGTCGACGGGGCGCGGATCCTCACCGGAAAGGTGGAGCGGTACCGGCCCCGGTGGGTCGCCGTGGTGGGGGTGACCGCCTACCGCGTCGGGTTCGCCCGGCCGAAGGCGGCCTTCGGCCCGCAGCCGGAGCCGCTCGCCGGTGCCCGGCTCTGGGTCCTGCCGAACCCGAGTGGCCTGAACGCCCACTTCACGCCGGAGACCCTCGGCGCCGCGTTCGGCGAGCTGCGGACGGCCGCCACCGCCGGGTGAGACGCGCGGGCCGACCGTGTGACCGGTCAGTTGGCCGCGGCCGGCGGCAGGGCGTCGTCCGGGATGTACGAGCGCATCGACAGCGTCACCGGCTCCGGGCCGGTCGCGTCGGCGTACGGGGTGGGCGAGTCGGCGACCGCGAACTGGGTGCGGTACAGCTCGGCGTAGAGCCCGCCCACCGCGACCAGCTCGTCGTGCCGGCCCCGCTCGACGATCCGCCCCTCGTCGAGGACGAGGATCTGGTCGGCGTCGCGCACCGTGGAGAGCCGGTGTGCGATGACCAACGCGGTGCGACCGGTCAGTGCCACCGACAGGGCCCGCTGCACCGCCGCCTCGCTCTCCGAGTCGAGGTGGGCGGTCGCCTCGTCGAGGATGACGATCGACGGGGCCTTGAGCAGCAGGCGGGCGATCGCGATGCGCTGCTTCTCGCCGCCGGAGAAGCGGTAGCCCCGCTCGCCGACGGTGGTGTCCAGGCCGTCCGGCAGCGCGCGCACCAGGTCGGCGACCTGCGCGCCCGCGAGCGCCGCCCAGATCTCGTCGTCGGTGGCGTCCGGCTTGGCGTAGCGGAGGTTCTCCGCGATCGTCTCGTGGAACAGGTGCGAGTCCTGGGTGACGACGCCGATCTCGTCGCGCAACGAGTCCAACGTGGCGTCCCGTACGTCGACGCCGCCGACCAGCACCTGCCCGTCGGTCACGTCGTAGATCCGGGAGATCAGCATCGACAGCGTCGACTTGCCGGCGCCGGACGGGCCCACCAGGGCGATCATCTGCCCGGGCTCGACGCCGAACGAGACGCCCTTGAGCACCGGCTCGTTGACCGTACGGTCCAGCGCGGCGACCTCCTCCAGGCTGGCGAGGGAGATCTCGGCGGCGCTCGGGTAGCGGAAGAACACGTCGCGGAACTCGACCCGGCCGCTGCCCCGGGGCACCGGCACGGCGTCCGGCCTCTCCTCGATGCCGGGCCGCAGGTCGAGCACCTCGAAGACCCGGTCGAAGGAGACCAGCGCGCTCATCACGTCCACGCGGACGTTGGACAGCGCGGTGAGCGGGCCGTACAGCCGGGTGAGCAGCAGCGCCAGCGTCACGACCGTGCCGGCGCTGACGTTGCCGGTGACCGCGAGCCAGCCGCCGAGGCCGTAGGTGAGCGCCTGGGCCAGCGACGCGACCAGCAGCATCGCGACGAAGAACGTCCGCGAGTACATCGCGGACTGGATGCCGATGTCACGGACCCGCTCGGCCCGGTCGAAGAACCGGCGGGCCTCGACGTCGGGCCGGCCGAAGAGCTTGACCAGCAGGGCGCCCGCGACGTTGAACCGCTCGGTCATCGTCGCGTTCATCTTCGCGTCGAGGTCGTACGACTCGCGGGTGATCTCGGCGAGCCGCTTGCCGACGCGACGGGCCGGGATGATGAAGATCGGCAGCAGCACCAGCGAGAGGGCGGTGATCTGCCAGGAGAGGGTGAACATCACCGCGGCGGTGAGCACCAGCTGGATGACGTTGCTGACGACCCCGGACAGCGTCGAGGTGAACGCCCGCTGCGCGCCGAGCACGTCGTTGTTGAGCCGGCTGACCAGCGCACCGGTCTGGGTGCGGGTGAAGAACTGCAGCGGCATCCGCTGGACGTGGTCGTAGACGCGGGTGCGCAGGTCGAGGATGATGCCCTCGCCGATGCGGGCCGAATACCACCGCTGGGCCAGTGACAGCAGGGCGTCGGCCACCGCCAGCGCGGCGATGAACAGCGCGAGCCGGACCACCAGCGAGCCGGCCTCGGAGCCGCCCCGGTTGATCCCGTTGATGACGTCACCGGCGAGCACCGGGGTGGCGACACCGATGATCGCGGCCACCACCACCGTCACGAGGAAGACCAGGATGTCGCGGCGGTACGGCTGGGCGAAGGCCACGATCCGCCGGGCGACCCCGCGCTTCAGGCGGTGGGAGGAGATCTCGTCGCGGTTGCGCATCGACCGGAGCATGCTCCAACTGGCCATGCCACCGCCGGACATCGGGTTGGACACACGCACCTCCGGGTGGTCGGGCTGACCGCAGTCGTCAGGTCAATTCTCCCGACCACTGTGACAACCTCGGTCGTAACCCGGATCTTCCCGAACGGTCCTTACTATTCTCCGCGACCGGCCAGATCACGCAGCCGGCGGGTCTGCGCCTCCCGCTCGGCCCGCTGCTGTTCGGCGGCGGACCGACCGGTCGCGCCGGCGATCAGGGCCTTGATCTCCACGACGGCGTCCCGATTACCGGCCAGCAGGCCGGCGGTGAGATCGCGGACGGCGACGTCCAGCTCCGCGGGCGGCACGACCAGGGTGGCCAGGCCGATCCGGTCGGCCTCGGCGGCGTCCATCCGACGGCCGGTCGCACAGATCTCCAGGGCCCGCGAATAGCCGACGAGGTCGACCAGGCGCTTGGTGCCGGCCAGGTCGGGCACCAGCCCGAGCGTGACCTCGGCCATGGAGAACTTGGCGTCCTCGGCGAGGACGCGCAGGTCACAGGCGAGCGCGAGCTGGAAGCCAGCACCGATGGCGTGCCCCTGCACGGCGGCCACCGAGATGACGTCCGGGCGGTGCAGCCAGGTGAAGCCGGCCTGGAACTCGGCGATCCGGTCGGCGCACTCCTGCTCCGGCAGGGTGGCGAGCTCGGCGAAGGAGCCCGGCCCGGAGGCACCGGCCACCGACAGGTCGAGGCCGGCGGAGAACGCCCGCCCCTCGCCGCGGACGACCACCACGCGTACGTCACCCGGAAGATCCCGGGAGAACTCGCTCATCGCCCGCCACATCGCCGGGGTCTGGGCATTGAGCACGTCGGGCCGACACAACGTGACCGTTGCGACCGGCCCGTCGCATTCCAGCCGTACCCCGGTCGCCTCGGCGGTCACCGGGCGGCCCGGGGCGCGGCGCTGGTGGACGACGCTGGTGGGCGGATCACGCCTTCTTGCGGCGCCGGGCGCCGCCGCGCTGCCGCAGCTGCACCCCGGACTCGGTGAGCACCCGGTGGATGAACCCGTAGGATCGTCCGGTCGAGGCGGCGAGCGCCCGGATGCTCTCGCCCGAGGTGTACCGCTTTACCAGGTCCTTGGCGAGCGTCTGACGCTCGGCTCCGACGATCCGGCGACCTTTCTCAGTGCTGGTGGCTGTGCCGGTGGCTGCCATGCTGTGTCCTCACGTCCCAGACTGTGCGGTTCGGATACGGTCCCACCTATTAGACCGTCTCGAACGATCATGCGCCAGATATCAACTCTTCGCCAACCGACACGCTATGCAATGTCAGCTTCCCGATAGCGTGATCCCGCCGACCGGCCCCACCGAGCGCGCCGTCGGCCGTGCGTGCCCCCGGTCCCGCCGGACCGTACGCTCCGCGCATGATCGACCTGCTCGGCACCGCGGCCGGCGCGGCCCTGGTCTTCGCCGCCACCGACATCGACGACATCGTCGTCCTGACGCTGTTCTTCGTCGCCGCCCGCAACACGGGCCGCCCCCGGACCTGGGAGATCGTCGCCGGGCAGTACCTCGGCATCGCCGCGCTCGTCCTGGCCAGCGCGGTCGTCGCGGCCGGGCTGCTGGTGGTCCCCGACCCGTGGACCGGCCTGCTCGGCCTGCTGCCGATCGCGCTGGGCGTCCGCGCGCTGCGGCACTCCGACGACGACGAGGCCCCGGCGGTGGTGACCGGGGCCCTCGGCGTGGCCGGCGTGACGATCGCCAACGGCGCGGACAACGTCGCCGTCTACGTTCCCGTGTTCCGGGCCCTCGGCCCGGCCGACAGCGCGGTCTTCGTGCTCGTGTTCGTCGTACTCGTCGCCCTGTGGTGCGCCGCCGGGGCCTGGCTCGGCAGGCATCCGCGGGTGACCCGGGCGGTCGAGCGGGCCGGCCACTGGCTGGTCCCGGCGATCTTCATCGCCATCGGCGTGGTGATCCTGGTCAGCTCGGGCGTGGTCGGCCACCTGCTCGACCGGGCCGGCTGACCGGCCCGCGACCGGTGGCCGGCGGTCAGGCCAGCTCGACCAGCTCCAGGAGGTCGTCGCTCCAGGCGTCCTCGTCGCCGTCGGGAAGCAGGATGGCCCGGTCCGGCTTGAGCGCCATGACCGCGCCCGGGTCGTGGGTGACCAGCACGATCGCACCGGGGTAGCGGGCGATCGCGTCGAGCACCTGCTCCCGGCTGACCGGGTCGAGGTTGTTCGTGGGCTCGTCGAGCAGCAGGACGTTCGCGCCGGAACAGACCAGGGTGGCCAGCGCCAGCCGGGTCTTCTCCCCACCGGAGAGGACCCCGGCGGGCTTGTCCACGTCCTCGCCGGAGAAGAGGAACGCGCCGAGGATCTTCCGCAGGTCGGTGTCCGTCTGGTCCGAGGCGGCGCTGCGCATGTGCTCCAGGATCGTCCGCTCCACGTCCAGCGTCTCGTGCTCCTGGGCGTAGTAGCCCAGCCGCAGGCCGTGGCCCGGGTGCACCCCGCCGGTGTCCGGCTTCAGCAGGCCACCGAGCATCCGCAGCAGCGTGGTCTTTCCGGCGCCGTTGAGCCCCAGGATCGCCACCCGCGAACCGCGGTCGACCGCGACGTTCACGTCGGTGAAGATCTCCAGCGACCCGTACGACTTCGACAGCCCGGTGGCGGTCAGCGGGGTCTTGCCGCAGGGGGCGGGGTTGGGGAAGCGCACCTTGGCCACCTTGTCGGCGACGCGTACCTCGTCCAGGCCGGCGATCAGCTTCTCGGCCCGACGGGCCATGTTCTGCGCGGCGACCGTCTTGGTGGCCTTGGCCCGCATCTTGTCGGCCTGCGCCATCAGGGCGCCCGCCTTCTTCTCGGCGTTGGCCCGCTCCCGACGGCGGCGGCGCTCGTCGGTCTCGCGGGCCTCCAGGTACGCCTTCCAGCCGAGGTTGTAGACGTCGACCACCGAGCGGGTGGCGTCGAGGAACCAGACCTTGTTGACCACCGACTCCAGCAGCGACCCGTCGTGGGAGATCACGATCAGGCCGCCCCTGTGGTTGGCGAGGAATCCCCGCAACCAGGTGATCGAGTCGGCGTCGAGGTGGTTGGTGGGCTCGTCGAGCAGCAGGATGCCGCCGCCGTTCTCGCCGGCGTCGCGGAACAGGATCCGGGCCAGCTCGATGCGGCGGCGCTGACCGCCGGAGAGGGTGCCGATGGTCTGCGCGAGGGCCCGGTCGGGCAGCCCGAGGTTCGCGCAGATGCGGGCGGCTTCCGCCTCGGCGGCGTACCCGCCGAGGGAGGCGAACTGGTCCTCCAGGGCGCCATAGCGGCGGACCAGCTTGTCGCTGGCGTCCTCGGCGAGCTTGGCCTCGATCTCCTTCATCTGGGCCATGAGCACGTCCAGACCCCGCGCGGAGAGCACCCGGTCCCGGCCGGTGGCCTCCAGGTCGCCGGTGCGCGGGTCCTGCGGGAGATAGCCGATGGCGCTGCGGCGGTCGATCTGGCCCGCGTACGGCTGCCCCTCCCCGGCGAGCACCTTGAGCGTGGTGGTCTTGCCGGCGCCGTTGCGGCCGACCAGGCCGATCCGGTCGCCCGGCTGCACCCGCAGCGTGGTGTCGGACAGCAGGATACGAGCGCCGGCACGGAGCTCCAGGCCGGTGGCAGTGATCATTTCGACGGACTCGCTCTCGGGGTCTGGAAGGGCTGACTCAGGCACGCGAAAGCGCCGGCGGACGCGGTTGGTCCGTCGGCGCGGGGCGGTTCAGCCTTCGCAGAGCAGCACCCGACAAGTGTACCGGGCGCCGCGGCGTCGCCCCGCCGGATTACCAGTCAAGATCATCGGGTACGGAATTCGTCGTCCGGACCCCGTCCGGTACCGCAACCACCACAACTGGACCACACGGGCGATCGGGGTAGATATGGAGCTGAACGAGAATGCACGGATCGACACCAGCCAGGTGGACGACCGGCGCGGGTCGGGCGGAGGCGGCGGGATGGGCGGGATTCCCATTCCCATCGGAGGGGGGCGTGGCGGCATCGTCGGCATCGTCATCGCCGTGCTGGTGGCCCTCGTCGGCGGCGGCTTCGGCCTGAACGCGGCCACCAACGGCGGCGGTGGCGAGCAGGGCGACAACACGTCGCTGGAGCAGACGTGCGCCGCCGAGAACGCGCTCGAGAAGCTCGAATGCCGCAACACCCTCTACGTCAACTCGATCCAGGCGTACTGGCGCACGGCCCTGCCGCAGGCGTTCGGCGAGCAGTACAAGGCCTCCGACACCGTCTTCTTCAGCCAGGGCGTCAACACCGCCTGCGGCCAGGCCGACTCGGGCGTCGGCCCCTTCTACTGCCCGGCGGACTCGCTGGTCTACATCGACCTCACCTTCTACCGGGTGCTCGCCGACCAGCTCGGCGCCGAGGGCGAGTTCGCGCAGCCGTACGTGCTGGCCCACGAGTACGGCCACCACGTGCAGAACCTGCTCGGCACCAACGAGCAGGTGCGTCGCCAGCAGCAGCGGGACCCGGACAACGCCAACGACCTGTCGGTCCGGCTGGAACTCCAGGCCGACTGCTACGCGGGCGCCTGGGCGAAGAACGCCACCGGAACCGCGGACGAGGGCGGTCAGAAGATCTTCACGAGCATCACCGAACAGGACATCCAGCAGGGCGTCGACACTGCCGAGAAGATCGGCGACGACGCCATCTCCGAGCGGGCGAACCGGCCGGTGAACAAGGACGAGTTCACCCACGGCTCGTCGGCGCAGCGCCGCGACTGGTTCACCCGCGGCTACGACAGCGGCGACCCGAAGACCTGCGACACCTTCAAGGGATCCGTCTGAGCGGCCCGCTCTGCGGCGTTAAGAAGGGCCCCCTGTTATGCGGAAAGCGATAACAGGGGGCCCTTCCTTACACCGGGTCGCGGACGAGGACGTGGACGGCGCGGGCGGCGGCGACAGCCGCGACGAGCACCGCGTGCCGGGGTTCCGGTACGTCGAGCAGGCGCTCGGACCGCAGCCCGGCCAGCGGCGCGAGCCGGCGGTCGGCCAGCACCGCGTCGACCGCCCGCCGGTCCCCGCCGCACACCAGCGCGGCGAGCGTTCCGGCCGCCGGCAACAGCAGGCGTACGGCCAGATCGACCGCATCGCCGGTGGCCGCCTTCGCCTGGTTGTCCCGCCGCCGGGCGAACCGCTGCTGCGACCAGCCGCCGGCCGCCGTGCGCCCCTGCACGTAGCGGGTGTCCACCTTGAACACCGTCAGCTCGGTTCCGTCGGCGACCCCGACCGCCACCGCGCCCTTGCGGGCGAGCAGCAGGCCGAGCCGCCGGGGCGAGGTCGCGGCGGCGACGAAGCCGGGCAGGTCGACGGTCGCCGGAGCACCCGGCGGGGTGTGCAGCTCGGCGGTCGCGCCGTCCGGGGCGTCGAGCAGCAGCCCGTACGCCCGGTCGGTCACCGTCGGCGCACCGTGCCGCCCGGCGAACCCCTCCACCCACCGGGCGACGCGCCGCGGTTCCACGTCAATCCACCGCCCGCCACCCGCCGCCGCCCTGGTCCCCATCCCCCGAACCTACGACACCGACCCCCTGCCGGTGTGGCCGGCAACGTCGGGGAAGGTGCTGCCTCCACGCTCCCGGTGACAGCTTCTTCCCCGAAGTTGCGGCCCGGCAGGGTCGGCCCGGCAGGGTCAGCCCGTTAGGAGCATGGTTGCGGCCAGCGTGGCGATGATGGCGCTCGAGAGCAGGGCGGTGATCATACGGCCGCGCCGGCCGGCCAGCACCCGACCGATCAGGGTGCCGCTCCCGGCGATCAGCAGCTGCCAGCTCGCCGAGGCGAGGAAGGCCCCGAGCACGAACGCCGCCGCCAGGGTCGGGTCCGGGTCGGCGGCGTCACTCCGGCCCAGGACGAGCGCCGCGAAGTAGACCACGGTCGCCGGGTTCAGCAGGGTCAGGGCGAGCACACCGGCGAACGCACGCGGCGCGGTGTCCAGGCCGCGACGCTGCACGGCCCGCACCGGGCGGGGACGGAGGGCCAGCCAGGCGGTGTGCGCGGCGAGACCGAGCAGCACCAGCGCCGCCAGCACCCGCAGCGGGCCGGCGACCGGGGCGATCGTCACGGCCAGGGCCGCCCCACCGAGCGCCGCCGCCGCGGCGTACAGGCCGTCGGCCGTGGCGACGCCGAGCGCGGCGGCCGCACCCACCCGGAACGACGTCCGCGCGGCCAGACCCATGACGAGCACGGCGATGGCACCGACCGGGATCGCGACGCCGTACCCGGCGACCATCCCGGCCAGGAACGCCGCCGTCACGACGGCGGGCGGCGCGTCGGGGCGGACGTCGGAGCGGTCCGCTGTCGGCGCGCGGCGGTGGCCGCACGGACAGGGACCTGCTTCGGGTACGCCTCGATCACGCAGCCATCCTCGGGCACGCGGCCGGCGCGGGCCACCGGATTTGGCACCCTTCCCTCGTCCACCGGCCCTTCCATCCGACTCTCCCCCGGCGCCGCCCGACATGACCCACTCGACGTCATTGATGGCGCGGCATCCAGCTCTCCACGACACCCCGATATCAGTGACCTCGAGTCGATCAAGG
This sequence comes from Micromonospora sp. NPDC049497, assembly GCF_044465805.1. NCBI lineage: Bacteria > Bacillati > Actinomycetota > Actinomycetes > Micromonosporales > Micromonosporaceae > Micromonospora > Micromonospora sp. NPDC049497. The sequence goes on along the minus strand of NZ_JBITMC010000011.1, from coordinate 4,921 downwards.
GGTCGGGGCGAGGAACCGGCGAGTGCGGCCCGAGGGCGAGGGCCGAGGACCCAGAGACGCGGGGGGGGGGGGCCCCCCCGCCCCGGGGGGCCCCCGCCCCGGGGCCCCCCCCCCCGGGGGGGCGCGGGGGGGGCGCGGGTGACCCCCCCCGGGGGGGGGGGGTTGCGGGCGCCCCCG
>NZ_JBITMC010000011.1:0-4734 GCF_044465805.1 Micromonospora sp. NPDC049497 | reverse complement strand
TGTCCCCGCGAGGCTCTCTGGGGTGGGGGGCGAGTACCCGGCGTGGGCGCCCCTCGGGGGTGGCCGGGGCACCCCGCGCGGGGTCGAGCGGGCCCCCGGGGCCGGGGTGCCGCGCTCGACGAGGTGACGATCAGACGTTGAAGCCGAGGGAGCGGAGCTGGTCACGCCCCTCGTCGGTGATCTTGTCCGGGCCCCACGGCGGGAGCCACACCCAGTTGATCCGGATGTCGTCGACCAGTCCGCCGCCGGGACCGGTGGTCAGCGCCTGCCGGGCCTGGTCCTCGATCACGTCGGTGAGCGGGCAGGCCGCCGAGGTCAGCGTCATGTCCAGGGTGGCGACGTTGTCGTCGCCGACGTGCACGCCGTACACCAGGCCGAGGTCGACCACGTTGATGCCCAGCTCGGGGTCGACGACGTCCTTCATCGCCTCCTCGATGTCGGCGACGGCGGCCTTGCCGCCGGCCGCCGGCGCGGTGCCGTCCGTCGCGGCCGGCTCACCGGTCTCCGGCGTCGCCGCCGTGGCAGTGTCCTCGCTCATGCCTTCACCTCCGTCGGGCTCGCGCCCACACCGGCGCGTGCCGCGGCGTCCTTGAACGCCATCCACGGCAACAGCGCGCACTTGACCCGGGCGGGATAGCGGGCGACACCCGCGAACGCGACCCCGTCACCGAGTACGTCCTCGTCCGGCGTGACCTGGCCACGGCCGGACATCAACTCCAGGAAAGCCTCGTGCACCTCGAACGCCTCGCCGGCGCCCCGGCCGGTGAGCAGCTCGTGCAGCACGCTCGCCGAGGCCTGGCTGATCGAGCAGCCCATGCCGTCGTACGAGACGTCGTGCAACACCTCGCCGTCGGTGGTCACCCGGACGGTCACCTCGTCCCCGCAGGTCGGGTTGACGTGGTGCGCCTCAGCGACCCGGTCCGCCGGGTCGTCGGCGTCCCGCAGGCCGCGGCCGTGCGGGTGCTTGTAGTGGTCCAGGATGATCTCCTGGTAGAGCTGGTCGAGCTGCATCAGTCGAACACCTTTCGCACCTGCTCCAGGCCCGCCACCAGGGCGTCGATCTCCTCGGTGGTGGTGTAGAGGTAGAACGACGCGCGGGTCGTGGCCGGCACCCCGAACCGGACGCAGACCGGGCGGGCGCAGTGGTGGCCCACCCGCACCTGCACGCCGAGGGAGTCCAGCACCTGCCCCACGTCGTGCGGGTGGATGTCACCCAGCGCGAAGGAGATCGTGCCACCCCGGCCGACCGGCACCGACGGACCGAAGATCCGCAGGCCGGGCACCGAGGCGAGGGCGTCCAGGGCGTACGCGGTCAGCTGCTTCTCGTGCCACTGGACGGCCCGCATGCCGATGCCGGTCAGGTAGTCCACGGCCGCGCCGAGCGCCACGGCCTCGGCGATCGGCGGGGTGCCCGCCTCGAACCGCGCCGGCGGCGCGGCGAACGTGGAGCCCGCCATCGACACCGTCTCGATCATCGAACCGCCGCCGAACACCGGCGGCATGGCCGCGAGCAGCTCGGCCCGGCCCCAGAGCACGCCGATGCCGGTGGGCGCGCACATCTTGTGCCCGGTGAAGACGATGAAGTCCGCATCGTAGTCCACCACGTCCATCGGCATGTGCGGCACCGACTGCGAGCAGTCGAGCAGCAGCAGCGCCCCCACCTCGCGGACCCGCGCGGTGATCCGGGACGTGGCGTTGACGGTGCCGAGGATGTTGGACATGTGCACCAGCGAGACGATCTTCGTCCGTTCGGTGACCAGGTCCTCCAGGCCCGACTCGTCCAGCCGCCCGGCGTCGGTGACCGGGAACCAGCGCAGGGTCGCGCCGGTCCGCTCGGCCAGCAGCTGCCACGGCACGATGTTCGAGTGGTGCTCCATCTCGGAGATCACGATCTCGTCGCCGGGGCCCAGCTTGAACCGCGGGTCACCGTCCGGCCGCAGCGTGGCGTTCGAGAAGGCGTACGCGACGATGTTGATCGCCTCGGTGGAGTTCTTCGTGAACACCACCTCGTCGACGCTCGGCGCGTTGATGAACGCCGCGACCTTGGCCCGCGCGCCCTCGTACGCCTCGGTCGCCTCGGTGCCCAGGGTGTGCACCGAGCGCGACACGTTGGCGTTGTGCCGGGCGTAGTGCTCGGCGAGCACGTCGAGCACCTGGCGCGGCTTGTGCGACGTGTTGGCGCTGTCCAGGTAGACCAGTCGGTGCCCGTTGACCTCCCGGTCGAGGATCGGGAAGTCGGCGCGCACCGTCGCCACGTCGTACCGGGGCACGTCGTCGTACTGCGGCATGCCCGCCGGGATCGCGATCGAGGTCACGGTCGATCAGGCCTTCGCCGAACCGGCCCCGGCGGCGTAGCGCTCGTAGCCCTCGGCCTCGAGCTTGTCGGCCAGCTCCGGCCCGCCCTGCTCGACGATCCGGCCGGCGACGAAGACGTGCACGAAGTCCGGCTTGATGTAGCGCAGGATCCGCGTGTAGTGGGTGATCAGCAGCACGCCGGTGTCGCCGGTGTCCCGGACCCGGTTGACGCCCTCGCTGACCACGCGCAGCGCGTCCACGTCGAGGCCGGAGTCGGTCTCGTCGAGGATGGCGATCTTCGGCTTGAGCAGCTCCAGCTGCACGATCTCGTGCCGCTTCTTCTCACCGCCGGAGAAGCCCTCGTTGACGTTGCGCTGGGCGAACGCCGGGTCCATCTGGAGGCGCTCCATGGCGCCGCGCAGCTCGCCGCCCCAGGTGCGCAGCTTCGGCGCCTCGCCGTCGATGGCGGTCTTGGCGGTACGCAGGAAGTTGGCCACCGAGACGCCGGGGACCTCGACCGGGTACTGCATGGCCAGGAAGAGACCGGCGCGGGCCCGCTCGTCGACGGACATGGCCAGCACGTCCTCGCCGTCGAGGGTCACCGAGCCGCCGGTGATCTCGTACCGGGGGTGACCGGCGATCGAGTACGCCAGGGTGGACTTGCCGGAGCCGTTGGGGCCCATGATGGCGTGGGTCTCGCCCGACTTGACCGTCAGGTTTACCCCGTCAAGGATCGGCTTGAGCTCACCCTCGGGCAGCTTGACCGACACCTTCAGGTCGCGGATCTCCAGGGTGCTCATTATCGGGTCACTCCATTGCTCGGCGTCAGGCTGACGTAGATGTCGCCGTCGCGGACTTCGACGGGGTAGACGGGAACAGGTTCGGTGGCGGGCAGCCCGGTCGGCTCGCCGGTCCTCAGGTCGAAACGGGAACCGTGCAGCCAGCATTCCAGCGTGCAACCGTCGACCTCCCCCTCGGAGAGGGCGACCGCGGCGTGCGAGCACTCGTCGTACACGGCGTGGAACGAGCCGTCCTCGGCGTGCACCAGGGCGATCTGCGTGCCGTCGACGTCCGCGCTGATCGCGGTGCCCTTCGGCACGTCCTCGGTCGAGCAGATCCTGATCATCAGGCGCCCGCCTTGGCCAGCCGGGCCTCGATCGCGTCCCCCAGGCGCTCGCGCAGGGACTCCACCGGGATCTTGTTGATCAGCTCGGCGAAGAAGCCGCGCACCACCAGGCGCCGGGCCTCGCTCTCCGGGATGCCCCGGGCCATCAGGTAGAAGAGCTGCTCGTCGTCGAAGCGACCGGTCGCGCTCGCGTGGCCGGCGCCGGCGATCTCGCCGGTCTCGATCTCGAGGTTGGGTACGGAGTCCGCCCGCGCGCCGTCGCTGAGCAGCAGGTTCCGGTTGATCTCGTACGTGTCGGTGCCGGTCGCCTCGGCCCGGATGAGCACGTCGCCCACCCAGACGGTGTGCGCGTCGGCGCCCTGCAGGGCACCGCGGTAGCCGACGTAGCTGCGGCAGTCCGGCACGTTGTGGTCGACCAGCTGGCGGTGCTCCAGGTGCTGCCCGCCGTCGGCGAAGTAGACGCCGTACAGCTCGGCCTCGCCGCCCCGCCCGGTGTACTCCACCGAGGTGTACTGCCGGACCAGGTCGCCGCCCAGGCTGACCTGGATGTGGATGGCCTTGGCGTCCCGACCCAGCCGCACCCTGAGGTGCTGGGCCTGGACCGCGTCGGCGGCCCAGTCGGCGACGGTGACCAGGGTCAGCTTCGCGCCGTCGGCCACCGACACCTCGACGTTGTCGGCCAGGGTCGCCGAGCCGACGTGCTCCAGCACCAGGGTCACCTCGGCGAACCGGCCCACCTCGACGAAGGTGTGCCCGAAGGCGAGCCCCTCGGCGCCGTCACCGGCCACCCGCAGGGTCACCGGCTCCGCCACCACGGCGTCCCGCGCCACCTCGACCAGCAGGGCCTGCTCGACACCGCCGTACGCCAGCGCGCTGACCCGGTCGACCGGGGTGAGCACGCTGCCCACCCGCGGGTCGTCCTTGCCGATCCGCGCGACGGTGACGCCCGCGGGCAGGTCGCCGTACTCGTGCCGGACCGTGCCGGTGGCGGCCTGCGCCCCACCGACCAGCCCGCGCAGACGCTTGAGCGGGGTGAAACGCCACTCCTCCTCCAGGCCCGTCAGGGCCGGGAAGTCGGCGACGTCGTACGAGCGGAGCGCCTGCGTCTTGGTGCTGGGCGGCGCGGAAGCCTGGGTAGTCATCTCTTCCTTGGTCTGTTCTGCAACGACGACGGTGTCTGGTGCTCGGAGCGGCGGGGCGGGGGGGGCGGGCCCCCCCCCCGGGCGGGGGGGGGGGGCCCCCCCCCCCCCCCCACAACCCCCCCCCCCCCCCCGTGTGGGCCCGGGGGGTCCCCCACGGGCGCGCCGTTGCGG
>NZ_JBITMC010000010.1:0-223595 GCF_044465805.1 Micromonospora sp. NPDC049497 | reverse complement strand
GGCGGCCAACTGCTCCGGATCGATGTCGCCCTCGGCACCCTCGGCGCCCTCGGCCTTGCCGGCGGCCTTGGTCGCCTTCGCGGTACCGGCGGCGGGGGGGCGGGGGGGGGTGGGGGGGGGGGGGGGGGGGGGGGGGGGGGGGGGGGGGGGGGGGGCGCGCGGGCGCGCCGCGGCCCCCCCCCCCCCCCCCCCCCGCCCCCGGCCGCCCCCCCCCCCCCCCCCCCCCCCCCCCCCCCCCCCCCCCCCCCCCCCTCCCGCCTGTCCACACTCCACAGGAACAGGCCCACCCCCACACCCACTCCCCGCGCGCCCACCGTGCGCGCCGCCTCGCGCGCCCCATCCGCTCGCCCGCTCGCCCGCTCGCCCGCTCGCCCCAAGATCGTGCTCGATCATGGAAGTAGTGGCCTCCATTCGCGATCGAGACCACTACTTCCAGGATCGAGCGCGATCTTGGCAAGGACGACGGACGCCGATCCGACACAGGGCCGCCGCACGGTCAGGGCGATTTTGCCGAGGACGGCGGGGCGAGCCTGGCGGGCGGAGGCCCGGAGGGTCAGCCCTTTTCGAGGTACTCCGCGCGTTCCTCGTCGACCAGCGCCGCGACCGAGGCGGCCAGTGCGGGGTGCCGGGCCAGCTCCGGGTCCTCCTCGACCAGCTCGATCGCCTCGGCCCGGGCGTCCCGGATCAGGTCGGCGTCGCGCAGCAGCGAGAGCAGCCGCAGGTGGGAACGGCGGCCGGACTGCGTCGCCCCCAGCACGTCACCCTCGCGGCGCTGCTCCAGGTCCAGTTCGGCGAGCTTGAACCCGTCGGTCGTGGACGCCACCGCGTCGAGGCGCTCCCGTGCCGGGGAGCCCTCGGCCGCCTCGGTCACCAGCAGACACAGACCGGGAGCGCTGCCCCGGCCCACCCGGCCGCGTAGCTGGTGCAGTTGAGAGACGCCGAACCGGTCGGCGTCCAGCACGATCATGACGGTCGCGTTGGGTACGTTGACGCCCACCTCGACCACGGTGGTGGCGACCAGCACCTCGACGTCACCGGCGGCGAAGGAGCGCATCACCGCGCCCTTCTCGTCGGCGGGGAGCCGGCCGTGCAGGACGCCGATGCGCAGCCCGTGCAGCGGCCCATCAGCGAGCAGCGGCGCCACCTCGGTCACCGCCATCGGCGGGCGCCGCCCGTTGTCGTCCTCCTTCGGCGGCTCCTCCTCCGACGCCGGCCCCTCTCCGATCCGCGGGCACACCACGTACGCCTGGTGGCCGGCGGCGACCTCCTCGCGCACCCGACGCCAGGCCCGGTCCAGGAAGGCCGGCTTCTCGGCCACCGGGACCACGTGCGAGGCGATCGGCGACCGTCCCTGCGGGAGCTGGGACAGGGTGGAGGTCTCCAGATCCCCGTACACGGTCATGGCGACCGTGCGCGGGATCGGGGTGGCGGTCATGACCAGCACGTGCGGCGGCTGGTCGGCCTTGGCCCGCAACGCGTCGCGCTGCTCCACGCCGAACCGGTGCTGCTCGTCGACGACCACCAGGCCGAGGTCGGCGAAGTCGACGCCCTCGTACAGCAGGGCGTGGGTGCCGAGGACGATGCCGGCGGCGCCGCTGGCGACCTCGGCCAGCGCCCGGCGCCGGGCCGCCGCGCCCAGCGAGCCGGTGACCAGCTCCACCCGGGTGGCCTGCTCGGCGGCACCCAGCTCACCCGCCCGGCCCAGCGGCCCCAGCAGATCGAGGATGCCGCGGTGGTGCTGGGCCGCGAGCACCTCGGTCGGGGCGAGCAGCGCGGCCTGCCCGCCGGCGTCGACCACCTGGAGCATCGCGCGCAGCGCCACCACCGTCTTGCCCGAGCCCACCTCGCCCTGGAGCAGCCGGTGCATCGGGTGCGCGGTGCCCAGGTCCGCGGCGATCTCGACGCCGACGTCGTGCTGGCCGGAGGTCAGCTCGTACGGCAGTCGGGCGTCGAACGCGTCCAGCAGGCCGCCGGATGTCGCGGGCCGGGGACGGGCCGGCCAGGCGGCGGCCCGGTGCTTGCGCTGCACCAGGGTGAGCTGCACGGCGAACGCCTCGTCCCACTTGAGCCGCCGCCGGGCCCGGTAGAGCGCCTCCTTGCTGGTGGGGCGGTGGATCTCGCGCAACGCCCCGGCGATGCCGACCAGGTTGCGGGTGGCCCGCACGGTCACCGGCAGCGGATCCTCGGGCGGGGTGAACGTGTCCAGGACGACCCGGACGCAGCGGGCGATCACCCAGGTCGGCACCGCCGCCGCGGCCGGGTAGACCGGGATGAGCGCACCGGCGAACTCCTCGATCTCCTCGCTGGCGGCCGCCTCCCCGTCGCCGCCCTCGCCGAGCAGGACGTACTCCGGGCCGTTGAGCTGCCGCTTGCCCCGGAACTCGGTGACCTTGCCGGCGAACAGCCCCCACCGGCCGGGCCGCAGCTCCCGCTCGCGCCACGCCTGGTTGCCGAAGAAGGTCAGGGTCAGCGACCCGCCGGAGCCGTCGCCGACGGTCACCTCCAGCAGGTTGCCCCGGCGCTGCCGCATCGGGCGTACGGCGGTGCGCTGCACCTGGGCCAGCACGGTCACCTGCTCGCCGACGTCCAGCGAGCGGATGTCGGTGTGCTCGCCGCGCTCGTCGTACCGGCGGGGGAAGTGGTAGATCAGGTCACCGGCCGTGTGCAGGTCGAGGTGGGAGGCGAGGGCCTTCGCCGTCTTCTCACCGACCAGCTTCTTCAACGGGGTGTCGACGGTGGCCGCCTCGGACGTCATTCGACACCTACCAGGAGCGGGTAGTGCGGCTGTCCGCCGGGGTACGCGTGCACCTCGACGAAGGGCCAGCAACGGGTGACATGGTCGCGCACGGCCTCGGTCAGCCCGTCCGGCGCGTCCGCGCCGGCCAGCAGGGTGACCAGCTCCCCGCCGCCGCCGAGCATCCGGTCGACCACGGCCGTGCAGGTCTCGACGAGGTCCGCCCCGATCAGGTGCACCTCGCCCTCGACCAGCGCCAGCACGTCACCCGGTCGGCAGGGACCGGCCACGGTGAGCGCCTCCCGGCTGGCGTGGCACACCTCGGCGTACCGGCAGGCGCCGGCCGCCTCGGCCATCGCGATCACGTCGTCGGAGAAGCGGCGGGCCGGGTCACGGACCGCGAGCGCGGCGAGCGCCTGCACCGGGGAACGGGTCGGCACCACGCTGACCTTCACGCCCAGGCGGTGCGCCTCCTTTGCGGCGGCGCCGGCCACGGCCTGGGTGTTGGGGTCGTTGGGCAGCACGACCACGCGGGCCGCGCCGGTGGCCCGGATCGCGTCGAGCAGCTCACCGGTCGACGGGTTGCCCGGCACCACCGTGGCGCCCTCGGCCGCGAACAGCTCGGCGATGCCGGCGCCCGTGGCGACCACCACCGCGGCACGGCCGTCCGGCAGCGCCGGCACCGGCGGCGGGACCTGGTCGGCGAAGCGGGTCACCGAGATCCGGTGCGGCCGGCCGGCCTCCACCCCCGCCTCGATCGCGGCGCCGACGTCGTTGACGTGGACGTGCACGTTCCAGGTGCCGTCGCCCGTCCCCCCGTCGCCGACCACGACCAGCGAGTCGCCCAGCTCGGCGAGGCGGGTCCGCAACCGGGCCACGGCCCCCGGCTCGGCGTCGAGCAGGAACTGCACCTCGTACGCGTACTCCTCGGAGCCGGTCTCGCGGGCGGCCGTGACCGGCGGTCGGACCGGGCGCGGGGCGGGCGCCAGATGCTCCGGGCTCTCCCCCGTGACGACCTCGACCAGCGCGTCGAGCAGCACGCAGAGGCCCTGGCCGCCGGCGTCAACGACGCCGGCGCGGGCCAGCGCGGGCAGCTGCTCCGGGGTGCGGGCCAGGGCTGCCGACGCGGCCCGCGCCGCCGCCCGGACGACCGCGGCAAGCTCGTCGCTCGCGGTCCGCTCGGCCCCGACGGCGGCGGCGGCCACGACGCTGAGCATCGTGCCCTCGACCGGTCGGGTCACCGCGGCGTACGCGGCGGTGGCCGCGTCGTGCAGCGCGACGGCGAGCTCCCGGCCGCGCAAGGCGGGCACGGCGGTCGCCGCGTCGGCGAAACCGCGCAGGATCTGGGAGAGGATCACGCCCGAATTGCCCCGGGCGCCGAGCAGGGCGCCCCGGGCCATCAGCCGCAACGCGTGCCCGTGCGGCGTCGGCCCGCCGTCCGGCAGCGTGTCCAGGTCCATCGCGAGGGCCTGCTGGGCCGAGGTGAGGGTCAGCACGAGGTTGGTGCCGGTGTCACCGTCGGGCACCGGGTAGACGTTCAGGTCGTCGATCTCGCCCTGGTGCCGTTTCAGCGCGGCCAGCCCGCCCGCGCACCAGCGGCGGACCGCGGCGGCGTCGAGGGTGTCCAGCACGGCGAGTAGCCTACTGGCGCGCACCGACACCCGCCCGGGTCGCCGGACCCCCTCCCGGCGTGTCCCCGCGCGCACCCTCCGCCGCCTGGGCCGGGGCGATTCGTCGCTCCGGCCGGTCATCGGGTAACCTGGCCAGGTTGCCCGGGCAGCGCCTGGCGGCGACCTCATGAACGTTTCAATCCCAGGAGTATCCCGTGGCTAGCGTGTGCGACGTCTGTGGCAAGGGACCGGGCTTCGGCCACAACGTGTCCCACTCGCACCGGCGGACCAACCGCCGCTGGAACCCGAACATCCAGTCGGTGCGTACCCCGGCCGGTGGCGGCAACACCAAGAAGTTGCAGGTCTGCACCTCCTGCATCAAGGCTGGCAAGGTCACCCGCGCCTGACGCGGTAACGAACTGCGGCGAAGCCGACGGCTCCCAAGGGGACCCGTCGGCTTCGCCATGTCCGAACCCCACCCCTGCCCCGCGATCTTGCACTTTCGGCCCCCGATACGCGGCTTTTCATAGGCTCTGTCCGGGCAGAAATGCAAGATCGCGAAAGGCGTTCCTCAGAGGGTCCTACCCAACGAGATGCAGCCCGGGGCATCGGCGTAGAAGCCGAAGTTCGGGATGCGCTCGTAGCCGGATGACGCGTACAGGGCGATCGCCTCGGGCTGCTTGTCGCCGCACTCCAGGACGATCCGCTTGCGGCCCCGTTCCCGTGCCGAGCGCTCCACCGCCGCCAGCACCGCCCGGGCCACTCCCCGACCGCGCGCCTCCGGGGTGACGTACATCCGCTTCAGCTCGGCGATGTCACCCTCTTCGCCATGGCTGCGCCAGCCGCCGCAGCCCACCGGCCGGCCCTCGATCAGGGCCACCAGGAACGTCCCGGCGGGGGGCTCGAAGTCCGCCGCGTCCACCGGCGTTTCGTCGCCGCCGCCCCCGTACCGGGCACCCAGGTCGGCCAGCGCGGCGCGGACCAGCGCCTGCGACTCCGGCGCGTCGAACCGCTGCACTCGGATCTCGATCTCACTCACCGGGCAAGGGTACGACCGCGGCCGGCCCCGGTCCGGGGCCGGCCGTCCCCGTTCGGTCGCAGATCACTCCGTTCGGCTGGTGTCCGGCACCACCGCGAACGTCCAGACCCGCTGGAGGTCCCGCTCCGGGTCGTACGACACGGGGGACGAGGTCGGCGGCGTCCCCCGGTCCCCCCAGCCGACGAACCGGTCGCCCACGACGTGCCCGGTCTCGGCGTCGAAGAGCAGGTTGCTGCCGCGCCCGTACTCGTCGGGCTGCCCCACCGCCCAGATCCGGACGCCGCCAATGGTGCTCTCGGTGACCGCGAGCCCGTCGAGTTCGGCGATCAGGCGGTAGAAGCCGACGCGCAACTCGGGCGAGAGCCGGGGCTCGGACCGGGAGAGCAGCTGGGCGAGAAAGGCTATCGGCCTACCCGTCTCCTCGCGCCGCGTCAAGGACCCGAAGGTCTCCTCGTCGAGCCGGGCCCGCAGCGCCGCCGGGTCGGTCGGCACGTCCGCCAGCCAGCGGGGGGTCGGGAAGTACCAGTTGCCACCGGCGGCGACGATGTTCCGGTTGTCCTCCGCCACGCTGCCCGGGTTGTCGGGGCCGTCGATCGAGGTGTCCGCCCCGTCCACCCGGATCCTCAGCGGCATGATCGTCTGGCCGTCGAACCAGGTCTCCGAGGTGCGTGGACCAGGATCCTCGCCCCCGGTGAGCGCCGTCCGCACGTACAGGATCTGTCCCGCCGGCACGGCGACCGGTTCGATGCCGGCCGCCTTCTCGATCAGCTGGTCCATCACCTGTCGGGCCGTCAACGGGGCGGGCGGAGTCTCCTGCCGGGTCGGCGCGAGCAACACCGCCGCGCCGACGGCCAGCACGGCGACCAGCCCGGCTGCGGCCGCCGGGACCAACCAGCGGCGGAACCGCGAACGTCGGACGGCCGACCGGCGCGTGATCGTGTGCCAGGTACGGGTGACGGACTCGTCGGTGGGCTCCGGTCGGCCGGGCGGCAGATCCCGGACCGCCATGATGTCGGGCTCGGACCCTCTCATCGGGCTTCTCCTTGGGCGGACAGGGCGGCGCGAACCTTGGTCCGGGCGCGGTGCAGGGCGGACTGGACCGAACCCAGCGGGATGTCCAGGGCGGCGGCGATCTCGGCGTACTCCAACTCGGCGACGGCGTAGAGCAGCAGCACGTCGCGCTGTCGCCGGGGCAGGCCGGCCAGCACACCGGCCAACCGGGCCACCGTCCGCTGGGCGTCCACCCGCTCGGCGGTACGCCGCGACGGGCCCTCGGTGTCCGCGTCGCCCCGCGCGGCCGACCGCAGCGCCCGGACCTCGGCGCGACGGTGTCGGCGCAGCAGATTGGTGGCTATGCCGTACAGCCACGGCAGCAACTCACCCCGGTCGCGGTCGTACCGGTCCCGGTGCTCGTACGCCACCAGGAAGGTCTCCGCCACCACGTCCTCGGCGATCTGCTCACCGACCCGCCGGGTGCAGTAGCGCAGCAACTCCCGGCCGTACCGGTGGAAGAGGCCCGCCAGGTCGGCGGGGTCCACCCCGCTGGCGGCTGTCGTGGGCATCGTCATACCCCTACTTGCCGCTGAGCTGGCGCCGTGTTCCCGCGGACGCCGGCGCCGTCAGCGGAAGTGGTCCCAGCCGGCGGGGCCTTCCCAGGGCCGGCCGTCCACCGTCACCCCCGAGCCGGCGGTGACCGTGCCGATCGGCCGCCAGCCCTCCGGCAGCGCCGTCGGGGGGAAGGTCGCGGCCAGCGCGTGGTCGTCGCCACCGGCGAGGATCCAGGCGTACGGGTCGACACCGAGGGCCTGGGCGGCGTCGCGCATCTGCCGGGGCACCTCGAAGGCGTCCCGGCGCACGTCGATCCCGACGCCGCTGGCCTTCGCCACGTGCCCCAGGTCGGCCAGCAACCCGTCCGACACGTCGATCATGGCGGTCGCCCCGGCCTCGGCGGCCTGCGGCCCGGCCGCGTACGGCACCTCGGGCCGCCGGTACGCCTCGACCAGCACCCGGGGTGTCCGGAAGCCCCGGGAGAGCACGGTCAGCCCGGCCGCCGCGTACCCGGTCCGGCCGGTCACGGCGAGCACGTCACCGGGCCGGGCCCCGGCGCGGGTCACCGGCGCCCGACCGGCCAGGTCGCCCAGCGCGGTCACCGCGACGGTCAGGGTCGGGCTGGCGGACATGTCGCCGCCCACCACGCTCGCGCCGACCGTGGCCGCCTCGGCCGCCAGCCCGTCGGCGAGTTCCTCGGCCCAGCCGGTGTCCAGGTCCGGCGGCATGCAGAGGGCGACCAGCAGCGCCGTCGGCCGGGCGCCCATCGCCGCCACATCGGCGAGGTTCGCGGCCGCCGCCCGGTGGCCGACGTCACCCGCCGACGACCAGTCCCGCCGGAAGTGCCGTCCCTCCACCAGCACGTCGGTCGAGGCGACCACCCGTGCGTCCGGTGCGGCCACCACCGCCCCGTCGTCGCCCGGACCGAGCAGAACGGTCGATCCGTACGACAACCGGGCGGTCACCCGGTCGATCAGGCCGAACTCCCCGACCCTGGCGACATTCACGCCGCGCTCGCTCACCGCTTCTCCTCGACCACCGATAGGGATCAGACCTGGTCCGTAAGGTACTTTCTCCCTTCGGGCCGCCCCACGGCGGCGACGGACGGAGGTCTTGTCGTGGTTCAGGCGTACATCCTCATCCAGACAGAGGTCGGCCGGGCACGTGACGTGGCCGGCGAGATCGCGGACATTCCCGGCGTGGTCCGCGTCGACGCCGTCACCGGGCCGTACGACGTGGTCGTGCTCACCGAGGCGAACACGGTCGACGAGCTCGGCAAACTCATCGTCAGCAAGGTGCAGATGGTGCCCGGCATCACGCGCACCCTCACGTGTTCGGTGGTGCGCCTGTAAGTGGACAAGATCACTGACTCCCCCGTGACCGAGAACGATCGGGCCGCTGCCGGCCCGGCAGCGCCGGAACGACCGGCCCCGGACCCCACGACCCGCCGCGCCGCGCTGATCGCGACGGCGGTCGCCTTGCCGATCACGCTGCTGGTGGCGTTCCTCGCGCTGACCGCACTCGCGCCGGACGAGCCGGCCGCCGACCCCAGCCCCAGCGCGTCGGCGCCCCGGGCGCAGTCCACCGCCCCGGTGGAGATGGCGGCCCCGGCGCTGGCCGAACGCCCCGCCATCGTCTGCCGGGCCCTGCTCTCCCAGCTCCCGGACACCGTGCGGGACCTGCCGCAGCGCCCGGTCACCGCCGGCCCGGAACAGAACGCCGCGTACGGCGACCCGGCACTGACCCTCTCCTGCGGGGGTGCCGAGCCGACCGTCGGCCCGACCGACGACGTGTGGACCGTCAACAAGGTCTGCTGGTACGCCACCGAGGAGCCCGACGCGACGGTGCTCACCACCGTCGACCGGGAGACGGCCGTCTCCGTCCGGGTGCCGCGCACCTACGAACAGCCGTTGCAGTGGGTCTCCGGCATCTCGGACACCATCGTCGCCTCGGTCCCCTCCGCCGACCCGATCCCCTCCGGCTGCAAGGGCTGACCCGCACCCGGGCGGTGTGGGCGACAGTTTCGGGGAAGATGCGCACTCCGCGTGGGCGGAGGGGACATCTTCCCCGAAGTTGCGCGGATCAATGGCACGGCGCGGGCGCGGTCAGTGCAGGCCGGTGCCGCGGTGCAGGGCGGTGCGGATGAGGCGGTTGACCAGCTTCGGGTACTCCAGGCCGCTCGCCGCCCACATCCGGGGGAACATCGAACTCGGCGTGAAGCCGGGCATCGTGTTGATCTCGTTGAGGTAGATGTCCAGCTCCGGGGTCACGAAGAAGTCGACCCGGGCCAGGCCGGCGCAGTCCAGGGCGGTGAAGGCCCGCACCGCGTACTCCTGGACCTGGCGGGTCACCCGGTCCGGCAGGCCGGCCGGGATGTCGTACTCGCAGGCGGACTCCGAGTCGATGTACTTCGCCTCGAAGTCGTAGAAGTCGTAGTCGCCGACCACCCGCACCTCGGCGAGCACCGACGCCTCGGGCGCCCCGCCGGCCTCGCCCTCCAGCACGCCGCACTCGATCTCGCGGCCCACGACCGCGCCCTCGACGAGCACCTTCGGGTCGATCTGCCGCGCGGTGGCGACCGCCTCGTCGAGGTCGGCCCAGTCGCTGACCTTGGTGATGCCGAACGACGAGCCGGCCCGGGAGGGCTTGACGAAGACGGGCAGGCCGAGGCGCTGCTTGTCCTCCTCGCTCAGCGTCATCCCGTTGCGCAGCACCGCGTACGGGCCGACCGGGATCCCCTCGGCGGCGCAGAGCTTCTTGGTGAACTCCTTGTCCATCGCGGCGGCCGACGCGAACACGTTCGCCCCGACGTACGGGATGCCGGCCATCTCCAGCATGCCCTGGATGGTGCCGTCCTCGCCGTACGCGCCGTGCAGCACGGGGAAGACCACGTCGACGTCGGCGAGCGCGCGGGGCCCCTCGGTCGGGTCGAGCACCATCAGGCCGTTGCCGGTGGGGTCGGCGCGCAGCACGATGTCGGTGCCGGACGTGGCGGTGATCTCCGGGAGGCGGCGGTCCTGGATCGCCAGCTGGCCCGGTTCGCCGCTGGTCAGCACCCACTGGCCGGCCCGGGTGATGCCCACCGGCACCACCTCGAACTCGTCGGGGTCCAGCGCGCCGAGCACGCTGCCGGCGCTGACGCACGAGATGCCGTGCTCCGGGCTGCGGCCGCCGAAGACGATCGCCACGCGGGTCCTGCCTGGGGTGGTCACTGGGTCACCTCTCGTACGCGAGTCTCTCGCTCGTACGCGCTCACCCGGTTGACCTTACTGTGCGTGGCCAGCGTCGGCGGCCGATACCCGGGCACACAAGCGGCAGCCCGGCAACCGGTCAACGAACGGTATACGGTGCGTCACGGGCGTCGCGGGTCATCGGGGCGCGGGGAGGGCTATTACGCTGCTCGTCCTATGAGCCCCGATCCTCTCATCGCCTCGCTGACGGCGGCCCTCGACAGCCGCCCGGACGATTTGCCGCTCCGTCTCCACCTCGCCACGCTGCTGCTGGACGCGGGCCGGCCCTCCGAGGCGATCGCCCAGATCGGGCAGGCACTCGCCCGGGACCCGGGCAGCGACGCGGCGCAGGCGCTCATGCAGCGGGCGCTGGGCGGTGGGACCGTACCGCCGGCTGCGACGCCGCCCCCGGCGGACCCGCGGCCGCCCGCGCAGCGACCGGGGCCCGCCGGTCCGACCGCGACCGCCGGGCCGGATCCGCTCGCCGCCTACGAGCAGGAACTGGCCGATGTCGTGCCGCCGCGCTTCGCCCGCGCGGGCGACGAGCCGGAGCCGGTGACCGGCGAGGGCGACCGGGTGTACGACGTGGAGGTCTCCGGGATAAGACTGGCCGACGTGGGCGGCATGGCGGCGGTCAAGGAGCGGCTGGAGCTGGCCTTCCTCGGCCCGCTGCGCAACCCGGAGCTGCGCCGGATGTACGGCAAGAGCCTGCGCGGCGGCCTGATGCTCTACGGCCCGCCGGGCTGCGGCAAGACGTTCCTGGCCCGGGCGGTGGCCGGCGAGATGGGCGCGAAGTTCATCTCGCTGTCCATCGTGGACGTGCTGGACATGTGGATGGGCAACTCGGAGCGCAACCTGCACGAGCTGTTCGAGGCGGCCCGCCGCAACGCACCCTGCGTGCTCTTCCTCGACGAGGTCGACGCGCTCGGTCACAAGCGCTCGCAGGTCGGCTCCAGCTCGATGCGGACGCTCGGCAACCAGCTGCTGGCCGAGCTGGACGGCATGGAGGGCAGCAACGAGGGCGTCTTCGTGCTGGCGGCGACCAACACCCCGTGGGACGTGGACCCGGCGCTGCGCCGCCCCGGGCGCCTCGACCGGGTGGTGCTGGTGCTGCCGCCGGACGCCGAGGCCCGTGGCTCGATCCTCGAGTACCACCTGCGGGAGCGGCCGATCGCCAACATCGACCTGCGGAAGGTCGTCGCCGCGACCGAGGACTACTCCGGCGCGGACCTGGCCCACCTGTGCGAGACGGCGGCCGAGTTCGCGATGGCCGACTCGGTCCGCACCGGCGAGGTGCGGATGATCGAGCAGCGGGACCTGGAGCGGGCGCTGAAGGAGGTGCGGCCGTCCACCCGTCCGTGGATGGCGACCGCCCGCAACGTGGCCATGTTCGCCAACGAGGGTGGCGTCTACGACGACCTGGTGGCGTACCTGAAGCGACGCAAGCTGCTCTGAGGCGGACCGGGAGGCCCCCGGCGAGGTCATCGGGCCACGCCGTCGCCGGGGGCCGGTCTCATCCGGTGCGTCGCCGGCCGATGGCGATCACCTTCACCCGCTGCCGCCCCGCCCGCACCATGCCGAGGGCCATGAACGCGCCGGCGATCCGGTCGGCGGCCTCGCGACTGCTCGCGCCGACGACCTGACGCCGGCGTTCCGGTGTGGTGCGCTCGTCACGCCCGCCGCCGTCGCTCGTGCGGACGTCCGTGAGCACCACCAGGAACCGCGTGAGCGTCGAGCCGCCGCCGGCCCGGTCGGTGCGGTGCTGCTGACCAGTACGCACGTCGAGTCCCTTCCGGCTGGCGCCCAACGGGCGAGGCACGCGGTGATCGGGTACGGGGGAGAAACCCGATCACCGCGCGCCCCATCCCCTCCGGTCTCCCACCACCACCGTCGCCACGACAACCGGCGGTGAGGACGCCATGACAGATTGGCATCATCACACCCGTGAATGCAACTCTCATCGACGTTCTCTCATGTACACGTTCCCGGAAACATGCAACCATCGATGCATGGCTCCGAAGACCGCCCGGGCCCGCCGGCTCGGCATCGCCCTGCGCGCCCACCGGGAGGCCGCCGGCCTCACCCTGGAGGCCGCCGCGGACGAGATCAACAGCACCCGCAGCACCCTGTCCCGCTACGAGAACGCGCAGACCCTGGTCAACCCGGCGACCGTGCGCGCCCTGCTCACCCTCTACGGGGTCGGCGGCGACGAGGTCGCGGCAGCGGTGCAACTCGCCAAGGACGCACGCAAGCCCGGCTGGTGGGTGTCCTACTCGTACCTGCTCGACCGCCGCACCATCGACTTCATCGCGCTGGAGGCCGAGGCGACCGGGATCGCCAACTTCGAGCCGTCCGTGGTGCCCGGGCTCCTCCAGACCGCCGACTACGTCCGGGGCGTGATGCGGGGCGGCCCGCACACCCTCGGCGACGACCAGGTCGAGCAGCGGGTCCAGCTACGGCTGGACCGGCAGCAGCGGCTCACCGGGGACGACCCGCCCATCCTCGACGCGATCCTCGACGAGGCCGCGCTGCTCCGGCCGGTGGGTGACCGCTCGGTGATGCAGGGCCAGTTGCGCCACCTGCTCAAGGTGGGCGAGCTGCCGAACATCACCGTGCAGGTCATCCCCCTGTCCGCCGGCTACCACCGGGGCACCCGGGGCTCGCTGCACATCCTGGAGTTCGCCGACCCGGAGGACCCGATCATCGCCTCCGTGGAGACCGTGGCCGGCCAGATGGTCCTCGACCGGCCGGGCGACCTGCGTACCTGCACCAAGATCATGGAGCACCTGCGGACCGTGGCGCTGAGCCCGGCGGACAGCCGGGACCAGCTCCTCCAACTGCTGAAGGGACGGTAGACAGATGACCACGACGACGGGCGCGGAACCGGCGCGGGCCGACTGGCGCAAGAGCAGTCACAGCGGGGACGAGGGAGCGTGCGTGGAGGTGGCCCGGCTGCCGCGGACCGTCGGGGTCCGCGACTCCAAGGACCCGGCCGGCCCCGTCCTGCTCTTCCCACCGGACGCCTGGGCGGCGTTCGCCACCGCACCTCCCCGGGCCTGACCCGGACGTCACGCGCCCCGCTCCCGCCCGGGACCGGGGCGCGTGGCGCGGGTCAGCCGCCGACGAGCGGTCGCGGCGCGGGCCCGGCGCGCAGCGCCTCCAGTGCCGCGATCGCCACCCCCCGGGCACCGGCCATGTCGCGCTCCGGTACCAGCGCGAAGGTGGCCACCGCCGCCTGCTCCTCCCGCAGCACGGTGTGCTCGCGGACCGTCGCCAGGAACCAGTCGCGGAACTCCGGCGCCGCCTCCACCACGCCGCCCCCGACGAAGTACGCGTGCGGGTCGGTGAAGTTGGCCGCGATCGTGAACAGCCGGCCGATCGCCGCCGCCTGCTGCCGGAAGATCTCCCGGGCCAGCGCGTCGCCCCGCTCGCCGTACGCGCGGACCAGCTTCGCCGCCCGGGCCAGTGGCTCGGCCGCCAGCGGGTGCCCGGGGAAACGGGCCAGCCAGTACGGCAGCAGGTTCCGCTCGATGGCGGTCAGCGACGCGACGCTCTCGGCGTCACCGACGAACCCGCACGCGCAGGTCGGCTCCGGCTGGTCGGGAGTGAGCACCCCCAGCAGCGGCAGGTGCACGTGGCCCAGCTCGCCGGCCATCCCGGCCGCCCCGGCGATCACCCGTCCGGCCTCCACCACGCCACCGCCGAGCCCGGTGCCGACGATCGCGGACACCGACGAGCGGCGCATGGCGTCCGCGCCGAAGTACGTGTGGTGGGCGTAGAGCGCGGCGGCGTTGCCGTCGTTGAGGTAGACCACCGGCAGGCCGAGACGTCGTTCCAGCGCGCCCCGTACGTCGTAGCCCCGCCACTCCGGCTGAGAGAAGTTGGTCGAGCCGCGCGACGAGATCACCCCGTCGGCACTGGCCGGACCGGGGGTGTCCAGCCCGACCGCCCGGACCAGCTCGCGGGGCACCCCGGTCAGCGCCAGCACACCGTCGAGCGCGCGGGCCAGCGCCTCGATGGCCGCTTCCGGCCCGACGCGCACCTCGCTGGGGATCTCCACCAGGCCGTCGACGAGGAACCGACCGTCCACGGTGAGGACCGTGGCGTTGTTGCTGGTGCCGCCGTTGTCCAGCCCGACGACCACCGGCACACCTGCGTTGCCCACCCGACCCCGCCCTCCGCCGTCACGAACCTGACGCGAGGCTAGTTCCCTCTTTGCCCGTCGGCCACGCCCGAGCGGCCGGACCCGCTGGCCCGACCGGTGACGGCGACGGCGTCCCGCTCGTCGTCGCGTACGACCACCGGCACCAGGCCGACCGCCGTCATCGCGGCGCACAGCGCCCCCGACTGCCCCTCGCTGACCTCCACCACCAGGTGCCCACCCGGCGCGAGCCACCCGGCCGCGCCCTCGGCCACCCGGCGCAGCACCGCCAGGCCGTCCGGGCCGCCGTCGAGGGCGACCGGCGCCTCGTACAGCCGCGCCTCGGGCGGCATGAGCGCCACGGCGTCCGTCGGCACGTAGGGGGCGTTGGCCACCACCAGGTCCAGCCGACCGTGCCACGCGCGCGGCAACGGCGCGAACAGGTCGCCGTGGAACACCTCGGCGCCGAGCCCGGCCAGGTTGCGCCGGGCGTACGCCACGGCCTCCGCGTCCACGTCCGTCGCGGCCAGCCAGCGCGGTGCGAGCCGGTCCGCGAGCAGCACGCCGATCGCGCCGGAGCCGCAGCAGAGTTCCACCACGGCCGGCGCCGGGCCGGTCACCGCCGCGGCGGCGTCCACGAGCAGGGCGGTACGCGCGCGGGGCACGAACACCCCCGGCCCCACCGCGATCCGCCGGCCGCAGAACTCGGCCCACCCCAGCAGGTGCTCCAGCGGCTGCCCGGCGACCCGTCGGTCCACCAGGTCGGCCAGCTCACCGGCCGTGCCCGCCTCGGCGGCGAGCAGATCCGCCTCCTCCTCGGCGTAGACGCAGCCGGCGGCCCGCAGCCGCCTGACCAGGGCGGCCCGCTCGTCGGGCATCAGCCGGCCGCCTCCAGGGCCGCCGTCACGTCGGCGACCAGGTCGACGGTGTCCTCCACGCCGCAGGAGAGCCGGACGAAGCCCGGGGCGGTGTCGTCTCCCCACTGGGCCCGCCGGTCCGCGGAGGTGTGCAGGCCACCGAACGAGGTGGCGGCGGCCACCAGCCGTGCCGCGTCGAGGAAACGGGCCACCCGCCCGGCGTCGCCGAGGTCGAAGGAGAGCACTCCGGGCATCCGTCGCATCTGGACCGACGCGACCGGGTACGCCGGGTCGTCCGGCAGCCCCGGCCAGCGCACCCCGGTCACGTCGGGACGCCCGGCCAGCAGCCTGGCGACGGCCTCGGCGTTGGCGGTCTGCCGGGCCAGGCGCAGGTCCAGCGTGGCCAGCGACCGGTGGGCCAGCCAGGCGTCGAAGGCGCCCGGGACCGCCCCGGTGACCGTCCGCCAGTTGGTCACCGCGTCCAGCAGTTCGGGCGTACGGGTGGCGACGTAACCGAGCAGCAGGTCCGAGTGACCGGTGAGCGCCTTGGTGCCGGAGGCGACCACCAGGTCGGCACCCAGGTCCAGCGGGCGCTGCCCGAGCGGCGTAGCGGTGGTGTTGTCCACCGCGACCAGGGCACCGGCGGCGTGCGCGCGGGCGGCCAGCGCGGGCACGTCCACCACGTCCAGGCCGGGGTTGGCGGGGGTCTCCAGCAGCACCAGCCGGACCCCGTCGAGGTCCGGGTACGGGCCGCCGGTGGGCGCGAAGAGGACCCGTACGCCCATCGGATCCAGGGTCTCGGTGGCGAAGGCGCGCACCGGGAAGTAGCCGTCGGACGGGAGCAGGACGGTGTCGCCGGGCTTCAGCAGCGCCAGCAGCAGGCCGGTGATTGCGGCCTGTCCGCTGGCGAAGACCCGGCAGTCGCCCGTCTCCAGCTCGCCGACGGCCGCCTCCAGCAGCCGCCTCGTCGGGTTGTCCGGGCGACCGTAGCCGTTCGGCGACGCGGCCGGCCCGGCCCACGGGTCGAGGTGGTAGGGCGCGGCGAACACCGGGCCGGGCAGGAACGGCTGCCCGGGCACCGGCTCCGGCAGCCCGGCGTGGACGCAGCGGGTGCCGTCGTGCGGCCCGGTCACGGCGCTCATTCCGGCTTCGTCGTACGGCTCATCAGGGCGTCCACCGCGAGCCGCGGGTCGACGCCCTCGTGGCAGACCAGCTCGACCTGCTCGGTGATCGGCATCTCCACGCCGTGCGCCCGGGCCAGGTCACGGATCGCCAGGGCGCTCTTGACGCCCTCCGCGGTCTGCCGGGTCGCGATCCGGGCCTCCTCCAGCGTCGCGCCCCGGCCCAGGTGCTCCCCGAAGGTCCGGTTCCGGGCCAGCGGCGACGAGCAGGACGCGACCAGATCGCCCATGCCGGCCAGGCCGGCGAAGGTGAGCGGGTCGGCGCCGAGCGACACGCCCAGCCGGGCGGTCTCGGCCAGCCCCCGGGTGACCAGCATGGCGCGGGTGTTGTCGCCGAAGCCCATGGCGGTGGCGATGCCGTACGCGAGGGCGATGACGTTCTTGACCGCACCGCCCAGCTCGCAGCCGATCACGTCGTCGTTGGTGTACGGCCGGAAGTACGGCGTGGTGATGGACCGCTGCACCAGGGTGGCCCGGTCGGAGTCGGTGCCGGCGACCACCGTGGCGGCCGGCTGCTCGACGGCGATCTCCGGCGCGAGGTTCGGCCCGGAGACGACCACCACCCGGTCCGCCGCCACCCCGGCGGTCTCCACGATCACCTCGCTCATCCGCTTGGTGGTGCCCAGCTCGATGCCCTTCATCAGCGACACCAGCGTGGCGTCGGGGTGCAGGTGCCGGGTCCAGTCGGCGAGGTTGCCGCGCAGCGTCTGCGACGGCACGGCCAGCACCACCACCTCCGCCCCCGTGATCGCCTCGGCGGCGTCCCCGGTCGCGGTCACCCGCCCCGGCAGCACCAGGCCCGGCAGGTACTCGGGGTTGCGCCGCTCGGCGCGGATCTGGTCGGCGACCGGCGCCCGGCGCGCCCAGATGGTGACGTCCCGCCCGGCGTCGGCGAGGATCTTGGCGAACGCCGTCCCCCAGGAGCCGGCACCCAGGACCGCCACGTGCCCACTCACGGAGCCACCTCCGATCGCGACTGCGGGGCTCGCAGATCCGGCTCACTCCTCGCGCTCACGCCGCCGCCTCCGGACGCTGCTCGCGGCCGACGGCCGGACGGGGTGGGCGCTCCCGGAGCGGTGGTGGTGTCCCGCCCCGGATCTCGGCGAGCATGTCACGCAGGCGCAGCATGATGGTGTCGGTCATCTCCTCGAGGACGGCCCTGGTCGGTGTGGCACCCGCCCAGCGGCTCAGGTCGACCGGTGGGCCGGCGACCACGGTCACCGGAATCCGGGGGCGGACGTTCAAGCGCGTGGTGCGGGGGTCGAAGATCCGCTCGGGGCCCCACATCGCCACCGGGACGACCGGTGCGCCGGTGGCCAGCGCGAGCCGCGCCGCGCCGGTCTTGCCCTTCATCGGCCACAGCTCCGGCTCGCGGGTGGTGGTGCCCTCCGGGTAGATGACCACGGCGCCGCCCTCGTCGAGCGCGGCGACCAGCGCGTCCAGCGACTTGACCGCGTCGACCGAGCCCCGCTCGACGGGGATCTGACGGCACCGGTGCAGGATCCACCCAATCACCGGCACGCGGAACACGCTGGCCTTGCCGAGGAACTGCGGCCACCGTCCGGAGTCGTACACGAAGTGCGCCACGACCAGCGGATCGGCGTGGGAGATGTGGTTCGGCACGATGATCACACCGCCGTCGCGGCGCAGGTGCTCCATGCCGCGCCAGGTCCGCCGCGTCCAGATCGTCATGACCGGCTTGACCAGCACCACGGCGAACCGTGGCCAGAATCCCAGCCTGCGCCGCCCCACCGTGCCTCCTCCTGCTGCCCCGACCCGCACCCTGACACCCGCAGCGGAAATCATGCCTGCTCGCCCCGGGTCCGGCCAGTGAGGGTACCGCCGTCCGGCTGGCAGGATTGCGCCGTGAGCCCGACAGTCTCCGAGCCGAGCTGGACCGTGGTGGTGCCGGTGAAGCGCCTCGCCGCCGCGAAGAGCCGGCTGCGGGGCGCGCTGCCGGCCGTACCGCACGAGGAGTTGGCCCTGGCGCTGGCGGCCGACACGGTCCGCGCGGTGCGGGCGTGCCCGGCGGTGGCCGGGGTGGTGGTCGTCACCGACGACCCCCGCGTCGCGGCGGCGGTCGGCCCCGCCGGTGCCCGCGTGGTGGCGGACACGCCGGACACCGGCCTCAACGCCGCGTTCCGGCACGGCGCGTCCGCCGTCGCCGGCGGGTGGGTGGCCGGGCTCACCGCCGACCTGCCCGCGCTGCGTCCGGCCGAGCTGGCGGAGGCGCTGCGCGCGGCGGGGTCCGGCCCCGAGGGCGTACGCCGCTACGTCGCCGACGCGCCCGGCACCGGCACCGTGCTGCTCACCGCGCCGCCCGGCGTGCCCCTCGACCCGCGCTTCGGTGCCGAGTCGGCAGCCGCCCACGCCGCCAGCGGAGCGGTGGCCCTGACCGGTGACTGGCCGAGCCTGCGCCGGGACGTGGACACCGCCGACGACCTGACCGCGGCGGCCCGCCTCGGTCTGGGGCCCCGGACGGCGGCCCTGACGTCCGCCGGCGCTCCGGCGTCCGCGCCGGCGGTGTAGCGTCCGGGGCATGCAGGGGACGGTGGCCAGCTTCGACGCGTCGACCCGCGGTGGTGTGCTGCTGCTCGACGACGGCACCGAGCTGACCTTCGACGCGCGGGCGTTCGACGCCTCCGGGCTCCGGCTGCTCCGTCTCGGCCAGCGGGTCCGCATCGACCGCGAGCCGGACGGCACGGTCGTCCGCGTGACATTGCCGACGATGGCCTGATCCGCCCCGCCCAAGTTCATTTTGCGTTAACCCGGTTCGGGTGAAGATGAGCGGGTGAGCACCCCTCGCGAGCACCCCGACCCGCCCCACGCCGCCGAAGCACCCGGCCCCCGCAACGGCACCCGCATCCGGGGCGCCGACGGCCGGTTCCGTCCCGTCCCGGGCGTCGAGCGTGTCCGCCAGGACGCCGACCTGCCCTCGGACATCGACGCCGCGGCCGACTCCGCCGGGCTGGAGGAGGTACTGGATCCGGCCGGCTCCCCCGTGCCGGCGCCGGCCGTCCCGCCCTCCCTCGCCGACGAGGACAGGCCGGCCGCCGAGCCCCTGCCCGAGGACCGGTTCCTCAACCGGGAGCTGTCCTGGCTCGACTTCAACGCCCGGGTGCTGGCCCTGGCCGAGGACCAGCGCACCCCGCTGCTGGAGCGGGCGAAGTTCCTGGCCATCTTCGCCAGCAACCTGGACGAGTTCTACATGGTGCGGGTGGCCGGCCTGAAGCGGCGGCTCTCCGCCGGCCTGCCGGTCCGCGGCGGTGACCGCCTGCCGCTGCGCACCCAGCTGGAGCGGATCGCGGAGAAGGCCGCCACGCTGACCGCCCGGCACGCCGCGTGCTTCGTCGACGACGTGCTGCCGAAGCTGGCCGCCGAGGACATCCGCATCCTGCGGTGGGCCGAGCTGGGCGACGCCGAACGGGAACGGCTGCGCACCTACTTCCGGGAGCAGATCTTCCCGGTGCTCACCCCGCTCGCGGTGGACCCGGCGCACCCCTTCCCGTACATCTCGGGGCGCTCGCTGAACCTGGCCGTCGCGGTCCGCGACCACGACGGCGGCTCGGAGTTGTTCGCCCGGGTGAAGGTGCCCAACAACGTGCCCCGGTTCGTCCGCGTCGACCGGGACCGGCCGGGCGTCCGGATGCTGCCCGTGGAGGACCTCATCTCCGTCCACCTCGGGCAGCTCTTCTCCGGCATGCAGGTGGTGGAGTGCCACCTGTTCCGGGTCACCCGCAACGCCGAGGTGGAGGTCGACGAGGACCGCGACGAGGACCTGCTCCAGGCGCTGGAACGGGAACTGGCCCGGCGCCGCTTCGGCCCGCCGGTACGGCTGGAGGTCGCCGCCTCCATCTCCGACCACATGCTGGAGCTGCTCGTCCGGGAGCTGGACATGGACGCCCACGACGTCCTGCGGGTGCGCGGCCTGCTCGACCTGTCGGCGATGTGGCAGGTCTACGGCGAGGCCGACCGGCCGGACCTCAAGGACCCGCCGTTCGTGCCGGCCACCCACCCCCGGCTCGCCGAGGGCGAGGTGCCCCGCAGCGTCTTCGCCACCCTGCGCGACGGTGACGTGCTGGTGCACCACCCGTACCACTCGTTCGCGACCAGCGTGCAGCGCTTCGTGGAGCAGGCCGCCGCCGACCCGAACGTGCTCGCCATCAAGCAGACCCTCTACCGCACCAGCGGGGACTCCCCCATCGTCGACGCGCTGGTCGACGCCGCCGCCGCCGGCAAGCAGGTGGTGGTGCTGGTGGAGCTGAAGGCCCGGTTCGACGAGATCGCCAACATCGGCTGGGCACGCACCCTGGAACGAGCCGGCTGCCACGTCGTCTACGGCCTGGTCGGCCTCAAGACGCACTGCAAGACCGCGCTC
The DNA here is from genome assembly GCF_044465805.1 of Micromonospora sp. NPDC049497. Taxonomy (NCBI): domain Bacteria; kingdom Bacillati; phylum Actinomycetota; class Actinomycetes; order Micromonosporales; family Micromonosporaceae; genus Micromonospora; species Micromonospora sp. NPDC049497. The sequence continues at coordinate 202,877 of NZ_JBITMC010000010.1, read as the reverse complement.
GTCGTACGCCAGGAGGGCAACCAGATCCGCCGGTACTGCCACATCGGCACCGGCAACTACCACCCGAAGACGGCCCGGCTCTACGAGGACTTCGGGATGCTCACCGCCGACCCGGAGATCGGCGCCGACCTGACCGACCTGTTCAACGTGCTCACCGGCTACAGCCGGCAGACCGCGTTCCGGCGGCTGCTCGTCGCGCCCCAGGGCATCCGCCGCGGCCTGGTGGAGCGGATCGACCGGGAGATCGCGCACGTCCGGCTCGGCATGCCCGGCCTCGTCCAGTTCAAGGTGAACTCCCTGGTCGACGAGGAGCTGACCGACGCGCTCTACCGGGCCTCCCGCGCCGGGGTCCACGTCGACCTGCTGATCCGGGGCATGTGCACGCTGCGCCCCGGAGTACCGGGACTGTCGGAGAACATCCGCGTCCGGTCGATCCTCGGCCGGTTCCTGGAGCACTCCCGCATCTTCCGGTTCGGCAACAACGGCGACGCCGAGTTCTGGATGGGGTCGGCCGACCTGATGCACCGCAACCTGGACCGCCGGGTGGAGGCACTGGTCCAGGTGAGCGACCCGGTCGCGCGGGCCGAGCTGGACCACGTGATGGCCACGGCGATGGGTCCGGACGTGGACGCGTTCGAGCTGGCCGGCGACGGCACCTGGACCCGGCGTGCCGGCAGCGCGGACGCGCCCCTGGTGGACCTCCAGGAACTGCTGCTGCGTCGCGTCGGCGGCACGGCCGGCTGACCCCGCCTAGGCTGACGAGATGGTCGAGGAGGAGCGGAAGTACGCGGTGGACGACGGGTGGGTCCTGCCGGACCTGGCCGGCTCCGCCCCGGCCGGTGGCGGCGTACGCGCCCACCCGGCGGCCACCCTGGTCGCCACGTATTTCGACACCGTCGACCTCCGGCTGGCGCGGGCCGGGGTGTCGCTGCGCCACCGCCAGGGCGACGACCTGCCCTGGACGGTGAAGCTGCCGACCGACAGCCCCGGTGTCCGGCACGAGATCTCCCGAGCCGGCACCGCCGACGAACCCCCGGCCGAGCTGGTCGAGCTGGTCACCGTCTTCCACCGGGGCGCACCGCTGGCACCGGCCGCGGTGGTCCGCACCGTGCGGGAGGCGTACGACGTGCACGACGCCGACGGCACGGTGCTCGCCGAGGTGGTGGACGACCACGTCACCGTCGAGGACGTCGACGGGACGGCCACCGGCGCGTTCCGCGAGCTGGAGGTCGAGCGCAAGGCCGGGGACCGGACCCTGCTGGACCGGATCGGCACGCTGCTGCGCACGGCGGGCGCCCGCGGGGGCGGGTTCACCCCGAAGCACGTACGGGCGCTGGGGCCGGCCGCCGAGGGCGAGCCGGACCTGGTGGCCCCGACCGGCCTGCCCGCCGCGCCCACCGCGGGCGACGTGGTGACCGAGGCGGTACGCCGGGAGGTGCGCCGGCTGCTGGCGCACGACCCGCTGGTGCGGCAGCGCGTCCCGGGCGACGACGGCAGGACCGCCGTGCACCAGATGCGGGTGGCCTGCCGGCGGCTGCGGGCGGACCTGAGGACGTTCGCGCGCCTGCTCCGCCCCGACTGGGCCCGCCCGCTGCGCGACGAGCTGACCTGGCTCGCCGGTGCGCTCGGTGACGCCCGGGACGCCGAGGTGCTGCGGGAGCGGCTGCGGCGTACGGCCACCGCCGACCCGACCAGCCCGCTCGACGGCGAGGCGGTGGGCCGGCTGGACGAGGTCCTCGCGCGGCGGCAGGAGGAGGCGCTCGCCGCCGTCGACGCGGCGCTGCGGTCCGAGCGGTACGTGGCCCTGGTGGAGGCGCTGGTCCTGGCCGCGCGCTCGCCCCTGTTCACCCGACGGGCCGAGCGGCCGGCGCGGCGGACGCTGCCCCGGCTGGTGGCCCGGCGGTGGCGACGGCTGGCCGGTGACGGGTCCCGGCCGGGCAGCGTGGCCGCGCTGGAGCAGGACGGCCCCGACGAGCAGTGGCACGACGTCCGCAAGGAGGGAAAGCGGGTCCGGGCGGGGGTGAAGTCGATGACGCCCGCGCTCGGCGAGGACGCCCGGGAACTCAACCGCCGGCTGGGCCGCGTGCAGGACCTGCTCGGCGAGCACCAGGACGCGGCGGTGGCGGCGGACACCTGGCTCTCGGTGGCCGACAGCCGGCCGGGCGACCACGCCTTGGCGGTCACCGCCGGACGGCTGGCCGAGCGCGAACGGGCCGTGGTCCGCCGCGTACGCGCGGAGTTCCCCGCGGCCTGGCGCCGGGCCAGCCGGCGGCGGCGGACCCGGTGGCTGCGGTGACCGAGATCCGGGCGGCCGGCGGGGTGGTCTGGCGGCCGGTGCCCGGCGGTGTCGAGGTGTGCCTGGTGCACCGTCCCCGCTACGGGGACTGGACGCTGCCCAAGGGCAAGCTGGAGCCGGGCGAGCATCCGTTGTCGGCCGCCGTCCGCGAGGTGGCCGAGGAGTCCGACAACCGGGCGGTGCCGCAGGTGCGGCTGCCCACCGTGCACTACCGCAGCGAGGGACGGCCGAAGCGGGTCGACTACTGGTCGATGCGGGCGGTGGCCACCGGCGGCTTTCAGCCCGGCACCGAGGTCGACGACATGTGCTGGCTGGACACCGACGAGGCGATCCGCCGGGTCAGCTACCCGCACGACGCCGAGGTGCTGGCCGCATTCGCCGCGCTGCCCCGGGTCACCGGGACGATGGCGCTGGTGCGGCACGCGCACGCCGGCAAGCGGACGACGTGGTCCGGGCCGGACACCGGCCGGCCCCTCGACGCCCAGGGCTGGGCGCGGGCCCACGAGCTGGCCACACTGGTGGCGCTGGTCCGGCCGTCCCGGTTGCTGTCCGCGTCGGCCCGCCGCTGCGTACAGACGCTCGACCCGTCGGCGGCCCTGCTGGACCTGCCGATCGAGGTGTGCGGCGACCTCGACGAGCCGCAGCCCGGTCAGCAGCCCGAGGAGTGCACGCTGGCCGCCGCGGCCCGGTTGACGGCGCTGGCGGGCGGCGGGGAGCCGGTGGCGGTGTGCAGCCAGGGGAAGGTGATCCCGGGCGCCCTGGAGCGTCTCACCGGCCGCACCGACGACTTCACCACTCCCAAGGGCGGCGGCTGGCTGCTGGCCTTCGCCGACGACCGGCTCCTCGCCCTCGACCGGCTGTAAGGAAGGGCCCCCGCTTAACGCCTGCGGTAGAGAAAGGGCCCCCGCTTAACGCCTGCGGTAGAGGAAGGGCCCCCGCTTAACACTCGCCCTGGGGCGTACCGCCCGGAGAACGCGAGGCGGGCGCCCACCGCAACCGGTGGACGCCCGCGTCGTACGCCTTGGGGGTCAGCGCTTGGTCGCCGCCTTCTTGGCCGGCGCCTTCTTCGCGGTGGTCTTCTTGGCCGCCGCGCTCTTGCTCGCCGCCGTGGCGGTCTTCTTCGCCCCGGTGGCCTTCGCGGTCGCGGCGCTCTTCTTCGCCGGGGCCGCCTTCGCGGTCGCGGTCTTCTTGGCCGCGGTGGTCTTCGTGGCCTTGGTGGCCTTGGTGGCCTTCGCCGCGGTGGTCTTCTTCGCCGCAGCCGTCGCCTTGGTGCCGGCGGCCTTCGCGCCGGTCGCCTTCGCGCCGGTCGCCTTCGCGCCGGTCGCCTTCGCGCCGGTCGCCTTCGCGCCGGCGGCCTTCGCGCCGGTCGCCTTGGCCCCGGTCGCCTTCGCGCCGGTCGCCTTGGTGGCGGCCGTGGCGGTCTTCTTCGCCGCCGCCGTGGCCTTCGGCACCTTGCCGCTGGCCACCATCTCCTTGAAGCCGGCACCCGCGCGGAAGGTCGGGACGGACGTCTTCTTGACCTTCACCGCCTCACCGGTCCGCGGATTGCGTGCTGTTCGGGCACCCCGGATGCGCTTTTCGAACGCTCCGAATCCCGTGATCGCCACCTTCTCGCCCTTGGTGACCGCCGCCTGGACCTCAGTGAGAACCGCGTCGAGCGCGGCCGTCGCCGTCTTCCGGTCCCCCAGGCGAACGGCGAGCGCCTCGATGAGCTCGGCCTTGTTCACGACTTCCTCCCGATTGTGCAACTAACCCGACGCGAGCCATTCTGCGCGCACGGTATGCCCTGTGCTGCCGGGACACAAACATTCGCAGGAAAAAAGCCCTTGTGTCGCAACGGATTCGCCCCCACCGGCAGGACCGGCGGGGGCGAAATCCGCTGTGCGATGGGGCGTACGGCTATGCGACCGACGGCAGGAACGAGGGGCGGGACGCCTCGAAGGCGGTGATGTCGGCCTCGTGCCGGAGGGTCAGTCCAATGTCGTCCAGGCCCTCCATCAGACGCCAGCGGCTGAAGTCGTCCAAGGGGAAAGACCAGGTGGCGTTCCCGGCCCGGACCTCCCGCGCGGTCAGGTCGACGGTGACCGGCGTGGTCGGGTCGGCCTCGACGAGATGCCAGATCTCCTCGACCGCTTTCAATTCCAACTCGACCGGGAGCAGACCCTCTTTGAGGGCGTTGCCCCGGAAGATGTCACCGAAGCGGGGCGAGATGACGGCCCGGAAGCCCCAGTCGCGCAGCGCCCACACTGCGTGCTCGCGGGACGACCCGGTGCCGAACTCCGGACCCGCCACCAGAATCGACGCACCGGAATACGCGGCATCGTTCAGGACGAATTCCGGGTCCTCCCGCCAGGCGTTGAACAGGCCGTCCGCGAAACCGGTCCGTGTCACCCGCTTGAGGTACACGGCGGGGATGATCTGATCGGTGTCCACGTTGGAACGGCGCAGCGGCACGGCGGTGCCGGTGTGGGTGGTGAACCTGTCCATCAGCGGTTTCCCCTTCTACAGGTCGGCGGGAGCGGCCAGGCGACCGACCACGGCGGTGGCCGCGGCGACCGGCGGGGAGACCAGGTGGGTGCGTCCGCCCCGGCCCTGGCGACCCTCGAAGTTGCGGTTGGAGGTGGAGGCGGCGCGCTGGCCCGGGGACAGCGTGTCCGGGTTCATGCCCAGGCACATCGAGCAGCCGGCGAAGCGCCACTCGGCACCGGCGTCGGTGAAGACCTTGTCCAGCCCCTCGGCCTCCGCGGCCTCGCGCACGGCCGCGGAACCGGGCACCACCAGCATCCGTACGCCGTCGGCGACCGTGTTGCCCCGCAGCACGTCGGCCGCCGCGCGCAGGTCCTCCAGCCGACCGTTGGTGCAGGAGCCGACGAAGACCACGTCGACCGCGAGGTCCCGCAGTGGGGTGCCGGGCGTGAGGCCCATGTACTCCAGCGCGCGGTGGGCGGCGGTCCGCTCCGCCTCGGTGACGAACTCCGCCGGCTCCGGCACGGCCGCACCCAGCGGCACGCCCTGACCCGGGTTGGTGCCCCAGGTGACGAACGGCGTGATCCGGCTCGCGTCGAGGGTGACCTCCGCGTCGAACGTCGCGCCCTCGTCGGTGGGCAGCGTCCGCCACCAGGCGACCGCCGCGTCCCAGTCGGCGCCCGTGGGGGCGTTCGGCCGCCCCTTGAGGTACGCGAAGGTGGTCTCGTCCGGCGCGATCATGCCCGCCTTGGCACCCCACTCGATGGACATGTTGGCGATCGTCATCCGGCCCTCCATCGAGAGGGCCCGGATCGCCTCGCCCCGGTACTCGACGATGTGCCCGCGACCGCCGCCGGTGCCGACCTGTGCGATGAGGGCGAGCACCAGGTCCTTGGCGGTGACACCGGGGCCGAGCTGGCCGGTGACGTTCACCGCCATCGTCCTGGGTCGCGTCTGCGGCAGCGTCTGGGTGGCCAGCACGTGCTCCACCTCGCTGGTGCCGATGCCGAAGGCGAGCGCACCGAACGCGCCGTGGGTGGCGGTGTGCGAGTCGCCGCAGACGATCGTCATGCCCGGCTGGGTGAGGCCGAGCTGCGGGCCGATCACGTGCACGATGCCCTGGTTCTCGTCGCCCAGCGGGTGCAGCTTCACGCCGAACTCGGCGCAGTTGCGGCGCAGGGTCTCGATCTGCGTACGCGAGGTCGGGTCGGCGATGGTGAGCAGATCGCCGCGGCGCGAGCGGAACGACGGGTCCGCGTACCCGGTCGGGGTGTTGTGGTCCTCCGTCGCGATCGTCAGGTCGGAGCGGCGGACGGGGCGACCGGCGAGGCGCAGCCCGTCGAAGGCCTGCGGGCTGGTCACCTCATGCAGCAGGTGCAGGTCGATGAAGAGCAGATCGGGCTCGCCCGCGACGGACCGTACGACGTGCGCGTCCCAGACCTTCTCGGCCAGGGTCCTCGGCTCAGGAGTGACTCCCACCATCTGGACATCCTAAATTCTGGGAGGTAAGTTTCGGCTTGTGGGACACAGTATGAGCGGTGTCGGCGTTCTCGACAAGGCGGTGGTCATCCTGGCCGCCTGTGTCGACGGCGCCAGCCTGGCCGAACTCGTTGAACGAACCAAGCTGCCCCGAGCCACCGCGCACCGGCTCGCGCAGGCTCTGGAAATCCACCGGATGCTGGTACGGGACACCCAGGGCCGCTGGCGCCCCGGCCCACGCCTGGGTGAGCTGGCCAACGCCGCGCCGGACGTGCTCCTGACGGCGGCGGAGCCGTTGCTCGCCGCGCTGCGGGACGCCACCGGCGAGAGCGCCCAGCTCTATCTGCGCCGCGCCGACGAGCGCATCTGCGTGGCCGCCGCCGAGCGGGCCAGCGGCCTGCGGGACACCGTTCCGGTCGGCTCGGTGCTGCCGATGACCGCCGGTTCGGGGGCGCAGATCCTGCTCGCCTGGGAGCCCCCGGAGGCGGTGATGCCGCTGCTGCCCCGGTCGAAGTTCACCGGTCGCACCCTCGCCGAGGTACGCCGTCGCGGCTGGGCGCAGAGCGTCGCCGAGCGGGAGTTGGGTGTGGCGAGCGTCTCCGCGCCGATCCGCGACCGCACCGGCCGTGTGATCGCCGCCATCAGCATCTCCGGCCCCATCGAGCGCATCGGCCGCCGCCCCGGCGAACGCCACGCGATGGCCGTCGTCCGCGCCGGCCAACGCCTCTCCGGCCTGTAACCCGTCGACGGGACAAGATCGACTCGACGTCAGTGACGTCGGGGTGTCGCAGTCGCCCGGACACCCCGATGTCACTGACGTCGAGTCGATCACCGGCCGCGCAGGACATGAAACGGTCCGCCTCGCGGATGCGAGACGGACCGTTGCGATCTGTAGCCCCGACCGGATTCGAACCGGCGCTACCGCCTTGAGAGGGCGGCGTCCTGGGCCGCTAGACGACGGGGCCAGGCACTTTTCCTGCTTCACCGCCCTGACGAACGGTGCGGCAGTAGTCTAGCGGCACCGGTCCCGCCCTCGACGACGGGGGCCGCCCGCTCCGCACGCCGGCGGAACCCGACCACGAAGGCCCGCACGACCACGGAAGCCCGCCCGACCGGGGAGGCCGGACACGAAGGCCGGACACGACGAAGCCCGTCCCACAAGAGTGGAACGGGCTGTCACTGCTGCTGTAGCCCCGACCGGATTCGAACCGGCGCTACCGCCTTGAGAGGGCGGCGTCCTGGGCCGCTAGACGACGGGGCCAGAACCTTCCCTGCTGCACCGCCCTCGCGAGCAGCGCCGCCGAACTCTACCAGACCCGTCGCCCGCCTTTGGCGAGGCGGGTGCCGAACTCCATCAGAATCCAGCGATCGACGTTCTTCCGAACGTCGATTGCGCTGGGGTACCAGGACTCGAACCTAGACTAACTGAACCAGAATCAGTCGGGCTGCCAATTACCCCATACCCCATCGGCCCCTTGCGGTGCCGGGTACAAACCTTACCTTCCCCGTGCCCGGAGGCCAAATCGATACCCCGAAACGGCCTCTGAGCTGCGAAAACAGGGTTGATGACCGGATCAGGCGACGGGGACCACCGGGTTGCTCAGCTCCCCGATGCCCTCGATCCGGACGGTGACCGTATCCCCCTCCGTGACCGGGCTAACCCCCGCCGGCGTGCCGGTCAGCACGATGTCGCCCGGAAGCAGCGTCATCACGTGGGAGACGTACGACACCAGGGCCGGCACGTCGAAGACCATGTCCCGCGTCCGGCCGATCTGGCGGACCTCCATCTCCTCCGGGTTGCGGCCCACCTCGCAGCGGATCTCGAGGTCGGTCACGTCCAGACCGGTGGTGATCCACGGCCCGATCGGGCAGAACGAGTCGAAGCCCTTGGCACGGGTCCACTGGCCGTCGGTGCGCTGGAGGTCTCGCGCGGTGACGTCGTTGGCGCAGGTGTAGCCGAAGATGGCCCGCTCGGCGGCGGCCCGGTCGGCGCGGCGGGCGCCCGGAGCGCCGATCACCACGGCCAGCTCCGCCTCGTGCTCCACCTGCTTGGAGAAGATCGGCAGCCGGATGGCGTCCCGGGGGCCGATGACCGAGGTGGAGGGCTTGAGGAAGAGCAGCGGCTCCTTCGGCACCTCGCTGCCGTGCTCGGCGGCGTGTTCGGCGTAGTTGCGGCCGACGCAGACCACCTTGCTGGGCAGGATCGGCGAGAGCAGCCGGACGTCGGAGAGCGCCCACCGGGCGCCGGAGAACTGGATCTGCCCGAACGGGTGGCCCTCGATCTCGGCGATGGTCAGCCCCGCCGGGCCGGCCTCCGCCTCGCCCTCGACGACCCCGAACGACATTCCCTTGGCATGAGCGAAACGAGCGATACGCACCCGGCAACACTAGCCCCGACGACGAACCGGCCCACCCGGGCCACGACGGACGCGACCAGGGCCACCGCGGACGGGACGACCGGCGGCGCAGCCTACGTCGGATCCGGCCCGGCGGGGCGGACTTCCCGCCTTCTCACCCACACGAACAGACCGCGCCCCTAGCGTCGGCTCCGGAGGTTCGTTCGTATGCCTGCATCGACACGACACCACAGGGCCCTCGCAGTGTTCGTGCACTGCCTCGGCATCCTCGCCGCCGTTCCGGCACTGCCGGCGGTGGCCCCACACGCGGCGGCGGCGGAGCAACGCCCGGCGGCAGCGCAACCCACGGCGGCGCCATCGGCGGCACCGTCGGCCGCGCCCGGCCGGCCGTCGGCGCCACCGGCGCTGCCCACCCCGACCCGGCTCGCGGTGCCGCCGCCGAAACCACCGGTCACCGTGGCGGTCGCGCCGGAGAGCACGCCCGCGCCGCGCTACCGGATCCAGGTGCGCAACGACGGGTCCGCGCCGGTGTCGACCACCGTCCGGCAGGAGCTGCCGCCCGGTTCGTCGGCCACCGCGATCACCGCCGGCGGTCGGGCCACCCGGAACGCCGGATCGACCGAGGTGACGTGGCGGCTCCGGCTGCCCGCGCGGAGCACCACCACGCTGGGGACCACCCTCACGACCGCCGCGCCGGACCGGCCGCTGACGGCGCCCGCGTGCGCCTTCGACATCGCCGGCAGCCGGCCGTACGACTGCGCGACGGCGACCTGGAACGCGGCGCCGGCACCGACGGAACGGACCGAGGAGACACCGGTCTGGCGGCGCCCGACGGCGCTGCTGGCCGGGCTCGGCGGGGCGGCCGCGGTGGCCGTGGGTGGGATCTGGCTGGTCCGGCGGCGACGCCGGCCGACGGTGGCGGCGCTGGCCGACGGACCGGGCACGGTCTACCCGAGGCCGGCGGCACCGGACGTCATGCAGCGCCGGCGGCGGCCCTCGACGTGGCTGCTCGTACCGGCCGTGGTGCTGGTACTCACCGGCACGGCCGGCACCGCCGCCTGGACGGCCACCCGGCGGGTGTCGGCCATCGACACCGACAGCCAGCCCACCGCCGGCGCCTGGGTGGGCCGGGGCGTGGCCGGCGCGGTGGGCGAGCCGCTGCGCGAGTCGGCCTTCGAGTTCACCGTCTACCGGATGGCCTGCCAGCCGGGGCGGAGCGCCCGGCGGTGCGAGGCGACCGTCGGGGTGCGCAACGTCTCACCGGAGCGGCAGACCTGGCACGGCCGGTTGCAGCGGGCGTACCTGCCGGACGGGAACTTCGTCAGCACCGACGAACAGGCCACCCGGTTCGCCAACCAGGGCCGGGACGTGTTCGCCGAGCCGATGGCGGCGGGCAGCCGGATGGTGCTGCCGCTGGTGTTCACGGTGTACGGCGAGAAACCGCCGCAGCAGTTGGAACTGCGCAGCGGGGTCTTCTCCGCCGGTGTGCGGGTGGACGTGCCCTGACCGGTGCGGCGGGCGGCGGTCGTACCCTGGACGGGTGACCGCCGCCCTCGCCTGCACCACCCTGCTCGACGCCGCCACCTGGCGGGAGCGGCGGCAGGCGCACGAGGAGCGGGTCGGCGCCTGGCTGACGCCGCACCTGGCCCGCCGACGCCGGGGCGAGAAGCACCCGGTGGAGGACTTCCTCTTCACCTACTACTCGCACCGCCCGGCCCAGCTGCGCCGTTGGCATCCGGGGGCCGGGGTGGTGCTGCGCGACGCGGACCCGGCCGAGTTCGGTCGGGACTACCGCGCCGACGCCGCCGGGGTCACCCTCGACACCGAGGGCGTACGCGCGCGGCGCGCCGAGTCGATCACCTGGATCCGGCCGCTGCTCACCGCCACCGCAGGCCGGCCCGCCCACCTGGGCTGTTTCGGGATGCACGAGTGGGCGATGGTGTACCGGCAGACCCAGGACGAGGTACGCCACAACGCGTGGCCGCTGCGCCTGACGCCGGAGCGCACCGCCGAGGTCGTCGAGGAGCGGGGCGTCCGGTGCAGCCACTTCGACGCGTACCGCTTCTTCACCGCGCCCGCACGGCCACTGAACCTGCTCACCCCGACCCGGGAGACGCAGCACGCCCACGAGCAGCCGGGCTGCCTGCACGCCAACATGGATCTCTACAAGTGGGCGTACAAGCTGTCCCCGTTGGTGCCCAGCGAGTTGGTCGCCGACGCGTTCGCGCTGGCCCGGGAGATCCGCACCCTGGACATGCGGGCCAGCCCGTACGACCTGGCCGCGCTGGGGTGCCCGCCGGTGCGGGTGGAGACCCCGGAGGGTCGGGCCGAGTACGCGACCGCCCAGCGGGGTTTCGCCGAGCGGGCCGCCGTGCTGCGCGCCCGGCTGCTGGAGGCCGTACCGGCATAGGGGCCGGTTTCCGGCGAACCGGGCGGCCGTGGCCGCGCCGCTTGACAGAGTTGGACGGTGAGGAACACCGGGCCGGTGGCGCACTTCGGCCGGATCCACCTGGCCGAGCGGACGGCCGGTGTGAGTCGCCTGGAACTCTTCGTCGACCTGGTCTTCGTCTACGCGTTCCTCAACGTCACCAATGTGACCGCCGAGCAGTTCAACCTCGCCGGGGTGCCGCGCGGCATGCTGCTGCTCGCGCTGCTGTGGTGGTGCTGGATGCACTACGCCTGGCTGGGCAACGCGGTCAGGCTCACCCGGGGCGCGCTGCCGGCGGTGACGTTCGGCCTGGCCGCCACGCTCTTCGTGATGGCGCTGACCGTCCGGGAGGCCTTCGTGGACCGCCCGGGCGGGCTGCCTGGGCCACTGGTCTTCGCGGTGGGCTACGTCCTGGCCCGCGGCGGTCCGCTGCTCATCGCGACGCTGGCGCTGCGCCACGATCCCGCCAAGCTCCGGCAGTTCCGGCGGGCCTGGTGGCCGGCCGCCGCCGGGATGCTGCTGCTGCTCGCCTCCGCCCTCCTGCCGGGGCTGGTCGACGACCGGATGGTCCGGGACATGACCCGCTTCGGTCTCGTCGTCCTCGCCCTCGTCGTCGACTACGGCGGGATCTTCGTCATCGGCACCGGCGCCTGGCGACTGCGGTCCATCCCGTACTGGGCAGAACGGCACAGCCTGATCATCCTGATCGGCTTCGGTGAGACGATCATCTCGATCGGCCTCAGCCAGGGGGCCGCCGTCGCCCAGCCGCTGACCTGGCCGGTGATCGCCGGGGTGCTGGTCAGCGTCCTGCTCGTCGGCTCGCTGTGGTGGACGTACTTCGACATCGCCCGGTACGCCGCCGAGCAGGCGCTGGAGCGGATCTCCGGCGCGCGACGGGCCCGGCTCGCGCGGGACGCCTACAGCTACCTGCACCTGCCGATGATGGCGGGGCTGATCCTGGTCTCCCTCGGGCTGAAGACGGCTCTCGCGCAACTGCGTGTCCCGTCCGAGCCGACGCTGCTCGGGCCGCTGGTGCTGTACGGCGGCGTGGCGCTCTACCTGACCGGCCTGTTCGCCTTCGAGGTACGCACCCTGCGCATCATCGGCCGCTCACCGCTGGTCGGCATCGCCCTGTCCCTGGGCCTGCTGCCCCTCGCGATCGGCCTGCCGGTGCTCGGCCAACTGGTTCTGCTGGTGGCCGCCACCGGGACGATGGCGCTGGCGGACGCGACCGTCTTCCGGCACCGCCACCGGGTCCTCCACGAGGAGATCGGGCCGGCCGAGGAAGCGGGGGGCGGGGTCACACCGAAGGAACTCTTCCTCGACCTGGTCTTCGTGTTCGCGTTCCTCCAGGTGTCCGCCCTGCTCGCGGAGGACCCCACCTGGTCGGGCCTGCTGCGGGGCCTGCTGGTGCTCACCGTCCTCTGGTGGGCGTGGTGCGCGTACGTCTGGCTGGCCTGCGCGGTCCGGTCGGAGGCCGCCGTGGTGCGGGGGGTGATGGTGGTGGTGGTGGCCGTGACCGCGGTAATCAGCATCGCCGTGCCGCAGGCCCTGGCGGACGCCCGCGGCGGGCTGTACGGGCCGTTGGTCTTCGTCACCTGCTACGCGGTCCTCCGGCTGTCGCAGATCGCCGCCCTGTGGGTGACGGCGTGGCGGGAGCGGGACCCGGACCGGCGCGCGCAGGCCGTCGCCACGACGTGGCCCGCACTGCTCGCGCTCGCCGTGCTTCTCGCGGCCGCCCTGGTACCGGAGCCGGTGGGTGACATCCGGCTGCTCTCGCCGGCGCGGGTCGCCCTCTGGCTGGTGGCGATCGCGGTCGACCTCGGCGGAGCCCGCCTGGTCAACGTCGCCCGCTGGCGGATCTGGTCGGCACCGCACTGGTCGGACCGCTTCAGCCTCATCGTCATCATCGGTCTCGGCGAGGCGGTCATCGCCATCGGCGCGGCCGTCGTCTACTCGCCGGTGTCGGGCCGGATCGTCGTCGCCGCCGTCCTCGGCACGGCCCTGCTGGGTGCCCTGTGGTGGATCTACTTCGGTTGCGACGCCGACGTGGGCGAGCGTGCCCTGGCGGACCGGACGGGACGGGCGCGGATCGCCCTGGCCCGGGACGGGTACGCCTACCTGCACCTGCCGATGATCGCGGGCATCGTGCTGGTCTCCCTCGGCCTGCGCAAGACGATGGGCGGCCTCGGCACCCAGACTCTCTTCGTGGACACCCCTCCGTTGGGTGCGGTGCCCCACCTGGCGCTGTTCGGCGGGGTGTTGCTCTACCTGGTCGCCGACGAGGTGTTCTGGCGGCTGGCCACGGGCGGATGGCGCCGGCAGCGGCTGCTCACCGCCGCGGCGGTGGCGGCGCTGATGCCGCTGACCGTTCCGATCGGCCCGCTGGCGGCGCTCGGCGTGCTGGTGGGGGCCGTCCTGCTGCTGGTCGCGGTCGAGGCGTCGGGCGGAGCCGAGGTGCGGCGCGACGACCCCGCCCGCCGTACGGGGTCAGGCGCGTGACCGTGGGTCAGTCGCCGTCGACACGACGGTCGCGTTTGCGCTGCGCCTGGCGCTTCTTCTCGGCCAGCCGGCGTTCCTTGGCGCCCCGGGACGGACGGGTCGGACGGCGCGGCGGCGGTGGCGGGGCGACCGCCTCGCGCAGCAGGGCGGCCATCCGTTCCCGGGCGGCCTCCCGGTTGGCCAACTGGGCCCGGTGCTCGCTGGCCGCCACGGTCAGCACACCGTCGACCAGCCGTCCGGCGAGCCGCTCCAGGGCCCGGGCGCGCAGCGACGCCGGGATGCCGGGCGACGTGCCGAGGTCGAAGCTCAGCTCGACCCGGGAGTCGGTGGTGTTGACGCCCTGCCCGCCGGGGCCGGACGAGCGGGAGAAACGCTCGCGCAGCTCGGCGGCGGGAACCACCCACCGGTCGGTCACCCGCAGTCCGTCGTCCACACCCCGAGGCTAGCGCCCGAGGCGCCCGTCGGGCGTCGCACCGGGTGCGGTCAGCGGGCCACCCGGGTCGTCGTCACGGACACCGACGGGGTCGGTGACGGGTGCACGGCCGGCTCGTCCGAGTCGGCCGCGGCGTACGCGACCGCCCCGACCAGCAGCAGCGCGATCACCCCGATCTTCGTGGTGACCACCTTGATCAGCAGCCACGCGGCGCGACGGGCGCCGGGCACGGTCTTTTTGGCGGTCTGGTAGTCGGTCCACCCACGTCGTGCGCGGGCGTACGACGACCCCACACCGGTTCCGATGATCAGGCCCATCAGCAGGAGGGCCGCGATGACAGGACGCTCCACCCACGCCAGTATCCATACTCAGCGTAATATTTCCATGGTCCGATCCCTGGACGCCGGAAACCCGACAGTTTCACGTTCCCGGCGTGGCCGGACGGTGACGGTGTGCCGCTCAGCCGCCCTTTCCGATGATCGTGTCGGCGGTCTGCTGGACCTGGTCGATCGGAATGGCGAATCCGATGCCGATCGAGCCGTTGCCGTCGATGGTGGCGATGGCGGTGTTGACGCCGACCACCTCGCCGCGCGCGTTCACCAGCGGGCCGCCGGAGTTGCCGGGGTTGATCGATGCGTCCGTCTGCACGGCGGTGTGCCGGTTGTCGCCGAGGCGTACCTGACGGTCCAGCGCGCTCACGATCCCGGCGGTGACCGTGCCGGGCAGTCCGAGCGGGGACCCGACCGCCAGCACCGGCTCGCCGACCCGCGTCGCACCCGGCTTCGCCAGCGGCAGCGGTGCGAGTCCCGACGACGGTGGCACCCGGAGCACCGCCAGGTCGCTGCGCGGCTCCCGACCGACGACCTCGGCGGCGAGCCGCCGCCCGTCCGGCAGCTCCACGGTCACCGGGCCGCCCCGCCCCCGGGCCAGGATGTGGTCGTTGGTGATGATGTGCTGCTGGTCGTCGACGGCGAAGCCCGACCCGGTCGCCGAGGCTCCCCCACCGCTGCCGACCAGCACGGACACCACGCCCGGCACGGTCTTCCCGGCGGCGGTGACGAGCTCCGCCGGCACCGCGGCCGCCGAGGCCGCCGCCGGCCCGGGGGTACCGTCCCGGCTGGCCACCACACCGCCGGCCAGCGCACCCGAGGTCGCGGAGATCGCCACCACGGCCAGCACGGCGAACAGCCGGCCGGGCCGTCGTCCGCCCGGATCGCGGTCCGATCCGGGTCCGTCCCACCGCGACCGCCCGTCCGGATCCAGCTCGGGCGAGATGAACCAGGGGCCGTGCGGCTCGCCCAGCCCGGTCTGCACTGCCATGCGTACGCTCCTCACGTGTTCCCGCTCGACGATGGCCGTACGGCTCAGGGCAGTCGGGAGAACCACCGCATCGACCCGAACGCCGCGCCCATGGCGAACATCAGCCCGAGGCCGATGAACCGGGCGGACACGTCCTGCCGCATGGTGCGGTACCCGACCGAGCTGCCGATGTCCTCGTAGACCTGCTGCAGCTCGTCACTGGTGCTCGCCTCGTGGAACAGGCCGCCGGTCTCCTCGGCCACCGCCCGCAGGGTCTGCCCGTCCACCGGAACCTGGATCGGCCGGCCGCCCCGGTCGACGAAGCCCGACGGGGTGCCGAAGGAGATGGTGTGCACCGGGACCTTCATCTCGACGGCGTCCGCCGCGGCCTCCATCGGGTCCATCCCGGACGTGTTCGCGCCGTCGGAGAGCACGATCACGCGGGCCGGTGGGGGGTTCTCGGCCGCCTGGCCGTCAAAGCCCTTGACCGCGCCGAGCGACGTGTTGATGGCCTCGCCGATGGCGGTGCCCTGGACGCCGGTGGCGCCCTCCACCAGCCGCTCGATCCCCTCGTGCAGGGCCTCCCGGTCGGTGCCCGGCGGCACCAGCACCGCCGCGCTACCGGCGAACGCGACCAGACCGACGTTGAACTCCTCGGGCAGCCCGTCGACGAACCGGCGGGCGGCGTCCTTGGCGGAGGTGAGCCGGTCCGGTTCGACGTCGCGCGCGAGCATCGACGTGGAGACGTCGACCGCGACCATCACGGTGGCCCGTTCCCGGGGTACGCGCACCTCGGCCGTGGGTCGGGCGAACCCGACCACCAGCAGCGCCAGCATGGCCAGGAACAGTCCGGCCGGCACGTGCCGCCGCCAGGCCGGCCGCTGCGGGGCGACGCGGTCCAGCAGCCGCAGGTTGGTGAAGCGGACCGCGTACCGGCTTCGTCGGCGCTGCATCAGCAGGTAGCCGACCACCAGGGCGAGCACCCCGAGCAGCAGCCACAGCCGGACCGGTGACTGCCAGCTCACGCGACACCTCCCCGGGCTGCGCCGGCCGGAGCCGCGGCCAGCCGGCGCTGGGCGTGCACGTGCCGCACGATGTCGGCGCCCCAGTCCCGGTCCGTCCGCAGTGGCAGGTGGGCCGCCCCGGTCCGGCGCAACGCCTGGCGCACCTGGTCGCGCTGGGCCGCCGCGGCGGCCGCGTACCGCTCGCGCAGGCCGGCGTCGCCGGTCCACACCTCGCGCCGCCGGCCGGTCTCCGGGTCGACCAGCGTGATCAGGCCGACGTCCGGCAGCTCCAGCTCGCGGGGATCGGTGACCTCGACGGCCAGCACCTGGTGCCGTACCGCCAGCCGGCGCAGGCTGCGTTCCCACGGCGGCGCCTGCCCCGGGTCGTCGGGCAGGCCGTCGAGGAAGTCGGAGACCACCACGACCAGGCCGCGCCGGTTGGCCACCCGGTGCACGGCGGCCAGCGCCTCGACCAGGTCGGGTGGTGCGAGCGGCGCGGCGTCCTCGTCGTACCCGCCGACGCGCGGGGCGTTCAGCAGCGCGCGCAGCAGGCCGAGCAGGTGCGTACGCCCGCTGCGCGGCGGGAACCGGCGCAGCCCCTCCGGGGTCAGCACCTGCGCGCCGAGCCGGTTGCCGACCCCGGCGGTGAGGAAGCCGACCGCCGCCACCGCGGCCACGGCCAGCTCCCGCTTGTCCAGGTCAGCGGTGCCGTACTCCATGCTCGGGCTGGCGTCGACCAGCAGCCAGGTGGTCAGTTCCCGGTCGGCGTCGACCTCACGGATGTGCGGCACGGTGGTCCGCGCGGTGACCGCCCAGTCCATCCGGCGCACCTCGTCCTCGCCCGGGCGGTACTCGCGGCTGCCGGCGATCTCGCTGCCCGGTCCGGGCAGCAGACCCCGGTACTGCCCGTGCAGGAGACCGTCGAGCCGCCGGGTCACGGTCAGCTCCAGCCGCCGCAGTCGCTGGTCCGACGCGAGGTCGGTGAGGCCCGGGTCGGTGCGGCCCGGGCCGGCGACGCTCGGGGCGGCCGGCGCCGGGACGGTGGTTCCGCGCCACCTCATGCCGCCGCCAGGTCGGCCGCGTGTTCCGGGTGGCCGGTGGCGATGCGGGGCGGTGGTACGGCGTCGACCAGCCGCCGGACCACCGACTCGGCGGACACCCCGTCGGCGACCGCGTCGAACGAGAGCACCAGACGGTGGGCGAGCACGTCCACGGCGAGTTCACGGATGTCCTCGGGCAGGACGTACAGCCGTCCCCGTAGGAGCGCCTGCGCCCGGGCGGCGGCCACCAGGCCGAGGGTGGCCCGCGGGCTCGCACCGTACGCGAGCAGTCGGGCCATCTCGGGCAGCCCGAACCGGCCGGGGTCCCGGGTGGCCAGGATCAACCGGACGACGTACTCGGCGAGGGCGTGGTGCACGAAGACGTGCCGGGCGCGGGCCTGCAGGTCGAGCAGGCGCTGCGGGTCGAGCACCTCGCGCGGGGTGGGCCGGTCGGCGCTCATCCGGTAGAGGATGGCGAGTTCGTCGGCGTCACTCGGATAGTCGACGACGATCTTCATGAGGAACCGGTCGCGTTGCGCCTCGGGCAACTGGTAGACACCCTCGGACTCGATCGGGTTCTGGGTGGCCAGCACCAGGAAGGGCCGGGGCACCTCCCAGCTGCGCCCACCGATGGAGACCTGCCGTTCCGCCATCGCCTCCAGCAGCGCGGACTGCACCTTGGCCGGGGCGCGGTTGATCTCGTCGGCGAGCACCAGGTTCGCCATGATCGGCCCCAGCTCGATGTCGAAGGACTCCTTCGAGGCCCGGTAGATCCGGGTGCCGACGATGTCCGACGGGACCAGGTCGGGGGTGAACTGGATCCGGGAGAAGGTGCCGCCGACGACGGTGGCGAGGGTGTGCGCGGCGAGGGTCTTCGCCACGCCGGGAACCCCCTCCAGGAGGCAGTGCCCCTCGGCGACGAGAGCGGTCAGCAGGCGCTCGACGAGTCGATCCTGCCCCACGATCACGCGTTTGACCTCGAAGAGGGTCTGTTCCAGCTCGGCGCTGGTCGCGTCGGGATCGACCGGGCTGGGCACGCTGGCCAGGGTGTCCGAGATGTCCGTCACGGTGCTTGCTTCCCGTGGCGGCGGTCGGACAAACGTCGGATTAACCGGCCCGGCGCGGGCCGAACGGGCCCAGACCGGCACGAGGACTCACGATCCCGTCAGCCCGCACCGACGGGGGTGGGACGACCGGCGGCGTCGGCCCACACTCGGGCCGACGCCGTCGAGACGGTGCGGATCAGTTGGCGATGACCAGGTGGAAGGGCCGGTTCGCCGGGTCGCCGTCCGAGTCGCGGGTCTGCACGAAGACCGAGTTGGTCAGCGGCGCGGTGCGCGGGGCGACGGAGATCTCGCCGCCCGGCGGGACGTAGCCCGGACCGGCGTCGCCGATCGTGGCCACGAACGCCTTGGTGGACACGTTGTACGGGAAGGAGACCTGGTACTGGCCGGGGCCGTACAGGGCGACCGAGAACCGCAAGGAGGTGACGCCGCCCGACGACCGGGCCAGCGTGCCGTCCTCCCGGACGACGGCGAAGGACACGGTGCCCGGGGCCGTGGCGAGCGTGCTGACACCGGCGGCGGCCCTGGCCTTGCGGGCCGACTCGCCCGTCACCGGCGGTTGCCCGTCCGGGCGGGGCTGGCGGACCGGTCCCTGCGCGACCTCGACCGGGGCCTTCGCGGCCGGCTGGGCGATGGCGACGCCGCCGCCGGCGAGGCTGAGCGCCGCGACGGCGAGCGTCACCACCGCTGCCTTGCGTCTGAGAATGTTCACCATGACAGGTCTCCCTTGCGAGCGTGCGGGGCTGACCGTTTCGCTTCTGCGAAACGGCTTTCGTCATTCTTTGGGCCTAGCGACGTCGAGCGACATTCGACGGGACGACCTCGCCTCGGCGCGCCTCGAATACGTGACCGCTCAACGTTTTTTAAGTGGACTCTGACCTGGTATTACTACTCAGCGTTGCGACGTCACAACCACGTGGAAACTAGCATCGTAAAAAGCTGGGCGTCAATAGTAGATCACGCGTTTCGGCACCGTTTCGACGCGACCGGAAAATTGTGAAAGGCGAACGCCGGACCATTCATGAACTGCGCGGGACACCCTCGGCTGGGTGCGGCGGCTAGGCTCGCCGTCATGATCGACGAGCACCGCCCGGACCGCCGCCGCGTCCGCCGGGTCGCCACGGCGCTCTGCTGGCTCGCGGTCACGCCGGCCGTGGTCTGGGCCGGCGCCCGACTGCTCGGCCTCGACCGGGGACCCGGCGTCCAGTTGCTCGCCTTCACCCCGTACGCCGCGGCGGGAAGCCTGGTCCCGCTGGTGCTGGCGGTCGCCCTGCGGCGGCGGTGGACGGCGGCGGTCGCGGCGGTGACCGCGGCCGTGCTGGTCGCCCTGGTGGCGCCCCGGACGCTCTCCTCGCCACAACCGGGCGCGAGCGGCCCCACCGTCCGGCTGCTGACCGCCAATCTGCTCGCCGGGGCGGCCGATGCGCGGACCCTGGTCGACCTCGTCCGCCGGCACCGGGTCGACGTGCTCACCGTGCAGGAGTTCACCCCCGGCGCGCAGGCGGAGCTGGACCGGCTCGGCCTGACCGAGCTGCTCCCCCACCGGCAGCTCCACCCGCAGGTCGGCACCGTCGGCTCGGGCCTCTACGCCCGCTTCCCGATCGGTGACGGCGGGGTGCGGCACAACCGGGGAGGCTGGGGCTTCGACCAGGCGTACGGCACGGTGGCCGTCCCGGACGGCCCGCCGGTGCGGGTGGAGTCGGCGCATCCCGCCGCGCCGTACGCGGTCGACCAGGTCGGGCACTGGCGCGCCGACCTCGCGGCGCAGCCGCCGGCCACCCCGGACGGGCCGCTGCGGATCCTCGCCGGGGACTTCAACGCCACCCTCGACCACACGCCGCTGCGCGACCTGCTGGACACCGGCTACGTCGACGCGGCCGACGCCGCGGGAGCGGGGCTGGTCGGCACGTGGGGCCCCTACGACGGCGACCCGATCCCGCCGGTGACCATCGACCACGTGCTCGTCGACCGGCGGATCGCCGTCCGCGCGGTCTCCGTGCACGCCGTGAAGGGCAGCGACCACCGCGCCGTGCTCGCCGAGCTGACCCTCCCGGCCGGGGTGTGAGGAAGGGCCCTGGAGAGCCCTTCCGACACGTCAGACCCGAGCCCGGTCCAGGCCGTACGTCAGGGCGTCGACCAGGGCGTGCCAGCTCGCCTCCACCACGTTCGGGTGCACCCCGACGGTCGTCCAGTCCCGGCCCGCGCCGTCGGAGGTCTCCACCAGGACCCGCGTCACCGCGCCCGTGCCGTGGCTGCCCTCCAGGATGCGGACCTTGTAGTCGGCCAGCTCGAAGGCGCGCAGCTCGGGGTAGTGCTTCGCGAGCCCGACCCGCAGCGCCTCGTCCAGGGCGTTGATCGGGCCGTTCCCCTCGGCGGTGGCGATGACCCGCTCACCCCGTACGCGGATCTTGACCGTGGCCTCGGAGACCACCGCGCCGTCCTCCCGGTGCTCGACCTGCACGCGGTACGACTCCAGCGCGAACGGCCGGGTCAGGGCGGCACCCGGCAGCTCGGAGCGGACCAGCAGCTCGAACGAGGCGTCCGCCGCCTCGAACGACCAACCGCCGGCCTCCAGCTCCTTGACCCGGCTGGTCACCTTCGACAAGGTCTCCGGATGGCCGGCCAGGTCCAGGCCCAGCTCGCGGCTCTTGAGCTCGACACTCGCCCGGCCGGCCATCTCGGTGATGAGGATCCGCATGTCGTTGCCGACCACCTCGGGCTCCACGTGGTTGTAGAGCAGCGGATCCACCTTGATCGCACTCGCGTGCAGGCCCGCCTTGTGGGCGAAGGCCGCGGCCCCGACGTAGGCCTGGTGGGTGTCGGGGGCGATGTTGGCGATCTCGGCGATGGCGTGGGAGACCCGCACCATCTGTTCCAGGCAGCCGTCCGGTAGGACCGGCATGCCGAGCTTGAGCTGGAGGTTCGCGACGACGGCGAAGATGTCGGCGTTGCCGGGCCGCTCGCCGTACCCGTTGGCGGTGCCCTGCACGTGCCGAACCCCGGCCTCGACGGCGGCGATGGTGTTGGCCACCGCGCAGGCGGTGTCGTTCTGGCAGTGGATGCCGAGGAGCTCGGGGGCGACACCGATCCGGTCGGTGAGGTCGGCGATCGCGGCGGTCACCCAGGAGGGCAGCATGCCGCCGTTGGTGTCGCAGAGCACGAAACGCTCGGCGCCCGCGGCGAGCGCGGTCTCGACGACCGCCGAACTGTACGCGGGGTCGTGCCGGTAGCCGTCGAAGAAGTGCTCGCCGTCGACGAACACCCGGCGTCCCTCGGCGACCAGGTGCGCGACGGTGTCGTGGATCATCGCCAGGTTCTCGCCCGCGGAGGTGCGCAGCGCCCGCTCGACGTGCCGCAGGTCCGCCTTGGCGACCAGGGCGATCGCCGGCGTCCGCGCGTCGAGCAATCCGCGCACCTGGGGGTCGTCGGCGACCGCGACGCCGGCCCGGCGGGTCGCCCCGAACGCCACCAGCACGGCGTGCTTCAGGGCGAGGTCGGTGCGCGCGCGCCGGAAGAACTCGGTGTCCTTGGGTACCGCGCCCGGCCAGCCCCCCTCGATGAAGCCGACACCGACCTCGTCGAGCAGCGCAGCCACCGCCAGCTTGTCGACCACGGAGTAGCTGAGCCCCTCGCGCTGCGCGCCGTCACGCAGGGTCGTGTCGTACACCTGGAACGTCATCGGGTTCCCTTCTTCGCGGGCTGTCGGGAGCAACAAAAAGACCCCCCGCGAATGCAGGAGGTCTGCGCGCTCGGCGGAGGGGCCGGCGCGCTAGCTGTCGATAATCAGGACGGTGCTGGTCACGATCGATACTGTGCCACCCCGGCCCGCTTTTGGGAGGAAGAATCCACATGCCGGGACGGTGACGCAGGGTGTCCGTACCGGATCCGACGGACCCGCCCCGGCGCGACACGCCGCCGGTGATCGACTTCACAAGTCATCCGGCCGCTGATCGGCGGAAACGCCCCTACGGAAGCATCTGGAACCGATCCAGTTACCGGCCTCGTGCCGCTGTCAAGGAGGACCTGTGCTCACTGTCGGTGACCGCTTCCCCGAGTACGAACTCACCGCCTGCGTGTCGCTCGACGCCGACCGGGCGTTCGAGACCATCAACCACAAGTCCCACGAGGGCAAGTGGCGGGTCGTCTTCTTCTGGCCGAAGGACTTCACCTTCATCTGCCCGACGGAGATCGCCGAGTTCGGCCGGCTCAACGGCGAGTTCGCCGACCGGGACGCCCAGGTCCTCGGGGTGTCGGTGGACAACGAGTTCGTCCACTACGCGTGGCGCAAGGACCACCCGGACCTGCGGGAGCTGCCGTTCCCGATGCTCAGCGACATCAAGCGCGAGCTGACCGCCGCCTGCGGCGTGCTCGGCTCCGACGGCGTGGCCCAGCGGGCCACCTTCATCGTCGACCCGGACAACGAGATCCAGTTCGCCATGGTGACCGCCGGCTCGGTCGGCCGCAACGTCTCCGAGGTACTGCGGGTCCTCGACGCCCTGCAGACCGACGAGCTGTGCCCGTGCAACTGGAACAAGGGCGGCGCGACCCTCGACGCCAACTCCCTCCTCGCCGGCGCCGGTGCCTGACATGGGTCTGGACGTGGTCAAGGCGGCCCTGCCCGAGTACGCCAGGGACATCCGGCTCAACCTCGGCTCCACCATCAGCACGTCGACCCTCAAGCCGGAGCAGGCCTGGGGCACCGCGCTGGCCTGCGCGGTCGCGGCCCGCAACGCGGTCGTGCTGAGGGAGATCGCCGACGAGGCGGGCAGCCACCTCACACCCGAGGCGGTCGAGGCGGCCAAGGGCGCCGCCGCCATCATGGCGATGAACAACGTCTACTACCGGGCGAAGCACCTGATCGGGGACGAACAGTACCAGTCGATCCCGGCTCGGCTGCGGATGCAGATCATCGCCCGACCGGGCGTCGAGAAGGCCGACTTCGAGCTGTGGTGCCTCGCCGTCTCGGCGATCACCGGCTGCGGTGTCTGCCTGGAGTCGCACGAGAAGACCCTGCGCAACGCGGGTTTCAGCCGCGACCAGGTGCACGAGGGGCTGCGCATCGCCGCCGTCGTGCACGCCGCCGCGGTCACCCTCGACGCCGAGGCCGCGCTCGCCTGATTCCGCTCCTGGTCGGCGTGTATCGATCGCCACAGGGGGGTAGGAACCGTACGACAGGCAACATCCCCCGAGAAAGTCGAGAAAGGGAGTGAACGCCATGGAGCGGCTCGACCCTCGAACGACGCACGGGACGCCGGATCCGCTCGTCCACGGCGGACAGGGAGCCTTCCCGGGCGACGTGCCCGGCGGCACCTTCGACCCGTGGCGCTACCGGGACGAGGCCGGCGTGACCGGCGCCGACCTGGTGGGCTACAAGGTGGAGGCGAGTGACGGCGGCATCGGCAAGGTGGACAGTGCCAGCCACGAGGTCAACTCCAGTTACCTCGTGGTCGACACCGGTCCGTGGATCTTCGGCAAGAAGGTCATGATCCCTGCCGGCACCGTCAACCACGTCGACCACGACGAGCGGAAGGTCTACGTCGACCGGAGCAAGGACCAGATCAAGGCCGCGCCCGAGTACGACGAGACCGCCGACACCGACCCGGCCTACCGGGACAAGCTCGGTGGTTACTACGGCGAGACGTACTCGGCCATTCCGCCGGGTACCGCCAGGTAACGGTTGATCCTGTTCAGTGGCCGGTGGGGCGGAAGCCCCACCGGCCGCTACCGTGTCGACGTGGACACCATCGGTACGGACCGCAGGATCCCCTTCAGTGCGATGTTCAACTTCCGCGACGTCGGCGGCCACACCGGCCACGACGGCCGGACGGTGCGACGGAGCCGGCTCTACCGCTCCGACTCCCTGCACCGCATCGACGACACCGACCGGGAGGCGTTCGCCGCCCTCGACGTACGGACCGTGATCGACCTGCGCCGCCCCTACGAGGTCGAGCGGGACGGCCGGGTTCCCGACTTCGCCGGGTTGACCTGGCGCAACATCCACCCGGAGCACGCCGAGTGGCACGAGCGCCCGTACGAGCCCGGCGCCGACCTGGCCCGCTACCTCGCCGACCGGTACGCCGACCTCGCCGCGACCGGGACCGCCGGGCTGGCCGAGGCGATCGGGCTGATCGCCGACTCGGCGAACGCCCCGGTCGTCGTACACTGCGTCGCCGGCAAGGACCGCACCGGCATCGTCTGCGGCCTCACCCTCGCCGTGCTGGGCGTCCCGGACGAGGACATCGCCGCCGACTACGCGCTGAGCACCGAGGCGGGCGAACGGTTCATGGCGTGGTTCGCCTCCACCGGCCAGCAGATGCGCCCGGGCCTGCCCCCGCTCACCTGCCCGGAGCAGGCGATGCTCCTGTTCCTCGCCGAACTCCGCGAGGGCCACGGCTCGGTGGAGGACTACCTCCGCCACGCCGGCGTCACCGACGCCCAGCTCACCGCCCTCCGCGAGCACCTGCTGGAGCGTGTGTAAGGAAGGGCCCCTTCTTAACGCCTGGCGTTAAGAAGGGGCCCTTCCTTACATCTCAGAGGACGCGGTGGACCCAGTTGTGCGGGTCGGCGACCTCGCCACGCTGGAGGTCGACCAGCTGCTGGCGCAGGGCCATGGTGACGCGGCCCGGCTCACCGCCACCGACGAGGAACTCCCCGTCGGGGAAGCGGACCGTGCCGATCGGCGTAACCACCGCCGCGGTGCCGCACGCGAACACCTCGCGCAGCCGCCCGCTGGCCGCGTCGGCCTGCCAGTCGGCGAAGGTGACCGGCCGCTCCTCGACCCGGTGGCCCGCGTCCCGGGCCAGGGTCAACACCGACTCCCGCGTGATGCCGGGCAGGATGGTGCCGGTCAACGGCGGGGTGACCAGGGTGTCGTCGTCGTAGACGAAGAAGACGTTCATGCCGCCCAGCTCGTCGACGAAGCGCCGCTCGACGGCGTCCAGGAAGACCACCTGGTCACAGCCGTTCTCGATCGCCTCGGCCTGGGCCGCCAGCGACGCGGCGTAGTTGCCGCCGCACTTGGCCGCACCGGTGCCGCCCGGCGCGGCGCGGGTGTAGTCCGGCGAGACCCAGACCGTGACCGGCTTGACCCCGCCGGCGAAGTACGCCCCGGCCGGCGAGGCGATCACCACGTACAGGTACTCGTTGGCCGGCCGCACACCGAGGAAGACCTCGCTGGCGAACATGAACGGTCGCAGGTAGAGGCTGCCGTCCTCACCCTCGGGAATCCACTCGCGGTCGATCTCGATGAGCCGGTGCAGCGACTCGACGAAGGTCTGCTCCGGCAGCGGGGGCATCGCCATCCGACGGGCCGAGTCGGCGAACCGGGCGGCGTTCGCGTCCGGCCGGAACATGGTGACCCCACCGTCGGCGGTGCGGTACGCCTTCATCCCCTCGAAGATCTCCTGCGCGTAGTGCAGGACAGCCGCCGCCGGGTCCATCGGGATGGGCGCGCGCGCCTCGACCCGGGCGTCGTACCAGCCCTTACCGTCGGCGTAGCGGACGGTGACCATGTGGTCGGTGAAGACCCGCCCGAAGCCCGGGTTGGCCAGCAGGGCGGCCCGTTCGGCGGCGGATACCGCCGCGGGATTCGGACGGATCTCGAAATCGAGCTTGTCACCACCGCTCATGCGCTGACCTCCTGCGAGAGACGGCACACGGGTCCGCATGCCGAGAAGTAGGGTGCGAGAAACTTACCCCGAACGGTCGTTCAGCGGGTAGCGCCGCTCCGGCGCGCTCGCGGTGCCGGAGCGGGGGTGGTCCGCCGCGCACTCCCCGTGATCGGGACAGGCGCCGGTGGGCCGGGGTGACCGGACCGGGTCGGTTCGGGTCGGGAGGGGGTCGCCGGCCGGGTGCGGCCGGCGACCGCACCGGCCGGGTCGGCCGGCGGCGGGTCTAGACGGTGGCGTGTGCGGCCAGCCGGTCCCCGACCTCCTCGGTGCGTACCGGTACGCCCGCTACGCGGCCGGCCAGCTCGGTGCCGACGGCGGCGGTGATGCGGGCGGCGGCGTCGGCGTGGCCGAGCTGGTCGAGCAGGAGGGCGGCGGAGAGCACGGCGGCGACCGGATCGGCCAGGCCCCGCCCGGCGATGTCCGGTGCGGAACCGTGGACGGGCTCGAACATGGACGGGTACGTCCCGTCGGGGTTGATGCTGCCGCTGGCCGCGAGCCCGATGCCGCCGGTGACGGCGGCGGCGATGTCGGTGAGGATGTCGCCGAAGAGGTTGTCGGTGACCACCACGTCGTAGCGCTGCGGCTGGGTCACCAGGAACATCGCGGCGGCGTCGACGTGCTGGTACTCCGTGGACACGTCGGGGTTCTCGGCGGCCACCGCGTCGAAGGTGCGGGCCCACAGGGACCCGGCGTGGGTCAGCACGTTGGTCTTGTGCACCAGGGTGACCTTGCGCCGCTCCCGGCGCCGCGCCCGCGCGAACGCGTCGCGGATCACCCGCTCCACCCCGTGCCGGGTGTTCAGGCTCTCCTCGGTGGCGATCTCGGCCGGGGTGCCCCGGTGCAGGCTGCCGCCGGCGCCCGCGTACAGGCCCTCGGTGCCCTCGCGGACGACCACCAGGTCCACCTCGCCGGGCTTGACGCCGCCCAACGGGCCGGCCGTGCCGGGCCAGAGGCGCGACGGCCGGAGGTTCACGTACTGGTCGAAGGCGAAGCGCAGCTTGAGCAGCAGCCCGCGCTCCAGCACGCCCGGCGGGACGGTCGGGTCGCCGACGGCGCCGAGCAGGATGGCGTCGTGCCCGGCCAGCTCCTCCAGCACCGAGTCCGGCAGGACCTCGCCGGTGCGGTGGTAGCGTGCCGCGCCGAGGTCGTACTCGGTGGCCTCGACCCCGGGAAGCACGGCGTCGACGACCTTGCGGGCCTGCGCGACCACCTCGGGGCCGATACCGTCCCCGGCCACCACCGCGATCCGTGCCACGTCTGCTCCTTCGTCCGGCCGTCCGCCCGACGGTACGCTCCCGTCCCGCCTCCCGGTACGGCGGTTCCACAATACGGGAAACCCGGATGCACAGGAGCCTCCCAGGTGACATTCATGGTGTGGTCATGTGCCCTGCCTAGGGTGATGGCCAGCGGGTCACGGGGGCCCGTGTGCGGCGACGCGACGACAGCGGGACCGCTCGGGTGAGGAGCAGTGCGATGCGGATCGACGAGCAGCCACGGACCCGGTGGGTGGACCCGACGGCATTCCGGCAGGGCTGGCGGGCGGACCTGCGGCTCGGCGCCCTGCGTCACCGCGTCGACCGGTCCGGCGTCGTCGCCGGGGACCGGATCGCCGTGCAGCACAGCGTGCGCACCGCCACCGCCGAGTACTCGCTGCTGCTCAACGCTCCCGGGTGGCTGGGCCGCCGGGGTGTCGGCGAGGCGCTGCGGGACGCCGTCGCGGAGCTGCGCGCCATCGACCTGACCTACGGGCCGGCCCGGCCGGAGAGCCTGGTCTCCCGGCTGCGCCGGGGGGAGATCAGCCCCGAGTCGTACCCGCCCCTGACCGATCTCGTGGACCGCTGCGCCGCGATGCGGGCGGCCACCGACGGCTGGTTCGACGCGTGGGCGGTCCCCGGCGGCTTCGACCCGGGCGGCCTGCTCGGCGGGTGGGCGGTGGAGCGGGCCGCGGCCCGGTTGCGCGCCGCCGGCATCCACGACTACGCCGTGCTCACCGGAGCGGACCTCGTCGTACGCGGGCACGCGGCGCACGGCGGCCCGTGGCGGGTGGCCGTGCACCACCCCACCGACCGGCGGCGCGCACCACTGGTGCTGGAGATGACGGCGGGCGCGGTCGGCACCTCGGGCGTGACCGGCCGGCAGGGACACGTGGTGGATCCGCACACCGGGGAGCCCGCCGACCAGTTGGTCGCCGCGACGGTCGTCGGCCCGGACCTCTCGGTCGCCGACGCGTACGCGACCGCTCTCTACGCCGCCGGCCCGACCGGGCTGGCGTGGTTCCGCAACGGGTCCGACTACCGTGCGCTCTTCGCCCACCGGCGCTGACACCGCTGTCGGGAGAAGCGAGCGAGACCACCTCCGGGCCGCGATCGGCCCCCACGGTCTCGGCAACGACCGTGGGGGCCGGCCAGCGTCGAGTGCGCGTGGCTCGCGCAATCGAGGGGTGCGGGCCGGTCGGGTCGCGGCATCGACCTCGTCACCCGAAGACGGGTCCATGTCGCGAACTCGGCCAGTGACCGCACGGGTACGCTAGCGAATCGACGCAACTCGACGCAAGAGTCTCCACTCCGGACCGTCCGGCCAGGATCGGCTCATCCGACCGGTTGGCCTGCGGCGGGGCAGTTGCGTACCGGTGAACGACGAATGGCACTCTGTCCGCCGTGAGTTTCGATCTGAGCGTGTGGGCCCTGGCGGACGGGGCGACGCCCGAGGACGTACGGGCAGCGGTGGAGCGGTGCCGGCAGGGACAGCACGTCGACCGCTACCCCGACCCACGGGTGGTGCGGTTCTACCGGGCGATCACCGCGTCCTACCCGGACCGGCACCCGGGGGCGGACACCCCGTGGGCCGTCACACCGCTGCACGCGGCCAACGACCACGTCGAGCTGAACCTGCACCCGACCTGCGAGGACCAGGTGCTGCTCGACATCGAGCGCCTGGCCGGGGAGAACGGGCTGATGCTCTTCGACGCCCAGGACGGTTCGGTCTACCCGCCGCCGGCGCGCCTGCCCGGCTGACGACCCCCGCGTACGACGAAGGGGCCCGGCGGATCGCCGGGCCCCCGCTGTCGTACGTGCCTACTCGTCGCGGAGGTCCGCGGCGCTGGCGGCGACCGCGCCGATCGAGTCCGCTGCCGAGGTGAGCAGGTCGGCGCCGAGCGCCTGGTCGACCGTGAGGGTCATCAGGGTCTCGCCGCCGGCCTCCCGGCGGGCCACCTGCATCGCGGCGATGTTGATGCCGGCCTCGCCGAGCAGCGTGCCGACGGTGCCGACGACGCCGGGCCGGTCGACGTAGCGCAGGAAGACCAGGATGCCCTCCGCGCCGATCTCGACGTCGAAGCCGTCCACCTCGGTGAGCTTGAGGACGTCGCGGGTGCCGGCGGTGGTGACGGTGCCGGAGACGCTGACCGTACGGCCGTCGGGCAG
Source organism: Micromonospora sp. NPDC049497 (assembly GCF_044465805.1). Lineage (NCBI taxonomy): Bacteria > Bacillati > Actinomycetota > Actinomycetes > Micromonosporales > Micromonosporaceae > Micromonospora > Micromonospora sp. NPDC049497. The sequence continues at coordinate 173,417 of NZ_JBITMC010000010.1, read as the reverse complement.
CGCGCCCCGGATGGTCACCAGGTTCGGGTGGTCGACCGTCTCGGTCTGGGTGGCCAGCGTGACCTCGACGCCGCGCTCCGCGGCCAGGTGCGGCGCGTTGACGTAGGTGACCTGCTCCTCCACGACGGAGCTGAACAGGCCCTTGGTGGCGGCGAGCTTGAGCACCGAGACGTCGTGGTCGACGACCTCACCGCGCACGTCCACGACGACGCTGGCGGCGACGCCGCCGGCGACGGCCGTGAAGGCGCGGCCCAGTTTCTCGGCCAGCGGCAGCAGCGGCCGGACGTCCTCGGCGACGACGCCGCCGGCCTGCACGTTGACCGCGTCCGGCACGAACTCGCCCTGGAGCGCGAGCTTGACGCTCTTGGCGACGGCCAGGCCGGCCTTGTCCTGCGCCTCGCCCGTAGAGGCGCCCAGGTGCGGGGTCGCCACCACGTTGTCGAAGGCGAACAGGGGCGACGAGGTGCACGGCTCCTTGGCGTAGACGTCCACGCCGGCGCCGGCGACCCGGCCCTCGGCGATCGCGTCCGCGAGGGCCTGCTCGTCCACCAGCCCGCCGCGGGCGGCGTTGACGATCCGCACGCCGGGCTTGACGATCGCCAGCTCCTTCTCACCGATCAGGCCCACGGTCTCCGGGGTCTTCGGGAGGTGGATGGAGATGAAGTCGCTCTCCCGCAGCAGCTCCTCCAGGCCGACCAGGCGCACGCCGAGCTGGGCCGCGCGGGCCGGCTGGATGTAGGGGTCGTACGCGATGAGCCGGGTGCCGAAGGCCGCGATCCGCTGCGCGAACAGCACGCCGATGCGGCCGAGGCCGACCACGCCCACCGTCTTGCCCTGGATCTCCACGCCGGTGTACTTCGACCGCTTCCACTCCCCCGCCTTCAGCGCCGCGCTGGCGCTGGCGGTGTTGCGGGCCACGGCGAGCAGCAGTGCGAGGGCCTGCTCGGCGGCGGAGACGATGTTCGAGGTGGGGGCGTTGACGACCATGACGCCCCGCGCGGTGGCGGCCGGCACCTCGACGTTGTCCAGACCGACGCCGGCGCGGGCGACCACCTTCAGGCGCGGCGCGGCGGCGATCGCCTCGGCGTCGATCTGGGTGGCGCTGCGGACGATGACGGCGTCGGCCTCGGAGAGCGCGGAGAGCAGGGCCGGGCGGTCGGTGCCGTCGACGTGACGGACGTCGAAGTCGTGGGCGAGCACCTCGATGGCGGCGGGAGCGAGTTCTTCGGCGATCAGTACGACAGGATTCATTGGTCCTCGTAGATGTCGTCAGAGCGGGCGGCGGGGCGGCGGGAGGCGGCGCTGCGCCCCGCGCTGGTCCGTGCCATGGCCGTCAGGTGCCGGCTGCGCACCTATCTGGGATCGTAGGGGGCGGGCCGGACGACATGTCCCGGACACCGGGGTGAGTGCCCTCACAAACGGCGCGTGACGTGCGGATTAACGATCGTTCACGAGGTCGTGGGGCGGGGTCGAAACAGCATGATCCACTCGGCCTCGCTGAAGTCGGGGTGTCCTGGCTCGGGAAGGGGCCGACTTCAATGACGCCGAGTGGATCATGCGGTAGCTCGGGAGGGCGAATCCGGCCCGGGTGGCGCGACCGGCGGTCCGGCGTCGACGTCGGGGAGAACGTCGACACCGGACCGCCGGCCGACCACACGCCGGGAACGAAGCCCGCCGGCGGTCGGACCGTGCGCCAGGTCAGGCGGTCTCGGTGATCGGGCGGTCCACCCAGCTCATCATGCCGCGCAGCTTCGCGCCGGTCTCCTCGATCGGGTGCGCGGCGCCCTCGGCCTGCCACTTGGCGAAGTTGGGCCGCCCGGCCTCGTCCTCGGCCACCCACTCCCGGGCGAACTCGCCCGACTGGATCTCGCCCAGGATCTTGCGCATCTCCTCCTTGACCCGGGAGTCGATGACGCGCGGGCCCCGGGAGAGGTCGCCGTACTCGGCGGTGTCGGAGATGCTGTAGCGCATCTTCGCGATGCCGCCCTCGTACATGAGGTCGACGATGAGCTTCAGCTCGTGCAGGCACTCGAAGTACGCGACCTCGGGGGCGTAGCCCGCCTCGGTGAGCACCTCGAAGCCGGTCTGCACCAGCGCCGCCGCGCCGCCGCAGAGGACGGCCTGCTCGCCGAAGAGGTCGGTCTCGGTCTCCTCCTTGAACGAGGTCCGGATCGCGCCCGCCCGGGTGCCACCGATGCCCTTCGCGTACGACAGGGCCAGAGCCAGGGCGTTGCCGCTGGCGTCCTGCTCGACGGCGACCAGGCACGGCACGCCCTTGCCGTCGACGTACTGCCGGCGGACCAGGTGACCCGGCCCCTTGGGGGCGACCATCGCCACGTCCACCTCGGCCGGGGGCTTGATCAGGCCGTAGCGGATGTTGAAGCCGTGGCCGAAGAACAGCGTCTTGCCGGGGGCCAGGTTCGGCGCGATCGACTCGGCGTAGATGGTGCGCTGGGCGGTGTCCGGGGCGAGGATCATGATCACGTCGGCCTCGGCCGCCGCCTCCGCCGGGGTGAGCACCCGCAGGCCCTGCTCCTCGGCCTTGGGCCGGCTCTTGGAGCCCTCCGGCAGGCCGATCACCACGTCGACGCCCGAGTCACGCAGCGACAGCGCGTGGGCGTGGCCCTGGCTGCCGTAGCCGATCACGGCGACCTTCCGGCCCTGGATCAGGCCCAGGTCGGCGTCGTCGTCGTAGTACACCTCAACGCTCATGGTTTCCCTTTCGTACGGCGGTGCCCGTCGGCCCGTCGTGGTCTGTGGTGCTGGGTCAGGCGGCGCGCAGCGCGGGACCGGCGGTGATGGAACGCGAGCCGCGCCCGATCGCCACCTGCCCGGACTGGACCATTTCCTTGATGCCGAACGGTTCGAGGTCGCGCAGCAGCGCGTCGAGCTTGTCGGGGGTGCCGGTGGCCTCGACGGTCAGCGTGTCCGGCGCGACGTCGACCACCCGGGCCCGGAAGAGGTTGACCGTCTCCAGCACCTGGCCGCGGGCCGCGCGGTCCGCGCGGACCTTGACCAGCAGCAGCTCCCGGGCGACCGACACCTGGGGGTCCAGCTCCACGATCTTGAGTACGTTCACCAGCTTGTTGAGCTGCTTGGTCACCTGCTCCAGCGGGGAGGACTCGGCGTTGACCACGATGGTGATCCGGGAGACGTCCGGGTTCTCCGTCTCACCGACCGCGAGGCTGTCGATGTTGAAGCCGCGCCGGGAGAACAGGCCGGAGACGCGAGCCAGGACACCCGGCTTGTTCTCCACCAGCACGGACAGGGTGTGCATGGTCATCAGATGTCATCCTCGTCGAAGACCGGGCGGACGCCGCGGGCGAACATGATCTCGTCGTTGCTGGTGCCGGCGGCGACCATCGGCCACACCATGGCGTCCTTGCCGACCACGAAGTCGATGACCACCGGCGCGTCGTTGATCGCCATCGCCGCCTCGATCGTCTTGTCGACGTCCGCGGCGTTCTCGCATCGCAGGCCGACGCAGCCGAGGGCCTCGGCCAGTTTCACGAAGTCGGGGATGCGGTGCTTGTGGGTGCCCAGCTCGGTGTTCGAGTAGCGCTCGTTGTAGAAGAGCGTCTGCCACTGCCGCACCATGCCGAGGTTGCCGTTGTTGATCACGGCGATCTTGACCGGGATGCCCTCCAGCGCGCAGGTCGCCAGCTCCTGGTTGGTCATCTGGAAGCAGCCATCGCCGTCCACCGCCCACACCACCGTGTCCGGCTTGCCGACCTTGGCGCCCATCGCCGCGGGCACCGCGTAGCCCATCGTGCCGAGGCCGCCGGAGTTCAACCAGCTGTACGGCTTCTCGTACGAGATGAACTGCGAGGCCCACATCTGGTGCTGGCCCACGCCCGCGACGTAGATCGCGTCCGGGCCGGCGATCTCGCCCAGCCGCTTGATCACGTACTGCGGCGAGAGGGTGCCGTCGTCCGGCTCGTCGTAGCCGAGCGGGTACCGCTCCCGCAGGTCGCGCAGCTGCGTCCACCAGTCGGACAGGTCGGCGGACCGGCCCGCCGCGTGCTCCACCGTCATCGCCGCGATCAGCTCGTCGATGACGTGCCGGGCGTCGCCCACGATCGGGACGTCGGCGTGCCGGTTCTTTCCGATCTCGGCCGGGTCGATGTCGGCGTGCACGACCGTGGCGTCCGGGGCGAACGAGTCCAGCTTGCCGGTCACCCGGTCATCGAAACGGGCGCCCAGGGCCACGATCAGGTCGGCCTTCTGGAGGCCGTACACCGCGGCGACCGTGCCGTGCATGCCGGGCATGCCGAGGTGCTGCTCGTGCGAGTCGGGGAACGCGCCGAGCGCCATCAGCGTGGTGACCACCGGGATGCCGGTCAGCTCGGCCAGCTTGCGCAGCCCATCGGTGGCGCCGGCCTTGAGCACGCCGCCGCCCACGTACAGCACCGGGCGGCGGGCGGAGGTCATCAGCCGGGCGGCCTCGCGGATCTGTTTGCCGTGCGGGTGCAGCGTCGGCCGGTAGCCGGGCAGGTCCAGCGTCGGCGGCCAGGCGAACGTGGTGGACGCCTGGAGGACGTCCTTCGGGATGTCCACCAGGACCGGGCCGGGCCGTCCGGTGCTGGCCAGGTGGAACGCCTCGGCCAGCACGCGCGGGATCTCCTCGGGGCTCTGCACGAGGAAGTTGTGCTTGGTGATGGGCAGGGTGATGCCCTGGATGTCCGCCTCCTGGAAGGCGTCCGTGCCGATCGAGGGCCGCGCGACCTGACCGGTGATCGCCACCATCGCCACCGAGTCCATGTACGCGTCGGCGATCGGCGTGACCAGGTTGGTGGCCCCCGGGCCGGACGTGGCGATGCAGACTCCGACCCGGCCGGTGGCCTGGGCGTAGCCGGTCGCGGCGTGCCCGGCGCCCTGCTCGTGCCGCACCAGGATGTGCCGGACCGACGAGTCGTAGAGCGGGTCGTACGCCGGCAGGATCGCGCCACCCGGGATGCCGAAGACGACCTCGACGCCGAGCGCCTCGAGGGACCGCACGAGCGAGCCGGCCCCGCTGACCTGGGCCGGGACGGGTGTGCGTACCGCGGGAACGGCCGGGGTGGCCGCGGCGCGGGCGGTGCCGGCGTGGTCGGCGTCGGTCGCCGGCTCGGCGGTCGCGCGGTTCCGCCGGGCGGAGTGGGCGAGTGTCTCGGGCGTGGGTCTCGTCATGGCGTTTCAGGCCTTCGGCTGGAGTGGGTGTGGCTTGGGGGTCCGACGCGGGCGGGCCGGCGTCGATCTGGTCCGACGGCAACAAAAAAGCCCTCGTGCAGGATGCACGGGGCCAGCGCACTCTCGACGGGGGAGAGCGCGCTCAGGTAAGTACTCGCAGAGACCGGTACGACATGCGGTCAAGCCTGACGCATCTCATGCGATGAGTCAACTGATCCCACATGTTGGTTAACGGATCTTCCGTATTCACCCGTTCGGGGAGCCGGCGCACCCTCATCGACCTGCTCGGACCCGCTCTCGGGGCGACGGGGGGCGGGCACCGCCGGCAGTCGACGGGGCACCGCGGGGGGCGGTACCGCCGGGGGCGCGGACACCGGCGCCGGACGGGCTCCGGGCGACGTGGCGGCCTCCAGCATCGCCTCCAGGTGCTCGGCGGGCACCCCCCAGCCGAAGAGCGCGCCCTGCCCGAAGCGACACCCGGCGGCCACCACCGCGGCCAGCTCGGTGGGGGTGGTCACCCCCTCGGCGATGACCTCCAGCCCGAGCTGGTGACCGAGGCGCATGACGACGTCGACCATCGGGGCGAAGGCGGGCCCGTCCCGGCCCACCGGTCGGACCGGCTCGTGCTCGGCGACCAGACTGTGGTCGATCTTCAGGATGTCGATCGGCAGGCGGCGGAGCTGCCCCAGGGACGAGTAGCCGGCGCCGAAGTCGTCCAGGGCGATCCGTACGCCGGTCAGCCGCAGCGCGGTCAGCCGCCGGATCAGCTCGTCGAGGTCGGTGGCGACGGCGTGCTCGGTCACCTCCAGCACCAGCCGCTGCGGGGGCACGTGGTGGGCGCGCAGGGCGTCGGCCACCTGGACGACGTACTCCGGGGCGTGCAGTTCACGCGGAGACACGTTGACCGACACCCAGACGTCGTGGCCGTCGGCGAGCCAGCGGGACAGCTGGTAGCAGGCCTCGTGCAGGACCCACGCACCGAGCTGGGCGATCATCCCGCACTCCTCGGCGAGCGGGATGAACTCGTCGGGACGGACGTTGCCCAGCTGCGGGTGGTGCCAGCGCAGCAGCGCCTCGGCGCCGACGGGGCGTACCGACGGCAGCGAGGCCACCGGCTGGAACGCCAGCCGCAACTCGCCGCGCTCGATCGCGCCGCGCAGCTCGTGCTCGACGACGGTACGCCGCCGCAGCAGCTGGTCGTACGCGGCGTCGTAGCGCTCGATCCGGTTCTTGCCGCGCTGCTTGGCGTAGCGCAGCGCCAGGTCGGCGTGGCGCAGCAGCAGCTCCACGTCGGGCTCGCCGGCCCACCCGGCGGTGCCGATGCTCACCGAGAGGAAGACCGGCCCCTCCGGCTGGTCGTACGCGCCGTGCAGGACACCGAGCAGCCGCTCGCCGACCCGATCCGCCTCGGACTGCCGGCCGTGCATCAGCACCGCGAACTCGTCCCCGCCGAGCCGGGCCGCCACGTCGCCGGGGCGCAGGTTGCCCCGCAGCCGCCGCCCCACCTCCGCCAGCACCGCGTCGCCGACGTCGTGCCCGCGCATGTCGTTGACGTTCTTGAAGCCGTCCAGGTCGAGGCTGAGCAGGACGCAGTTGGTGCCCGTCTCCGCGCACCGGTGCAGCGCGCGCAGCAGCCCCCGGCGGTTGGCCAGCCCGGTCAGCGGGTCGGTGTGCGCCAGCTCCCGGAAGTGCGCCTCGCGCTCGGCCAGCCGGCTGGCGTACTTCCGGACGTCGTGCAGCGTCAGGTACTGCCGGGCCACCAGCGCGAAGCCCTCGACGCTGCCGGCGACGATCCCCAGCGCGCCGAAGCGGCCGTCCTGGACGAGGTGGTACATCGCCGAGGCGGCCATGGCGAACATCGGGACCACGGCGTACTCGCCGTCGCGGCGGATCACGTCGACGTCGAGCTGGCACGGCGCCTCGAGGTACCAGTTCGCGAGCGCGGCGGCCAGGAGGCCGGCGGAGACCACGGCAGCACCGGCCAACGCGACACCGGAGCCGGCCTGACACAGGCCGGCCGCGACGCCGAGACCGCCGAAGGTCACGCCGGCGGCGCCGGCGGCGAGCGCGGCAAGGCGGTGCCGGGGCGGCGGAGCGCGGAACACCACGATCATGGCGAGGCCGGCGGTCAGGGCCGAGGCGACCGTCGCGAGCAGGATCGGCTGGCACGCCACCGGGGTGGACTCGCCGAGCAGCCGGGTCGGCCGCGAGAAGAGCACCCAGCCGACGAACCACAGCGCGGTCGCCATGATCAGCCCGTCGAGACCGAGCCGGAGGGCCGCACCCGCCGTCGGGGCCACGCCGGGCAGCCGGAGCAGGCCGGCGCAGAACAGCAGCCCACTCACCGCGACCCCGACCGCGACGACCGAGGCCCAGCCCGTCCGGGGCGTGTGGCTCCCGTGCCCGGCGGCACCCAGCGCCACGACGACGCCGACCAGCAGGCTCGCCAGCGCGAAGCCGCCGGCGACGGCGAGGAGCAGGTACGCCGGCCGGTGCTGCGGAGCGCGTCGCCGGGCGCCGACGGCCAGCAGCAGCGTGGCGCAGACGGCGACGAGGCCGCTCAGCACCGCGACGGTGACCATGCCCGGGGATGCGTGCACGTCCTCAACTGTGCCGGATGCGTGCCCGTCATGGGGGGCCGGGTGTGCAACTGTTGGGACACGGCCCGCACACCCGCCGGGTGGCGCGGTGGCGGTGCAAGACTGGTAGGCATGCCTGAGCTGCGGTCGAAGACCTCCACGCACGGTCGGACGATGGCCGGCGCCCGGGCCCTCTGGCGGGCCACCGGGATGACCGACGACGATTTCGGCAAGCCGATCGTCGCCATCGCCAACAGTTTCACCCAGTTCGTCCCCGGCCACGTACACCTCAAGGACATGGGCGGCCTGGTCGCCGGCGCGGTGGCCGAGGCCGGCGGGGTGGGTCGGGAGTTCAACACCATCGCCGTGGACGACGGCATCGCGATGGGCCACGGCGGCATGCTCTACTCCCTGCCGAGCCGGGAGCTGATCGCCGACGCGGTGGAGTACATGGTCAACGCGCACTGCGCGGACGCCCTGGTCTGCATCTCGAACTGCGACAAGATCACCCCCGGGATGCTGCTGGCCGCGCTCCGGCTCAACATCCCCACCGTCTTCGTCTCCGGCGGCCCGATGGAGGCCGGCAAGACGGTGGCGATCGAGGGGATCGTCCACTCCAAGATCGACCTGATCGACGCGATGATCGCCTCGTCCAACGAGGCGGTCACCGACGACCAGCTCGGCGAGATCGAGCGCTCGGCCTGCCCGACCTGCGGCTCCTGCTCCGGCATGTTCACCGCCAACTCGATGAACTGCCTCACCGAGGCCATCGGGCTCGCGCTGCCCGGCAACGGCTCCACGCTGGCCACCCACGCCGCGCGCCGGTCGCTCTTCCTCGAGGCCGGCCGCACCGTCGTGGAGATCGCCAAGCGGTGGTACGACGGTGACGACGCTTCGGTGCTGCCCCGCGCGGTCGCCAGCCGGGCCGCGTTCGAGAACGCGGTCGCCCTGGACGTGGCGATGGGCGGGTCGACCAACACGATCCTGCACCTGCTCGCCGCCGCCCGGGAGGCGGAGATGGACTTCTCCGTCGCCGACATCGACGCGATCTCGCGCCGGGTGCCCTGCCTGGCCAAGGTCGCGCCGAACTCCCCGCAGTACCACATGGAGGACGTGCACCGGGCCGGCGGAATCCCCGCCATCCTCGGCGAGCTGGACCGGGCCGGCCTGCTGCACCGGCAGGTGCACAGCGTGCATTCCCCCTCGCTCGCGCAGTGGCTCACCGACTGGGACGTCCGGGGCGGGTCACCGAGGCCGGAGGCGCTGGAGCTGTTCCACGCCGCGCCGGGGGGCGTGCGCACCACCGAGCCGTTCTCCACCACCAACCGCTGGTCGTCGTTGGACACCGACGCGGCGGAGGGTTGCATCCGGGACCTCGACCACGCGTACAGCGCCGACGGCGGCCTGGCCATCCTGCACGGCAACCTGGCGCCGGAGGGCTGCGTCGTCAAGACCGCCGGGGTGCCCGAGGAGTGCCTGACGTTCCGCGGCCCGGCCAAGGTGTTCGAGTCGCAGGACGACGCGGTCGAGGCCATCCTCAACAAGCGGATCGTCGCCGGTGACGTGGTCGTGATCCGGTACGAGGGCCCGAAGGGCGGGCCGGGCATGCAGGAGATGCTCTACCCCACCTCGTTCCTCAAGGGCCGGGGCCTGGGCCGGGCCTGCGCGCTGCTCACCGACGGCCGGTTCTCCGGCGGCACCTCCGGGCTGTCCATCGGGCACGTCTCACCCGAGGCGGCCTCCGGTGGGCTGATCGCCCTGGTCCGCGACGGCGACGAGATCGCCATCGACATCCCGGGCCGGTCCATCGAGCTGAACGTGCCGTCGGACGAGTTGGAGGCGCGACGGGTGGCCGAGGAGAAGCGGGACCGCCCGTACACCCCGGTCGGCCGGCAGCGGCCGGTGTCGGCGGCGCTGCGCGCGTACGCGTCGATGGCGACCTCGGCCAGCGACGGCGCCTACCGCCGCGTCCCCGAGTGAAAGGAAGGGCCCCTTCTTAACGCCTGCGGTAGAGGAAGGGACCCTTCTTAACGCGCCCGGTCCGGCACCGGCGCCGGCGTGTCGCCGAGCGCGACCTCCCGCGCGTACGCGATGGCGGCCGGCGTGTCCGGAAAGACCAGCCCCTCGCGGCGCAGTTGGGCGGCGACACCGAGGGCGCTGAGCACCTGGTCGTGGCCCGGGGTGATGCCGGAGATCAGCACCACGATGCCGCGTGCCCGCAGCCGGTCGATGGCGTCGCCGAGGACCTGCGCTCCGGTCGCGTCGATGGTCGACACCCGGGACATCCGCAGGATCACCACCCGGACGTCGGCCACCTCGGCCAGTTCCAGCAGGAACGTGTGCGCGGCGGCGAAGAAGAGCGGCCCGTCCAGCCGGTAGGCGACGATGTGCTCGGCGAACAGGGCGTGCTCCTCGGCGCTGTGCTCGCCCGGGTCGAGGGGCACCTGTTCCAGTCGCGCGCTGCGGGCGACCGCCCGCAGCGCGAGGACGACCGCCACGGCCAGCCCGACCACCACCGCGGTGACCAGGTCCCAGATGACCGTGACGGCGAAGGTCAGCACCAGCACCACGGCGTCGGCCCGGGTGGCACGCATCAGCGCCCGGAGGGATGCGGCCTCGACCATCCGGACGGTGGTGGCGAGCAGCACGCCGGCCAGTGCGGCGAGCGGGATGCGACCGACGAGCGGGGCCGCCGCGAGCACGATCACCGCCAGCGCGACGGCGTGGGTGAGCGCGGCGAGCTTCGACGCGGCCCCGGCCCGTACGTTGACAGCGGTGCGGGCGATGGCGGCGGTCGCCGGGATGCCGCCGACGAGCGGGGCCGCGAGGTTGGCCAGCCCTTGACCGAAGAGTTCCCGGTCGGGGTCGTGCCGCTCGCCGACCGTCATCCCGTCGGCCACGGTCGCCGAGAGCAGGCTCTCCAGTGCGGCGAGCGCGGCCACCGCGAGCGCGCTGGGCAGCAGCACCCCGACCGCGCCGAGGTCGAGGAAGTCCAGCGAGGGCACCGGCAGCCCCTGGGGCAGCGCGCCGACGCGGACCAGGTCGACCGGGACGAGTTCGGCGAGGAGCGTCGCGGCGCCGACGCCGATCAGGGAGAACGGCAGGCCGGGCCGCCACCGGGCGCCGAGCAGCATCAGCGCTGCCACCCCGAGCGCGACGGCGACGGCGGCCGGTCGGGGGTTGGCGACGAACCGGGTGACCGCGTCGGCGGCCACCGCCCAGACCTTGTCGCCCTGCGCGTCGGTGACGCCGAGCGCTGCCGGCGCCTGCTGAAGGGCGATGACCACGGCGATTCCGGCGGTGAAGCCCTCGATCACCGGGGTCGGCAGGTAGCGGACGTACCGGCCCAGGCGGGCGAGCGCGAGCGCGATCAGCAGCACCCCGGCCATCGCGCCCACCATCAGGACGCCGGTCGGCCCGAACTGCTGCACCACGGGCACCAGGACCACGGTCATCGCTCCGGTCGGGCCGGACACCTGGAGGTTGGAGCCGCCGAAGACGGCGGCCACCGCGCCGGCGACGACGGCGGTGATCAGCCCGGCCTCGGCGCCGAGGCCGGAGGTGACGCCGAACGCCAGTGCCAGCGGCAGCGCCACCACCGCCACGGTCAGGCCGGCGAGCAGGTCCCGACGGGGCGAGCGGCGTACGGCCACCCAGTCGGCCCGGCGGGGAAGCAGCCCGAGGACCCGGTCCCGCACGAGAGCGGTCACCGGTCCTCCCCGCGCAGCTCCTCGAGGAGGGCGTCCCGGTCGGTGAGCACCGCGCCGAGGATGCGCCGCCCGGCGGCGAGCAGGTCGGCCACGTCGGGGGTGCTGAGCGCGTACATGACCAGGGAACCGTCCCGGTACGAGGCGACCAGGCCGGCGCGCCGCAGCACGGCGAGCTGCTGCGAGAGGTTGGACGGCTCGACGTCGACGGCGGCGAGCAGGTCGCGGACGGGCTTCGGGCCGTCCTGGAGCAGCTCGAGCACCCGGATGCGGACCGGGTGCCCGAGGGTGCGGAACAGCTCCGCCTTCGCCTGATACAGCGGCACCAACATGAAGAACCCTCCCCACGACATGACGACTTTAACACTTGCAGAACTCTTCAAGTCGACAGATATCGAGGAGTGTTAACAGGGGCCCCTTCCTCTACCGAAGGCGTTAAGAAGGGGCCCCTCCTTTCAGTCGTTCACGCAGCGGAGCACCGGGCGGGACGTGAGCGCGGTGGCGTCCAACGGCCCGTTCGCGCGGACGGTGAAGGTCGCCGACTCGCCGGGGAGCAGCGTCACCAGCGCCTCGTCGACCTCCGCCGACGGGTCGAGGCGGTCCGGGTACAGGATGAGGTCGCGCAGGATCGTGCGGGCGGTGACCCGCACCCGCTGGCCGTCCCCGGCCGGCTCGACCGTCGCGTCGTACTCCGCCGCCGGCCACGTGACGTCGCGGTCCTCGGCGAAGAACCACAGCGCCCGCGCGGCGTCCTCCCCCGTCTCGGCGAGCAGCAGCTCGCGGCGAGGCTCGTCCGGCCGCGCCAGCTCCGCCGGCAGCACCCGCGCCACCGACGAGTACGGCGGCACGTCCAGCTGAACCCCGGTCTTCGCCCGGGGCTCACCGGCCAGGGTCACCCGGGTGACCGTCGCGTCGATCCGCCACGGTGAGCCGGTCTCGTTGACCGCCACCACCGCCAGACCGCCGTCGCGGGGCTGGACGGTGAGCAGCCGGTCGGCGTACGCGCGTCGGACCGCGTACCACAGGGGTTTCCGGCGGCCGTCACCGTCGACGGCGGACCACGAGGTCACCGGCCAGCAGTCGTTGAGCTGCCAGAAGATCGTGCCCGAGCAGACGCTCCGGTGGGACCGGAAGTGCTCGATGCCGACCTGGATCGCGCGGGCCTGGGTGAGCTGGGTGAGGTAGTGCCAGTCGTCGAAGTCGGCCGGTGGGGGCAGGTGCGCGTCCAGCCCCCGCTGGAGCTTGAGGTCCCCGTCGATGGCCTTCTGGTGGTGGGCCATTCCGGGCGAGTCGTGGGCGAGCGGGTCGTCCGACAGGGCCCGCCGCAGCGTCGCGTACGCCGGGGGCGCCTGCCAGCCGAACTCGGCGACGAACCGGGGCACGTACGCCCGGTACTTCGTGTAGTCGTCGGTGTTCCACACGTCCCAGATGTGCATGGTCCCGTACGCCGGGTCGTTGGGGTGGACGTCCTCGCTGCCGGACCAGGGGCTGCCCGGCCAGTACGGGCGGGTCGGGTCCAGCTCGGCGACGGTCCGGGGCAGCACGTCGAGGTAGTAGCCCCGGCCCCAGGTGCGCCCGGCCAGGGGTTCCTGCCAGTCCCAGTCGTGCCAGCCCCAGATGTTCTCGTTGTTGCCCGTCCAGAGCACCAGCGACGGGTGCGGGGCGAGGCGTACCACCTGCTCGGCGGCCTCGGCGGCCACCTCGGAGGCGATCGGCTCCTCCTCCGGGTACGCGGCGCAGGCGAAGAGGAAGTCCTGCTGCACCAGGAGGCCGAGCGAGTCGGCGAGGTCGTAGAAGTCCTCCGACTCGTACCGGCCCCCGCCCCAGACCCGTAGCAGGTTGATGTTGGCGCCGATCGCCTGGTCGAAGCGGTGCGCCAGCCGCTCCCGGGTGATCCGGGTTCCGAAGGCGTCGTCGGGGATCCAGTTGACGCCCCGCACGAAGACCGGCACGTCGTTGACGTGCAGGGTGAACGCGGCGCCGTGCTCGTCTCCGGCGGTGTCGAGGCGTACCGACCGGAAGCCGACGCGCCGGCTCCACGTGTCCAGCGTCGCGCCGTCCGGCCCGCACAGGGTCACGTCGAGGTCGTGCCGGACGGGGTCGCCGTACCCCCTCGGCCACCACCGCTCGGGGTCGCGGACGGCGACGGTCAGGACGGCGGTCCGCTCGCCCGCCGCGATCGTGGCCTCGGCGGCGCCGCCGGCGACGGCGGCCCGCACGGTCACCGGCACGTCGGCGGCACGCTCGATCTCGACGTGCAGCTCGACCCGGCCGTCGGTCCCGTCGACGGTGACCAGCGGCCGGACGGTCGCCAGCCGGGCGGCGGACCAGGCGTGCAGCCCGATCGGCCGCCAGATGCCGGCCGTGACCAGGGTGGGTCCCCAGTCCCACCCGAAGTTGCAGGCCATCTTGCGGATGAAGGGGAACGGCTCCGGGTACGCGTTGGGCCGGTCGCCGAGCCGGTCGCGCTGCGCCTCGGCGTAGCGGTACGCGGAGTCGAACCGGACGGCCAGGGTGTTGTCCTCCGGCCGCAGCAGCGCGCCGACGTCGAAGCGGTAGCCGCGGTGCATGTTCGCGGTGCGCCCGATCTCGACGCCGTTGAGCGTCACCGTGGCGACCGTGTCGAGGCCGTCGCAGACGAGGTCGACACGGTCGTGCGCGCCGTCCGGACGGTCGAAGGTGGTCTCGTAGACCCAGTCGGTGCGCCCGATCCAGCCGAGGCCGGTCTCGTTGGCGTCCAGGTACGGGTCTCCGATCAGCCCGGCGGCCAGCAGGTCGGTGTGGACGCAACCGGGCACGGTGGCCGGCACCGCCCGGTCGGCGATCCCGGCCGGCACCTGCGGTCCGGGTACGGCCCGCAGGGTCCAGCCCTGGTGCAACGGGGTCACGACTTCACCGCACCTTCCATGATTCCGCGGACGATCTGGCGCCCACCGATGAACAGCATGATCAGCAGGGGCAGGGTGGCGACCAGAGCGCCGGCCAGCACCCGCCGGTAGAGCACGTAGTTGCCGCTGGCCAGGTCGGACAGCGCGACCATCGAGGTCGGGTAGTCGGTGCCACCCAGGGTGATCAACGGCCACTGGAACTCGTTCCAGGTGGCGACGAAGGTGAGCAGGCCGAGTACCGCCATCGCCGGCCGGACCGCCGGCACCACCACGCTCCAGAAGATGCGCATGGTGCTGGCGCCGTCGACCCGGGCGGCCTCGATCAGCTCGTCGGGCACGGCGTCGAGGATGAACTGGCGCATGTAGAACACGCCGAACGCGCTCACCAGGCCGGGCACGATGACCGCGAGCAGGGTGCCGTTCCAGCCGCCCTCGCCGGGCATCTTGCCCATGAGGATGTAGAGGGCGACCACGCCGAGCTGGTTCGGCACCGTCATGGTGAGGATGACCATGACCATCAGTGCGTTGCGTCCCTTGAACCGCAGCTTGGCGAACGCGAAGCCGGCCAGCGAGCAGAAGAACAGCACCGAAGCGGTCACCACGGACGAGACGATCACGCTGTTGACCAGCGACTGGAGGAAGAAGACGTCCTGCATCGAGAAGACCTCGCGCAGGTTCGTCGCGAGTTCCCCACCCGGGATCACCTGCGGCGGGATCTTCGCCAGTGCCTCGTCGGTGTTCGTGGCGATGACGAACATCCAGTAGAGCGGGAACGCTGAGAGGGCGATCACCACGGCGAGGAAGAGGTAGTTCCAGAAGCTGCCGGGTGTGTTCTGCGGGGCCCGGCCCATCAGGGCCGCCCGCCGGGTGCCGACGTCACTCACCGTTTCCCACCTCCGAGCCGGTTCGTGATCAGCGCGTTCACCGCCGCGACGATCAGGATGACGAGGAAGAGCGCCCAGGACATCGCGGCGGCGTAGCCGAGGTTCAGGTCCCGCCACCCGACCTTGTAGATGAGCTGGGCGATGGTCTGCCACTGCCCGTCGTCGCCGCCTTGGGCCAGCGCCGGGTTGGCGTCGAAGAGCATCGGCTCGGTGAACAACTGGAGCCCGCCGATGGTGGAGAGCACCACGGTGAAGATGACCACCGGCCGGATCATCGGCACGGTGATGCGCCACAGCTGACGCCACGGACCGGCGCCGTCGACGGCGGCGGCCTCGTACACGTCACGCGGGATGGACTGCATCGCGGCCAGGTAGAGCAGTGCGTTGTAGCCGATCCACTTCCAGTTGACCATCGTGGCGATCGCGATCCAGGACGCCCACTTCGTCGACCGCCAGTCGATCGGCGCGGTCTCGCCGACGCCCAGCAGGGACAGCACCCAGTTGGCGACGCCGGTGTCCCGGGCGAAGACCACCGTGAAGATCAGCGTCGACGCGGTGACCGGCGTGATGTACGGCAGCAGCACCCCGACCCGGAACCAGGTCTGCGCGCGCAGCTTCCGGTTCAGCAGGGACGCCACGATCAGCGCCAGGAGCAGTTGCGGCACCGTGGAGAGCACGAAGATGCCGAACGTGTTGCCCAGCGCGTTCCAGAAGTCGCCGTCGTCGAGCAGCCGCTCGAAGTTCGCGAAGCCCGCCCAGCCGGTCAGGGTCGGGTCGTCGAGCCGCCAGTTGCGCAACGCGACCACGCCGTTGAACACGATCGGGAAGAGCCCGAAGACCGCGAAGAGCAGGAAGAACGGTGCGATCAGCAGGTAGGGCACGTACCGCACGTCGAAGCGGTAGAGGCGGCTGCGCCAGGTGCCCGCCCGGTCCGGGGGACGGCGGACGGGGGCCGTCGCGTCCGCGGGACGGCCGGGCCGGGACGCCACGGGGGCGGCGCGGGTGGTGGACATCGGAACCTCCGGGGGACGAGCGGTCCGCGGGGCGGGTGGGGCCGTCGGCGGACGGCCCCACCCCGGGCGTACGTCAGGACTTGGCGGCCTTCTCGGCTTCCTTGATCGCCTCGGTCCACGCCTGGTCGGGCTTGCCCTTCAGGTTTCCGTTGGCCAGACGGTTGATCACGTTCTCCACGGCGACCCGCGTCGGCCCGTTCTTCCTGCCGAGGTACTGCGGGGTCAGGTTCTCGGCGGTCTTGGAGAAGATCTGACCGACCGGGGCGTTGCTGAAGAACGGGTTGGTGAAGTCCTTGATCGCCGGGTCCTGGTAGAGCGCCGGCTGCGACGGCAGGTTGCCGACCTTCTTGAAGATCTCGATCTGCTGCTCGGGCTGGACCAGCCACTCCAGGAACTTGTACGCCTCGTCGACGTTCTTGCCCTGCCTGGGGATGGTCAGGAACGAGCCACCCCAGTTGCCGCCGCCGCCGGGGATCGCCGCGACGTCCCACTTGCCCTGGGTGGTGGGGGCGGTGTTCTTGATGTGCCCCTGCATCCACGCCGGGCAGGCGAGGACGGCGAAGTTGCCCTTGACGAAGCCGCTGTTCCACTCCGGCGAGAAGGCGGTGAGGTTGGCCGACAGGTCGGCGCCGATCATCTTGGCGGCCACGTCGAAGGCGGCCTTCGGGCCGCCGTCCATCTTCAGCGTCTCGCTCTCGTCGAAGAAGCCGACCGGCTGCTGTCCGAGGACCGGGTTGAAGATGTTGGTCGCGGAGTCGATGAACTTCTTCCCGCTCTTGGCCTTGTACTGCTGGCCGACGGCGATGAACTGGTCCCAGGTGGGCCAGAGCGCGGAGACCTGGTCCCGGTCGGTGGGCAGGCCGGCGGCCTTGAAGAGGTCGGTGCGGTAGCACATGGCCAGGCCGCCGACGTCGGTGCCGAGCCCGATCTGGGCCTTGCCGTCGGGCGTCAGGGTCTGCTTCCACTTCCAGGGCAGGTACTTGCTCTCGTACTGGCCGGCGCCCTTGTCGAGCAGGTTGACGAACTTGTCGGCCTGGCCGCGGAACTGGACCACGAAGCCCTCGTCGATGGCGGCGATGTCGGGCGCGCCGGAGCCGGCGATCAGCTTCTTCTGGAGGTCCTCGTGCTGGGCGTTGTACTCGCCGGTGTTCAGGCTGATCTTGACGTTCGGGTTGTCGGCCTCGTAGCGGCTCTTCAGCTCGTCCAGGCCGAAGTCGCCCCAGAAGTTGATCTTCAGAGTGACCTGGCCGTCGCCGCTGCCGGAGCCACCGCCGCTGTTGCCGCTGCAAGCGGCGAGCAGGGCCAAGCCGACCGAGCCCGCCGCGACGGCGCGGGCCCAGGTTTTCCAGGACCGTTTCATGTCATCCTCCGGGCAACACTTGGGAACGCTCCCGACATCGAGAGACGTTGACTGAACCGGATAAGTTACGCCACCGTACGACTCGGCTTCGGGTGTGTCAACGACCGGTTAACGGCACCACCTCGGCAGAGCGTCGACGGGCTGTTGGGAGCGTGGCCATGCGTGGTGGAGCGCTCTTTCACGCAGCCTCGACCAACCCGGGCGGTTCCCTCACCACGCCCGGGACCGTAGGCTTAACCGAGCAAGTTGCGATCCCCTCGGCGCTCTCGCCGAACGGGGTCGACCCACGACTGCCGCCACCCGTAGCGTGACCACCTGCGCCGGGAGGCCGGCACAGGTGTGACCGCCCGTCACGGGCGGAGACAAGGAGTGCGCCGGTGAAGCGGCCGACCATCGCCGACGTCGCCCGACGTGCCGGGGTATCCAAGGGCGCCGTGTCCTACGCACTGAACGGCCAGCCCGGAGTCTCCGAGGCGACCCGGCAACGGATCCTCGCCATCGCCGCGGAGATCGGCTTCAACCCGAGCAGCGCCGCCCGCGCCCTCTCCGGGTCCACCGCCGACGCGATCGGCCTGGCCCTGTGCCGGCCCGCCCGCACACTCGGCATCGAGCCGTTCTTCATGGAGCTGATCAGCGGCGTGGAGGCGGAGCTGTCCGCCCGCTCGTACGCGCTGACCCTCCAGGTCGTCGCCGACCCGGACGCGGAGGTCGCGGTCTACCGGCGGTGGTGGGGTGAGCGTCGGGTGGACGGCGTCCTCGTGTGCGACCTGCGCGCCGACGACCGGCGGGTGCCGGTGCTGGAGGAGCTGGGCCTGCCGGCCGTCGTGATCGGTGGCCCCGGCGGCACCGGCCGGCTGGCCAGCGTCTGGTCCGACGACGCGGCGGCGCTGGTCGAGACGGTGGAATACCTGGCAGCGCTCGGCCACCGTCGCGTCGCCCGGGTCGGCGGGCTCCCCGGCCTGCTGCACACGGAGATCCGCACCGAGGCCTTCGCCCGCGTGTGCCGCCGGCTCGACCTGCCCGACGCGGTGACCGTGCCGTCGGACTACACCGGCGAGGAGGGCGCGCGCGCCACTCGTCGGCTGCTCAGCGCTCCGGACCGGCCGACCGCCGTGATCTACGACAACGACGTGATGGCCATAGCCGGCCTGTCGGTCGCCCAGGAGATGGGGCTCTCCGTCCCGGGCGACCTGTCCATCGTGGCCTGGGACGACTCCCCGCTCTGCCAGCTGGTGCATCCGTCGTTGACGGCGCTGAGCCGGGACATCCCCGCGTACGGCGCACACGCCGCCCGGCAGCTCCTGTCGGTGATCGGCGGCGCGGAGGTGGGCGTTCTCCAGGACGAGACCGCGCATCTCACCCCGCGCGGCAGCACCGCACCGCCCCGAGTCAGGTGAACCGGTTCAGAGATGTCAGCGGGACGCGGTCGGGAACTCCTCGAAGTACGCCTCGACCCGTTCGGCGGTGGCCGGGCGAGCCAGGGCGAAACCCTGCCCGTACCGGCAGCCGGCCCGGTGGGCCCCGTCCACCTGCGCGGGCCACTCCAGCTCCTCGGCCACGATCTCCACGCCCAGCCGGTCACCCACGTTCACCACGACGTCGATGAGCGGGCGCTGCGGGTCGGCACCCGGCTCGACGACCTGCGGACCCACCTTGAGCAGGTCGATCGGCAGCCGGCGCAGCTGGCTGAGCGAGGCGTGCTCGGCCCGGAAGTCGTCCAGCGCGGTGCGGATGCCCAGTGATCGCAGCCCGGCCAGCCGAGCCACCACGGTCGGCAGGTCGGCGGCGACCCGCGGCTCGGACACCTCGACCACCAGCCGCTCGGGGACCACCCCGTACGCGTCCAGCACCGCCGCCGTCCGGGGCACGAAGTCGGGCGCGGCCAGTTCCCGGACGGTCACGTTGATCGCCATCCAGAAATCCTCCCGGCCCCCGCCGGACCAGGCGGCCAGCTGGCGGCAGGCCCGGTCCAGCACCCAGCAGCCCAGTTCACCGACGATGTCCAGGTCCTCGGCCACCGGCAGCAGCTCGCCGGGCAGGACCGTGCCGAGCACCGGACTGCGCCAGCGCAGCAGGGCCTCGGTCCCCACCGGCCGCCGGTCGGCCAGGCCGACCACCGGCTGGTAGACCAGGTCCAGCTCACCCCGGGCGACCGCACCGGGCAGCTCCCGTTCCAGGTCCAGCCGCCGGACGAGCTGCTCCTCCAGGTACGCGTCGTACCACTCGACGCGGTCCCGACCGAGCTGCACCGCGCGCCGCCGGGCCAGGTCGGCCTGGCGCAGCACGTCCTCCGGCGCGACCCCGGCGACCTCGGCCAGCCCGATGCTCACCTGGAGTCGGAGCACCACCCCGGCCACCTGGTAGGGCTGGGTGAGCACCTCGACCAGCCGGGTGCCCAGCGCGTACGCCCGCACCGGCCCGGACCGGGTGACCACGGCCAGCGCGGTGCCGGTCAGGTCCGCGACCAGGTCCCCGGGGCCGATGACGGCCCGCCCGCGCCGGCACGCCTCGGCGAGCACGTCCTCCCGGAACCGGTGGTCGTGGGCCTCCCCACCGTGCAGGTCGACGACGAGCAGGGCGCCGGCGGGCGGTGCCGCGTCCCGCAGGTCGGCGAGGACCCGCAGCAGCTCCGACCGGTCGGCCGGGACGCCGGCCGGACGTGACCCGTCACTGCCCGCCGCGTCGGGGACGTCCCGTCCGCGCGCCGCGCGCCGGTCGTGCACCGGGAGCAGTTCGCGGAGCACGAGCAGCGGCACCCCCGCCAGCGCGATGACCAGGGTGGCGCGCTCGACGGGCGCGTCGGAGGCGAGCTGCCACCCCGTCGCCGCCACCACCGTGACCGCCGGGAGCAGCACGCGGGGAAGGACGAGCGTGGGCCGGCGGTCCGGGGCGACGTCGGCCCCGATCGCCCGCCGCGCCCCCGCCGCCGTCAGGAGCATCCCACCGACCAGCGGCGGTACGGCCACCAGCGGCAGCCGGCCCGGCATCGCCCCGATGGTCGACGTCGCCAGCAGCACCAGCCCGAACAGGGCGAGCGCGGCCCCGCCCCGGCAGTGTGCCGCGCCACCGCCCCGCTCCGGGCCGGTGAGCGCGGTGAGCGCGGCGACGGCGAGCCCGCCCAGCGCCACGGCGGACGCGAGCCGGGCCGACGGTGCCAGGCCGCCGGCGGGCAGGAGCAGCCAGGCAGCGAGCACCAGGCCGATGCCGGGGCCGGCCGCGTCGGCGATCCGCCGCAACCGGACGCGGGCCGGCGGACGGACGCCCCGCGACAGCGGAAGCAGCCCGGCGGTGAAGAGGACGGCCGCACCGGCCAGGCCGGCCACGGCGGTCGTGTCGTTCCGGGCCGGTCCGGCCAGGGGCAGCGCGGCGGCCGTCAGGCCGGTCACGACCACGGCGGCGAGCAGGCACACCGCCGCGGCCACGACGGTCTCCGGCGTGGCGGGACGGCGGATCGGAACGTGGCGCGGGTACGCGAGGGGCACGGCGGTCGCCTTCGTGAGGGGGCACGGGGGCGGTGCGGCGGCGCGAGGGCGGCGAACTGTCGTCCGTCGCCCAACCCTCGTCAACGAGGGGCCGGTCGCACAGTGACGGCCAGTCGACAGTGACCCACGTCACTTGGCACTCGCGGTCCTCACGTCGGCCGCCCGGCGACCGTGCGGGCCGGCGCGAGTGGGATCATTGTGGGGTGAGCAGCTCCGATGTCGTCCGCTTCCGGCACAACCAGGCGATCCTCGTCGCGGCGGTCATCGCCTTCATCGGCGCCCTGCCGCTGGCGAACGCCCGGTGGTACCTGGCGCCCGTGCTCCTCGTCCCGCTCGCCGTCGGCGTGTGGGCCTGGCGGGCCGGCACCGACGCAGACGCGCGTGAGCTGCGCATCCGGGCGCTCGCCGGGCAGCGCCGGATCGGCTGGGACCACGTCGTCGAGCTGGCCACCGATCCGCGCGGCCGGGCGGTCGCCCTCCTCGACGACGGGCAGCAGGTGCTGCTTCCGGCCGTCCGCGGCGCCGACCTCCCCCGGCTGGTGTCGTCCACCGGCCAGTCCCTGCCCGGCCGGACCGACTGACCCGCCACCGCCCCCGCACGCCACCGGGGCGCGACCGCTCAGTAGCCGTCCACCACCGCATTGGTCAGCGGCTCCCCCGCGGCGAACCGCCGGACCTGCTCGCCCACCAACCGGTACGCCCGGGGCAGCAGACCACGCACCGAGCCGGCGACGTGCGGGGTGAGCAGCACGTTCGGCATCGTCCACAACGGATGGTCGGACGGCAGCGGCTCGGGATCGGTGACGTCCAGCGCCGCCGAGATCCGACCGGTCCGCAACTCGGTCACCAGCGCGTCGGTCTCGGCGACCGGCCCCCGCGCGGCGTTGACCAGCAACGCGCCGTCCCGCATCGCGGCGAGGAAACCCGCGTCCACCAGGCCCCGGGTCTGCCCGGTCAGCGGCACCAGCAGCACCACGACGTCCGCCTCGGGCAGCAGGGCGGGCAGCTCCCCCACGCCGTGCACGCCCTGCTCGGGTCGGGGCGTCCGGGCGACCAGCGTGAAACTCACCCCGAACGGCGCCAGCCGGGACCGCACCGCCGTACCGATCGACCCCGCGCCGACGATGAGCACCCGCTTGCCCTCGACCTCGTCGGTGGGCGCCACCTCGTCGTACGCCCACTCGCGCCGGGCCTGCGCGCGGACCAGCGTGGGGAAGCCGCGCAGCTGGGCGAGGATCGCGGTCACCACCCACTCCGCCGTCGACGGGTCGTGCACACCGCGCGCGTCGCAGAGGGTGACCCCGTCCGGGACGCGGCCGGCCCAGGCGTCCGCGCCGGCGGAGAGGAGTTGCACCACCTCCAGGTCGGGCAGCTCGTGCACCAGGGCGGTGGCGTCCGCGCCGGCCAGGAACGGCGGCACCCAGAACCGGACGCCGGCCGGGGCCGAGGGGAGCCGTGCCGGGTCCTCGACCACCTCCACGGTGACGCCCGGGGGCAGGTCACCGAGCAGGTCCGGGCCGGTCGGGTGGGGGATCCATACCTTCACGCCCGCCGACGATAGGCCCCGGGGCGCGTGGCCGCCCGGCCGGGGCGTACCGGGACACCCGACCGGGGAGGGTCGGACCAGGGCGTGATCAGGGTGACTCACCGCCCGACAGGTCATTCACGGTCCCGGGCGGGTATAACGAAGGATCGGAGCGCCGGTCGGCCTCCCCCCACCCGCAGACAGGTGCTCGATGACCGACGGCTCCCGCGACGACATCGCCCGGCGTGCCGGCGCGGACGGCGACCTTCCGCGTCCGGGGGCGGCGCTGCGGGACGCGGACCGGTTGCGAGCGCTCGCCGAGACCCGGCTGGACTCCACGCCGGACGAGGCCTTCGACCGGTTCGCCCGACTGGTCGGCGATCTGCTCGACGTCCCGGTCGCCCTGGTCTCCCTGGTCGACAGCGAACGGCAGTTCTTCCCCGGCGAGGTCGGCCTGCCGCAGCCCTGGGCGGAGCGGCGGGAGACCCCGCTCAGCCACTCCTTCTGCCAGCACGTGATCGACATCGCCGCCCCCATGGTGATCCCGGACGCCCGGCTTCATCCCCGGGTCCGGACCAACCTCGCCATACCCGACCTCGGCGTCGTCGCGTACGCCGGCATGCCCCTGACCGACCTCGACGGCCGGGTGCTCGGCTCGCTCTGCGCGATCGACAGCAAGCCCCGCGCGTGGACCCGTGACCAGTTGCGGACCCTCTCCGACCTGGCCGCCGCCTGCTCGTCGGAGCTGCGCCTACGCATCGCCCTGCAGGGCGCCGAGCAGGCCCGTCGGCGGGCCGAGGAGTCGCACGAGCGGCTGGAGCTGCTGGCCGGGCTGACCGAGACGCTGGCCGGAACGATGGACGTGCAGGTCGCCCTGCGCCACCTGGGCGCGACGATGGTGCCGCTGCTGGCCGACTGGTCCCTGGTGAGCGTCGTCGGACGGGACGGCCAGCCGAGGGACGTGGCGGCCGCCCACCGGGATCCCGCCCACACGGCGGACGTCACCCGCTTCGCCGAGCTGATGCGCACCCGCCTCGGCACCGCGTCGATCACGCGGGAGGTCCTGCGCACCGGTCGGCCGGTGCTGGTCAGCGCCGGCAGCCTCACCGACGTCACCCGCGGCACGATCGGGCCGGAGATGCCGGAGCTCGCCGCACGACTGGGCTTCACGTCGCACCTCACCGTGCCGATCACCGACGCCGGCCGCGGCCGGGTGCTGGGTGCGATCACGCTGGTCAACGGCGACGGGCGTCGCCCCTTCGACGACGGCGACCTGATCACCGCCCTCGACGTCGGCCGCCGGGCCGGCCAGGCGATCGGCAACAGCTGGATGTACGGCGAACAGCGGCACGTGGCCCACGTGCTCCAGCACAGCATGCTGCCCACGCTGCCCACCGCCGAGGGGCTGGAGCTGGCCGCCCGCTACCAGCCGGTGGCCGACCGGGTCGAGGTCGGCGGCGACTGGTACGACGCCTTCCGCCAGCCGAACGGCGACCTGATCGCCGCGATCGGCGACGTCGCCGGTCACGACATCGAGGCCGCCGCGATCATGGGGCAGCTGCGCAACCTGGTACGGGGCAACGCGTACGGCCGGCCGGACGCGGTGGGCGAGCTGATGACGCACCTGGACGACGTGATCCGCGGGCTGCGGATCCCGGCCGCCGCCACCGCCACCCTGGTCCGGCTGCGCGCCGACGGGGCCGGCGGCCAGGAGGTGAGCTGGTGCAACGCCGGGCACCCGCCACCACTGGTGGTCCGGGCCGGCGGCGACGTCGAGGTCGTCAGCGCCCGCCCGGAGCCGCTGCTCGGCCTGGCCCGTCCGGTGTGCCGCACCACCCAGCGGGCCACCCTCGCCGCGGGCGACACCCTGCTGCTGTTCACCGACGGTCTGGTCGAGCGGCGGGACCGCACCATCGACGAGGGCATGACGGAACTCGTCGAGCGGCTCGCCGGCACGGAGAAGCTGCCGCTGGACGAGCTCTGCGACACCCTCCTCGGCGCGGCCCACCGCCGGGAGGACGACATCGCCCTGCTCGCCGTTCGGGCGCGCTGAGCGCAGAGGCCCGGACACCGGCCGCGGCGGACTACCCTGAGCCGGGTGAGCGCCCGTCCCCCGTACCTCCGTGTCCGCCGTCTCCGGTCGGCCCTCGCGGCCTCCTGCGCGACGTTGCTGCTGGCCACCGCCGGGTGCAGTTTCGGCGAGCCGGCCCCGGACCCGGCCGGTGAACCGCCGACCTTCCCCACCCCTTCGGCCAGCGCCAGCGCCGACGGCACCGGTCCGGAGGTCGTCACGACCGTGCTGGCCAAGGGCCTGCGGGTGCCGTGGGGAATCGCCTTCCTGCCCGACGGCGCGGCGCTGGTCACCGAGCGGGACAGCGGCCGCATCCTCCAGGTCGGCCCCGGGTCGGGGCCGGACGGGCTGACCGTACGCCCGGTGCAGACCATCGGAGACGTGGCGGCGGCCGGTGAGGGCGGCCTGCTGGGCATCGCCGTGTCCCCCGCCTACCAGCGGGACCGGACGGTCTTCGTGTACTACACCGCCGAGCGCGACAACCGCATCGCCAAGCTCCGCCTCGGCGAGCCGCCCACCCCGATCCTGACCGGCATCCCCAAGGCGGGCATCCACAACGGCGGCGGCCTGGCCTTCGGCCCGGACGGCCAGCTCTACGCCAGCACGGGCGACGCGGGAGACCGGGCCGCGTCGCAGGACGTCAAGCGCCTCGGCGGCAAGATCCTGCGGATCACCCCGGCCGGGAAGCCGGCGCCGGGCAACCCGTTCCGCAACTCCCCCGTCTGGTCGCTCGGGCACCGCAACGTGCAGGGCATGGCCTGGGACGCCGGCAAGCGCATGTACGCGGTGGAGTTCGGCCAGAACACCTGGGACGAGATCAACCAGGTCACCAAGGGAAAGAACTACGGCTGGCCGCAGGTCGAGGGCCGCTCCGACGACGCTCGCTTCATCAACCCGGTCACCCAGTGGCCGACCTCGGACGCGTCCTGCTCGGGCCTCGCCGCGGCGGACCGGCTGCTGGTCACGGCCTGTCTGCGGGGCAAGCGGCTGTGGCTGGTCGAGTTGACGGCCACCGGCACGGTACTGGGGCAGCCCCGGGAACTGCTGACCGGTCGCTTCGGCCGGCTCCGCGCGGTCGCCGCCGCGCCGGACGGGTCGCTGTGGGTGAGCACCTCCAACCACGACGGGCGGGGTGATCCGGCTCCGGAGGACGACCGGCTGTTGCGCCTGGTCTTCTCCGGCGGCGGCGCCGGACGGAGCTGACGACACCCCTCAGTCAGGTTTGCCAAGATCCTCTACCGGGCAGGTCGGTTTCACATGAATGGGCAGGACAACGAGCAGCGCGGTACCGGCCGGCGGCGGGCGCTGCGCGCCACCGGGGTGACCCTGGCGGTCCTCGTGGTCGCGCTGGCCGGCGTGGTGATCGGGGTACTGGCCGGTGGTCGGGTCAGCACGGACATCGGGCCGTTCCAGGCGGACCTGACGGTGGTGCCGGCGATCTCCGGCGGCACCACCGTCGACGTCCCGCCGCTCGGCGCACTGCTGCTCGACAGCCACGACGGGCCCACCCACCTGACCGTGGAGCTGGGCGCGCTGGACCAGAGCCGCACGGAGGCGCTGCTGGACGACCCGGCGAGCATCAGCCGGGCCAGCCAGTCCGCCGTCGACGACGTCCGCGGGGGCGTCATGCGGCTCGGGCTGCGTACCGTCGCCTCGGCCGTGCTGGTCACCCTGCTGCTGGCCCTGCTGGTCTTCCGGGACACCCGCCGCGCGGCCTGGGCGGGCAGCCTCGCCCTGGTGGTCACGGCCGGCAGCCTCGGCGTCGCCGCGGCCAGCCTCCGGCCGCAGTCGATCGAGGAGCCCCGCTACGAGGGGCTGCTGGTCAACGCGCCCGCGATCGTCGGTGACGCCCGCCGGATCGCCAACGACTACACGCGCTACGCCGAGCAGCTCCAGCGCATCGTGGGCAACGTCAGCCAGCTCTACACCACAGTGTCCTCGCTGCCCGTCTACGAGCCGGACCCGGACACCACGCGGGTCCTGCACGTCTCCGACATGCACCTCAACCCGACCGGCTGGCAGTTGATCCGCACGATCGTGGAGCAGTTCAACATCGACGTCGTCATCGACACGGGCGACATCACCGACTGGGGCAGCGAGCCGGAGGCGTCCTACGTCGGCTCGATCGGCCTGCTCCGGAAGCCGTACGTCTACATCCGGGGCAACCACGACTCCGGCCGGACGGCCGCGGCCGTCGCACGGCAGCCGAACGCGATCGTGCTGAACAACTCCACCACGTCGGTCGCCGGGCTGACCATCGCCGGCATCGGCGACCCTCGCTTCACGCCCGACAAGAGCACCTCACCGGCGGGCAGCGGCCTCACCAAGGAGACGGCCGACCAGCTCATCGGTGTCGGGGAGCAGTTGACCGCGACCGTACGCAGCTCGCCGACCCCGGTGAGCATCGCCCTGGTGCACGACCCCGCGTCGGCCGGCCCCCTGGCCGGCAACGTCCCGCTGGTGCTCGCCGGGCACACCCACAAGCGGGAGGTCTCGAAGCTGCCCAAAGTGCCCGGACGGTCGCCCACCCTGCTGATGGTGCAGGGCTCGACCGGGGGCGCCGGACTGCGCGGCCTCGAGGGCGAGGAGCCGACCCCGCTGTCGATGAGCGTGCTCTACTTCGACAAGGACAAGCTGCTCCAGGCGTACGACGACATCACCGTCGGGGGCACCGGCCAGGCCCAGGTGAACCTGGTACGGCGCGTGGTGGAGAACCCGAAGGCGGGCGCGCCCGCCCCGGTCACCCCGACCCCCACCCGCTGACGCGCTCCCGCCACCCCGGCCGGCGATCACCGTCGCGGTGGCGTGTGCCGCTAGCCGGTGGCACCGCAGTACACGCACTCGTTCCGCTCGGACCAGTCCTTGCGGTCCAGGGTGCCCGGGTCGATCGCCCGGTGACCGAAGTGCCCGCGTACCGCCATCCGGAACCTCCACAGCGCCTCCGCGAACCGGTGGTACGCCTCGTGTCCCGCGGGACTGCGGACGTCCTCACCGGCGCGGATCAACCGCTGCATGTCGACCAGCCGGTGGAAGGCGTCCTCACCCACCACCACGAGCTCCGGTGTGCCGGACATCAGCAACCGCTCACGTTCCTGGTACGCCCCGGACTCGCTCATCGCCCGGGTCGTCGCGGCGCGGTCACCGGCGGCCGTCCCCCGCAGCATGCTGTGCGCCGCGCCCAGGGCGAGGGCGAAGTCGATGCAGGTGCGCCACCGTTCGAGATCCCGGTCCCGGTCCCGGGTGTCCCGGCCTCGCCGCAGGTCGACCAGGAAGCTGCCGGAGAGCGCGATGAGGGCACCCGCCCCCGTGCTGAGCAACGGCATCCAGTCCATGCGGCACATGGTGCCATCCGCGGCACAGCACCATGATCGAGAGGGTGACGGGGTGGGGGTCAGCGGAGGGCGAGGGCGGCCAGGGCGGCGTTGACGATGCTGCCGGGCATCAGGTCGTGCAGCTCGTACAGCTCCCGGACGCTGCCGGACTGGCCGAACTCGTCCACCCCCAGCGGCACCGCCGGCGCACCCACGGCCGACCCGAGCCACGCCATCGCGTGTGAGGCCGCGTCGTGCACCGTCACCACCGGCACCCGGTCCGCGAAGGCGGCCCGCAGGGCGCCCGGCACGCTGGGCACCGTCGCCGTGCGTACGCCCTGGCGCAGCGTGCGCTGCCAGGCCCGGTAGAGCCGGTCCAGGCTGGTCACGTCCACCACGTGCGCGGCGACGCCCTCCTCGGCGAGCTCCGCCGCCGCGGCGAGCACCTCGGGCAGCACCGCGCCGGAGGCGGCGAGCTGCACGACCGGGGCGTCGGCCAGGTGCGGATACGCCTGGTGCGCGTCCACCAGCCGGTACGCCCCGGCGACCACCTGCCGGCGCAGCACGGCGTCACCGATCCGGGCCCGGGCCGCCTCGAAGGGCGCCTGGTCGACCGGGCGGGTGCTGAGCCGGAAGTAGTACGCCCCGTCCTCGGCCGGCGCCGCCGTCGCCGCCGGAGCGGAACCGCCGGCGATCTGGCCGAGGGCGTCACACAGCAACCAGTCCAGGCTGCCGGCGTACGCGGGCTCGACGAACGTCACACCGGGCAGCTCCAGACCGACCGAGGCGGTGATCGTCGACTGGTGGGCGCCGCCCTCCGGGGCGAGGGTGACGCCGGACGGCGTGCCGGCCACCACGAACCGGGAGCCGGAGTAGGTGCCGTAGAGGAACGCGTCCAGCCCCCGCAGCACGAACGGGTCGTAGACCGTGCCGACCGGCAGCAGCGGCTGCCCCGACAGGTCCCAGGACAGGCCGAGCTGACCGAGCAGCAGGAACAGGTTCATCTCGGAGATGCCCAGCTCGATGTGCTGCCCGGCGGGGCTCTCCGTCCAGCGCAGCATCCGGTCCTCCGACCAGGAGCGCTGCTCGGTGGGGGCGAACACCCCGGTCTTGTTGATGAACCCGGCGAGGTTGGTGGAGGTGGCCACGTCCGGCGCGGTGGTCACCAGGTAGGGCGCCACCTGCGGATCCCGGGCCAGGTCCACGAGCACCCGACCGAACACCTCCTGGGTGGAGACGGGCTTGTTCGCGCGTACTTTCGTGGTCTCCGGGACCGTGACCCCCAGCGCACGCTCGCGCGGCGTGCGGGACAACGCCTCCCGGCGTGCGCCGGCCCGGACGCCGGCCTCCGACGCCGGGTCGAGACGGTCCCACTCGGTCTCGGCGGTGAGCCCCTGGGCCGTCCGCAGGGCGTCGATCTGCTCGGTGGACAGCAGCGCCGAGTGGTTGCGCGGATTGCCGGCGATGGGCAGACCCCACCCCTTGACGGTGTACGCGAAGACGACGCTGGGCCGGTCGGTGACCGCGTCGCACTGGGCGTACGCGTCGAGCATGGCCGCCAGGTCGTGCCCGCCCAGGTCGGTGACGAGCGGGCCCAGCTCGTCGTCTCCGATGTCCGCGATGAACTCCGCGATCCCGGCCGGCGCGCCGTCGAGGAACTGCTTGCGCAGGGCCGGGCCGGCGAGCCCGAACAGCGACTGGTACTGCTCGTTCGGCATCGCGTCGATCCAGTCGCGCAGCGCCTCGCCGCCCGGCCGGGCGTACGCCTCGGCGAGCTTGCGGCCGTACTTGACCTCGACCACGTGCCAGCCGGCGGCCTCGAACTGGCCGCGCCACTGGTTGATCCGGATGCCGGGCACCACCCGGTCGAGGGACTGGCGGTTGAAGTCCACCAGCCACATCACGTTGCCCAGCCCGGTGGTGGCCGGGTCGGCGACCGCCTCCCAGATGTTGCCCTCGTCCAGCTCCGCGTCGCCGATCAGCGCGACGAACCGGGAGTGCGGACGCGCGCCGAAGTGCGCGTCGACGTAGCGGCGGGTGACCGCCGCGAACAGCGGCGCCGCGGCGCCGAGCCCGACCGAGCCGGTGGAGAAGTCCACCTCGTCCGGGTCCTTGGTACGCGACGGGTACGACTGGAGGCCACCTCGGGCGCGCAGCTTCGTCAGGTACGACCGGTCCAGGTTGCCGAGCAGGTACTGGATCGCGTGGAACACCGGCGACGCGTGCGGCTTCACCGCGACCCGGTCCTCGGCGTCGAGGTGCGCGAACCACAGCGCGGTCATCGCGGTCACCAGCGAGGCGCTGGACGCCTGGTGGCCGCCGACCTTCACCCCGTCCCCGGTGTCCCGGTCGTGGTTGGCGGCATCCACGATCCGGCTGGCGAGCCAGAGCACACGCCGCTGGATCTCGTCGAGGACGTCGAGGTCGTTGTGGTTCACGGTGACTCCATCCGGGCGTCGCCGTTGACGCCCTCGCGAGGGGTGCGGGGGGTGGGGCGTTAGGAAGGGCCCCTTCCCATGCACCAGGCGTTAAGAAGGGGCCCTTCCTTGCACATCAGACGCCGAGGCGCTCCAGGATCAGCTCGCGGACGGTCTTCGCGTCGGCCTGGCCACGGGTGGTCTTCATGACCGCGCCGACCAGCGCGCCGGCCGCGGCGACCTTACCGCTGCGGATCTTGTCGGCGATGCCAGGGTTCGCGGCGATCGCCTCGTCGACGGCGGCGGTCAGCGCGCCCGTGTCGGAGACCACCTCCAGGCCCCGGTTGGTCATGATCTCGGTCGGCGAGCCCTCACCGGCCACCACGCCCTCCAGCACCGTCCGGGCCAGCTTGTCGTTGAGCTTGCCCGCGTCGACCAGGCTCTGGAGCTCGGCGACCTGCTTCGGGCTGGCCCCGATGTCGGCCAGCTCCACGCCGGTCTCGTTGGCCCGGCGGGACAGCTCGCCGAGCCACCACTTGCGGGCGGCGGCCGGGGTGGCGCCGGCGGCGACGGTGGCCTCGATCAGCTCGACCGCACCGGCGTTGAGCACGGACTGCATGTCCGCCTCGGACAGGCCCCACTGCTCCTGGAGGCGGCGCCGGTGCAGCCGGGGAAGCTCCGGCAGGGCGGCCTTCAGCTCGGCGACCCAGGTGGCGTCCGGCGCGAGGGGCACCAGGTCCGGCTCCGGGAAGTACCGGTAGTCGGTCGCGGTCTCCTTGGAGCGGCCGGGCCGGGTGTCCCCGGTGTCCTCCTGGAAGTGCCGGGTCTCCTGGGTGATCCGGCCGCCCGCGTCGAGCACCGACGCCTGACGCAGGATCTCCGAACGGACGGCCCGCTCCACCGAACGCAGCGAGTTGACGTTCTTGGTCTCGGTGCGGGTGCCCCACTCCTCGCCGGGCAGGTTGAGGGAGGTGTTCACGTCGCAGCGCAGCGACCCCTCCTCCATCCGTACGTCGGAGACGCCCAGCGAGCGGATCACGTCCCGCAGCTCGGTGACGTACGCCTTGGCGACCTCGGGTGCGAGCGCCCCGGTGCCGGGGACCGGCTTGGTGACGATCTCGACCAGGGGGATGCCGGCCCGGTTGTAGTCGACCAGCGACTCGGTCGCGCCGTGGATCCGACCGGTGGCGCCGCCCACGTGCAGCGTCTTGCCGGTGTCCTCCTCCAGGTGCACCCGCTCGATGCCGATGCGGACCAGCTCGCCGTTCACCTCGACGTCCAGGTAGCCGTCGACGCAGAGCGGCTCGTCGTACTGGCTGATCTGGAAGTTCTTCGGCATGTCCGGGTAGAAGTAGTTCTTCCGGGCGAACCGGCACCACTCCGCGATGGAGCAGTTCAGCGCGAGGCCGATCCGGATCGTCGCCTCGATGGCCGCCTTGTTGGCCACCGGCAGCGAGCCGGGCAGGCCGAGGCAGACCGGGCACACCCGGGTGTTGGGCTCGCCGCCGAAGTCGGTCGGGCAGCCGCAGAACATCTTGGTGTTCGTGCCCAGCTCGACGTGGGTCTCCAGGCCGATCACCGGTTCGTAGCGCGCGACGACCTCGTCGTACGCGGGCAGTGTCGTCGTCATTTGAGCTCCTGCCTCACAGTGCCGGTGGGGTGAACGTGCCGACGGCGCTCTCCAGCCCGGCGGCGACCCGGTACATCCGGTCGTCGGCCATCGTCGGCGCCATCACCTGGAGGCCGACCGGCAGCCCGTCGGAGAGCCCGCACGGCACCGAGATGCCGGGCCCGCCGTACAGGTTCGTCGGGATGGTGTACAGGTCGGCCAGGTACATCTGGTACGGGTCGGACGTACGCGCCCCGATCGGGAACGCCACGAACGGCGTGGTCGGCGAGATCAGCGCGTCGACCTGCTCGAACGCCGCGGTGAAGTCCCGCGTGATCAGGGTGCGGACCTTCTGCGCCTGCCCGTAGTAGGCGTCGTAGTACCCGGACGACAGCGCGTACGTGCCGATCATGATCCGGCGCTTGACCTCGGCGCCGAAGCCGGCCTCGCGGGTCAGCGACATGACCTCCTCCAGCGACCGGTTGCCGTCGTCGCCGACCCGCAGGCCGAACCGGACGCCGTCGAACCGGGCCAGGTTGGAGGAGCACTCGCTGGGCGCGATCAGGTAGTACGCCGGCAGGGCGTACGTGAAGTTCGGGCACGACACCTCGACGATCTCCGCACCCAGCTTCGCCAGCGCGTCGACGGCCTCGCGGAACGCGGCCATCACGCCGGGGTCGCCGCCCTCGCCGGCGAACTCGGTGACGATGCCGAGCTTCACGCCGGTCAGGTCACCGGACGCGCCACGCCGCGCGGCGGCCACCACGTCCGGCACCGGGGCCGGGATGGAGGTGGAGTCCCGCGGGTCGTGCCCGCCGATCGCCTCGTGCAGCAGGGCGGCGTCCAGCACCGTACGCGCGCACGGGCCGGGGGTGTCCAGGGAGGACGAGAACGCCACCAGGCCGTAGCGGGACGTGCCGCCGTACGTCGGCTTCGCGCCGACGGTGCCGGTGACGGCGCCCGGCTGCCGGATCGAGCCGCCGGTGTCCGAGCCGATCGCCAGCGGCGCCTCGTACGCGGCCAGAGCCGCCGCGCTGCCGCCGCCGGAACCGCCCGGGATCCGTTCCAGGTCCCAGGGGTTGTGGGTCGGGCCGTACGCGGAGTACTCCGTGGAGGAGCCCATCGCGAACTCGTCCATGTTGGTCTTGCCGAGCATCACCGTGCCGGCCGCACGCAGCCGCTGCACGATCGTCGAGTCGTACGGCGGGCGCCAGCCCTCCAGGATCTTCGACCCGACGGTGGTCGGCACGCCCTTGGTGGTCAGCACGTCCTTCACCGCCACCGGCACGCCGGCCAGCGGGCCCAGCTCCTCGCCGGCGGCCCGGCGGGCGTCCACGTCGCGGGCGGAGGCCAGCGCGCCCTCGGTGTCGACGTGCAGGAAGGCGTGCACCCGGTCGTCGACCGCGGCGATGCGGTCCAGGTGGGCCTGGGTGACCTCGACCGCGCTGGTCTCACCCTTCGCCACCAGGCCCGCGATCTCGACGGCGCTGAGCTTGGTCAGGTCGGTGCTCACGATGCCACATCCTCGTCCAGGATCCGCGGGACGCGGAACCGCTGCTCCTCGGCGTCGGGCGCACCCGACAGGGCCTCCTCGGGGGTCAGGCACGGCGTCACGACGTCCTCGCGGAGCACGTTGGTCAGCGGCACCGAGTGGGAGGTCGGCGGGATGTCCGCCGCGGCGACCTCACCCACCTGGGCGACCGCCTGGAGGATCACGTCCAGCTGGCCGGCGAAGGTGTCCAGCTCCTCCTCCGTCACGGCGAGCCGCGACAGTCGCGCCAGGTGCGCGACCTCCTCGCGGGAGATGGCGGCCATCGGTGCCCCCTTCGTGGCTGTCCTGCTGCGTCTGTACGCCGACCGCGCGGGTGGTGCGTGACGCGCGGTGACCGGTGCGAGTCTATTGTTCCGCCCCGCCTGTCCCGGTAGCGGGTCAGCGGGCGTGCCGGCGGGGGATCTCGGCGTCCGGGTCGGCGGTGGGGCGCACCGGCCGGTAACGCGCCAGCCAGGCGACCAGCTCGTCGGCCGGCATCGGGCGGGCGTAGAACCAGCCCTGGGCGGCGTCGCACCCGGCCGCGTGCAGCATCCGCCAGGTCCGCTCGTCCTCGACGCCCTCGGCGACCACGCGCAGCCCGAGCGCCCCGGCGAGCCCGATCGTCGACGTGACGATCGCCGCGTCGTCGGCGTCGTCGGCCATCCCCAGTACGAACGACCGGTCCACCTTCACCTCGGACAGCGGCAGCCGGCGCAGGTGCTGCAACGACGAGTAGCCGGTGCCGAAGTCGTCCAGCGCGATGCCCACCCCGATCCGGTGCAGGCGGGAGATCGTGGCCAGCACCCGGCGCGGGTCGGCCATCAGCGCGCCCTCGGTGATCTCCAGTTGCAGACGCTGCGGCGGTACCCCGTGGCGGGCGAGCCGGTCGGCGATCTGGTCGGCGATCTCGCCGGTGTGCAGGTCCCGCACGCTGACGTTGAGCGCCGCCCGCAGGGTGATCCCGGCGGCCGACCACCGCGCCAGCTGCGCCACCACGTCGTCGACCACCCGCCGGGTCAGCAGCCGCATCACCGCGCTCTGCTCGGCGACCCGGATCAGCTCCTCCGGGTCGACCATCCCCCGGCGCGGGTGCCGCCAGCGCAGCAACGCCTCGACGCCGACCACCTCACCGGTGGCGATGGCGATCTGCGGCTGGTAGTACATCGTGATCTCGCCCGCGCCGGCGGCCGGGTCGACGTCGGTCCCGCGCCGGCCGGCGCCGGTGGCGGTGGCGTCGGCCGGGCCG
Source organism: Micromonospora sp. NPDC049497 (assembly GCF_044465805.1). Lineage (NCBI taxonomy): Bacteria > Bacillati > Actinomycetota > Actinomycetes > Micromonosporales > Micromonosporaceae > Micromonospora > Micromonospora sp. NPDC049497. The sequence goes on along the minus strand of NZ_JBITMC010000010.1, from coordinate 138,625 downwards.
GCTCCGTTGGCGTTGACGTTGGCCGGACCGGCTCCGTTGGCGTCGGCCGGGCCGGCTCCGTTGGCGTTGACGTTGGCCGGACCGGCGCCTTTCGCGGTGTCGGCCGAGTGCGGCGCGGAACCGGGGCCCGCCGCGGTGTCCTCGGCGTGCGCGCCGCGACCGCTCGTCGTGGCGGCCCGGCCGTTCGGGACGTCCTCCGCGGCGCGCGCCGAACGGCGGCGGATGGGATCGGCGGCGGTGACGATGTGGTTGATCAGCTCGTCGGTGTGGACCAGGTCCGTCGGCTGGCGGCGGCGCCACCGTCGCCACCGGCCGGCCCCGCCGGTGCGGCTGTCCACCGCGGTGGCCGGCAGCTCCGCCCCGTCCGAGCCGCGCACCTCGCCCGGCCCGCCCCCCGGCAGCACCGATCCGGCGGTGAACCCCGCCAGGTCCGACGCCGTCTCGGCACCTCCCGGAGCGGGCCCGACGGTGGAGGGGCCGGACTCCAGGACCCGGCGCAGGTCGGCCAGCAGGCCGAGCCGCTCGGCGGAGTTGTGGTCGGACTCGGCCGCGTACACGGCCACCGTGTCGTTGCGGTGCTTCGCGTCGTACATCGCCACGTCGGCGTGGCGCATCAGGGTGGCGAAGTCCTCGCCGTGGTCGGGGAAGAGCGCCACACCGATCGAGCCGCCGACGTCCAGCGGCAGCCCGTCCAGCGGGACCGGCTCGGCCAGCGCGGCGACCACCCGGTCGGCGAGGTCCCGCGCCTCCCCCGCGTCGGTGAGCCGGGGCATCACGATGGCGAACTCGTCCCCGCCCAGCCGGGCCACCATGTCCCCGCCGACGGCCTCGGTCAGCCGCGCGCTCACCTCGACCAGCAGCCGGTCCCCCACCGCGTGGCCGAGGGCGTCGTTGACGTGCTTGAACCGGTCCAGGTCGAGCAGGAGCAGGGCCAGCCGGGAGTCCGGCTCACCCCGGGCGGCGCGTTCGGCGTGCAGGTGGACCTGCTCCCCGACCTCCGCCAGCAGGGCCTTGCGGTTGGGCAGGCCGGTGAGCGGGTCGAGGGAGGCGAGTTGCTGCTGCTCGACGCTGAGCCGGGCCATCCGGTAGACGGCGAACAGCGGCACCAGCACCAGCGGGATCAGCGCCGCGCTGGCCCGGGCCGCGGTGACCAGCACCGGGGCGAGCAGGAGCAGCGAGCCGGTGGAGAGCAGCTCGAACCCGAGCCCCTGCCGCAGGCCGGGCCACCAGCGGTCACCGAACCGCAACCGGACGGCGGCGCTCACCAGCCCGTAGTTGACGAGGAACCAGGCCAGCGTGGCGGCACCCACGACGGCCACGTCCGTCCAGCGCAGTCGCCCGCCGTCGAAGACGCTGCCCGCCCCGAGCAGCGTGACCGCGTACGCGGCGCCGAGCGCACAGGCGTACTGCCCGGCGTTGAAGGCGGTCCGCCAGGGGGCGTAACCCATGCGCCAGCCCGACACCACCACCGCCACCGCCTGGACGGCGACCGCCGGACCCAGGCCCCAGCCCAACAGGATCGCGAAGGTGAAGCAGGTGGAGGGGAAGACCGCCGAGGACTGCCGCCGGCCGGGCGGGACGAACGGGCGGGCGTCGCAGGCGACCGCCAGCACCGCCATGGTCCAGAAGGCGGCGGGTAGCTCGTCGAGCCGACCGGGCAGCGTCAGCAGCGGATCGGCCGAGACGAGAACGGCCACCCCGAGGACCGCCGCCACGAAGGCGGAGAACCGCGCCGTCACCTCCGGTGGAACGGAGTTGCGCGGATCGGCGGTCTCCATTCACACCTCCGCAGACGACGACCGGAGTGTCCCGCACACACCGTGCCCCTATGAAACGCCCTCGGCGTCGAGTTTCCCGGTATGACAGTCACGAATCGGTCGTAGTCGTAATTAAGTTGGTATACGCGCGCAAGATCCCTGCGGGTGGTCAGCCCTCGACGCGGGCGACCTCGCGGGCGGCGTCCGGGCCGGCATCGAGCAGCACACGGAACCCGTCCTCGTCGAGCATCGGCACCTTGAGGCCGGCCGCCTTGTCGGCCTTGGAGCCAGGGTTGTCGCCGATCACCACGAAGCCGGTCTTCTTGGAGACCGACCCGCTCACCTTGCCGCCCCGGCTCTGGATCGCCTCGGCGGCCTGGTCGCGGGAGAACCCGGCGAGCGTGCCGGTCACCACCACGGTCACCCCCTCCAGGGGGCGCGGGCCCTCGTCGACCACCTCCTCCGACATGCGTACGCCCGCGTCGGCCCACTTGCGGACGACCTCGCGGTGCCAGTCGACGGCGAACCACTCGCGGATGCTCGCCGCGATCGTCGGGCCGACACCGTCCACGGAGGACAGCTCCTCCTCGCTCGCCCGGTCGATCGCCTCGACGGAGCGGAAGTGCCGGGCCAGCGCCTGCGCGGCGGTGGGGCCCACGTGCCGGATGGAGAGCGCGACGAGCACCCGCCACAGGTCGCGCTCCTTGGCCACGGCGAGGTTGTCCAGCAGCTTGACCGCGTTGCTGCCGAGGCTGCCGTCCTTGTTCACGAAGAACGGCGAGCGGGACAGCTGCTCGGCGTCCAGGGTGAACAGGTCCCCCTCGTCCTGGATGACCTCCGCGTCGAGCAGGGCGGCGGCACCCTTGTAACCGAGCACCTCGATGTCGAACGCGCCCCGGCCGGCGAGGTGGAAGACCCGCTCACGTAGCTGCGCCGAGCAGCTGCGGGCGTTGGGGCAGCGGATGTCGACGTCGCCCTCCTTGGCCGGCGCGAGCGGCGTGCCGCAGGCCGGGCAGGTGGTCGGCATGACGAAGGGGCGCGCGTCGGCCGGGCGCAGCTCGACCACCGGCCCGAGCACCTCGGGGATCACGTCGCCGGCCTTGCGGATCACCACCGTGTCACCGATCAGCACGCCCTTGCGTGCCACCTCCTGCGCGTTGTGCAGGGTGGCCAGGGCGACCGTCGACCCGGCCACCCGGACCGGCTCCAGGACCGCGAACGGGGTGACCCGACCGGTGCGCCCGACGTTGACGTCGATGTCGAGCAGCTTGGTGTTGACCTCCTCCGGCGGGTACTTGAAGGCGATCGCCCAGCGTGGCGCCCGGCTGGTCGACCCGAGGCGGCCCTGGATGGAGACCGGGTCGACCTTCACCACAACCCCGTCGATCTCGTGCTCCACGTCGTGCCGGTGTGTGCCGTAGTAGGCGATGTAGTCGGCGACACCGGCCAGGTCGGGCACCACCCGCCACCGGTCGCTGGTGGGCAGCCCCCACGCCTTCAACGCCGCGTACGACTCGGACTGGGCGCTCGGCCGGAAGCCGCGACGGGCGCCGATGCCGTGCACGACCAGGCGCAGCGGCCGGGACGCGGTGATCCGGGGGTCCTTCTGCCGCAGGCTTCCCGCGGCGGCGTTGCGCGGGTTGGCGAACGGCGCCTTGCCCTGCTCGACCAGGCCGGCGTTGAGGTCGGCGAACGCCGCGACCGGGAAGTAGATCTCGCCCCGCACCTCGATGAACTCCGGCACGTCGGGGAACTCGGTCGACGGGGTGAGCTCCCCCGGCACGTCGCGGATGCTGCGGACGTTGGCGGTCACGTCCTCACCGGTGCGGCCGTCGCCCCGGGTCGCGGCGCGCACCAGCCGCCCCTTTTCATAGGTCAGGTTGATGGCGAGGCCGTCGACCTTCAGCTCGCAGAGGTAGGGCACCGGACCGCCGGCGTCCCGCTCGACCCGCTCGGCCCACGCGGCCAGCTCCTCGTCGGCGAAGGCGTTGTCGAGCGACATCATCCGCTCGGCGTGGGCGACCGGCGTGAAGTCGGTGGAGAAGCTCCCGCCGACCCGCTGGGTCGGTGAGCCGGGCGTACGCAGCGCCGGGAACTCCGCCTCCAGCGCCTCCAGCTCGCGCAACTGCCTGTCGAACTCGGCGTCGGAAACGGTCGGCGCGTCGAGGACGTAGTAGCGGTACTGGTGCTCGGTCAGCTCCTGGCTGAGCACGGCGTGCCGCTCCCGGGCCTCCGGGGTCGGCTCGGTGCCCGCCGCCGCCTCCTGTGCCGCGCTGACCTGCTGGCCGACAACTTCCTCGGACACCGCTTGGGACCTCCCGTTTCTTCGCTACCCGGCACCGTATCGGTCCGGTGGGACACTTCGCCGGTCACCCGCCACGCCCGAGCGGCGAACCGGCCGTTGACGTGCGAGGATCGCCCGACGGCGGCCGGGGTCGCCGCCCGACGCGACGGAGGTACCGATGCCCGAATGGCTGCTCTGGGCGGTGGCGGTGGTGCTGGCGGTGGCCGCCGGCTGGGCGTGGAACGACTGGCGGCGTCGCTCGGCCGGCCGCCGGCCGGCCGGGCGTACCGGCAAGCCGGGAGGCGCCCGCCCCGGCGCGAAGGGGCGCGGTCGTACCCGGTCCACCGCGCCACCGCGCCCGCGTACCGGCCAGGCCGCGCCCGCCGGCGCGCCCGCCGCGGGTGAGATCTGGTGGGCCGACGTCCCGTACGCCGACGGCAGCGGCTCGAAGGTGCGGCCCTGCCTGGTGCTGCGGGTCGACCCGCGGGGCGCCGACGTCCTGAAGATCACCAGTCAGGACAAGAGCGACCGGGACGACCACGTGCGCATCCCGACCCGCGAGTGGGACCCGGACGCCGACCACGACAGCTTCGTCAACCTGGGCGAGCCCGTCCACATCCCCCTGGCCGACTTCTCCAACCACGTCGGCACCTGCGAGCCCGCCCTCTGGCGCGAGATCCGCCGTCTCCCCCACCTCCGCACCGCCTGACCCGGCCCGCCCCGACCCCTCCCCGCCATGTTGATCAAGGGGTTTGCGCCACTTTGAAGATCAACCTTGACGCGAACCCCTTGATCAACGCCCGCAGGGCCGGGGGGGTCAGTCCCAGGTGTTGGAGAGGGTGGCGAGCTGGGCGGCGTACTCGATGCGGGTCGCCCACTCCGCCGGCCAGGCGGGCATGCCGTGCGCCGCGCCGACGAAGGCCCCGGCCAGGGCGGCGATCGAGTCGGAGTCGCCGGCGGTCGTGGCGGCGCGGGCCAGGGCGGTCACCGGGTCGTCGGCGTGCCGGACGGCGCAGTACAACGCCGTGGCCAGCGCCTCCTCCGCGATCCAGCCCTCGCCGGTGTGCCGGCACGGGTCGCCGCCGTCGTCGGGGCGGGACAGCGCGGCCTCGAGCCGGGCGAGCACGTCGAGGCACTCGTCCCAGCCCCGGGCGACGAAGTCCTCCGGCGTGGACGCCCCGGGCCGCTCCCACAGGTCGCCGAGCCAGTCCGCGCGGTAGACCCGACGCTGGTCGCGCGCCCGGTCCGTCAGCAGCCCGGGAACCTCCGCCAGGGCCGCACCGTCGCGCACCAGCCGCACCGCGTACGCGGTCAGCTCGCTGGCCGCCAGGCCGGTCGGGTGACCGTGGGTCAGGCCGGCCTGGAGCTGGGCGAGCCCGGCGAGGGTGTCCAGGTCGACGTCGACCAGGCCCACCGGGGTGACGCGCATGTTCGCCCCGCAGCCCTTGGAGCCGGCGACCGTCGCCTCCTGCCAGCGCAGCCCCCGGCCCAGCTCGGCGCAGGCGCGCAGGCAGGTCATGCCCGGGGCGCGGTTGTTGTCCGGGCTGACCGCCCAGTCGAGGAACCGCTGCCGCAGCAGCGGCTCGACCACCTCGGGGGCGAGCACCGGCGCCTCGTGCAGCGCCCAGGCGACCGCGAGCGCCATCTGCGTGTCGTCGGTGACCAGTGCCGGATCGCCGGTGAGGTCGCGCGGGCCGGCCGGGCCGTACCGCCGGACGATCTCGGCGACGGTCAGGAACTCGGTGTCCTTGCCGAGGGCGTCACCGTAGGCGAGGCCGAACAGCGAGCCGGCGGCCCGCCGGAGCGAGGTGTCGATCATGCCCCGGATCATGCCGCCCGCCCGCAACCGCCGAAACCCCGGCCGGCCCGCGCGTCCCGTCCACCCCGGGCCGGAGCGGCTACGCGACGAATCAGTCGACGTCGAAGACCAGACAGAACGGGTGACCGGCCGGGTCGGCGTAGACCCGGAAGTCCGCACCCCCACCGGGCAGCCGGCGGGCGCCCAGCGTCAGCACCTGCTTCTCGGCGGTCTCGACGTCGTCCACCTCGACGTCGAGATGGAACTGCTGGGGCACGCCCGGCTCGGGCCAGGTCGGCGGGCGGAGGGTGGGCGCCTTCTGGAAGGCGAGGCGGTGGCCGGAGCCGGAGATCACCACCCAGTCGTCGCCGCTGGTCCCCTCGGCGTCCAACGGCAGGCCGAGCACCTCGGAGTAGAACGTGGCGAGGGCCCGCGGGTCGGGGCAATCGATCACCACGGAACGCAGGTGTCCAATCATGCCGGCAATCCTGCCCCGCCCGTACGACAGGAAACCTCACGCCTCGGCGAGCCGCCGGCCGGCGTCCCGACACGCGGCGAGCACCGCCCGCGCGTACGGCTCGGTGGCGTTGGCGAGCCCGCAGGACGGGGTCACCACGACCTGCTCGGCCAGTTGCCGGAGCGGGAAGCCGAGCCGGTCCCAGATCCGGCGTACCCGGTCGGCGACCTCGGCCGACGTCGGCGGGCGACCGGCGGACGGTGGCCGGGTCGGCGCGGCGCCGGCCAGCAGCCCCAGCCCCGCGTCGATGGCCTCCCCCAGCGGGTCCAGGTCGGTGATCAGTTCCAGGTCGAGGGCCACCCCGACGGCGCCGGCCGACCGGATCAGGTCCAGCGGCACGTCCGGCGCACAGCAGTGCACGACCACCGGCACGCCGGCCGCGTCGACAACGGTCCGGAGCAGCGAACGGGCGAGGTCCGACTCCACCGGCCGGTAGACGCCCAGGCCGCTCTCGGTCGGCACCCGTCCGGCCAGCACCGTCGGCAGCGACGGCTCGTCGACCTGCAGCAGGACCGACGCCCGGGGCAGCCGGCGACGGACCGCCGCGACGTGCTCGCGTACGCCCTCGGCGAGCGAACCGGTCAGGTCCCGCACCGCGCCCGGGTCACGCAGCATCCGGCCGCCGATCGGCAGTTCCAGCGAGCCGGCCAGCGTGAACGGGCCGCCGACCTGGATCTTCACCGGACCGGCGAACTGCTCGGCCTGCTCGGCGAGCTGGTCGAGGTCCCGTTCCATGAGGTCACGGGCGCGGCGCAGGTCCCGGCCGGGACGGAGGGCGACACGCCAGCGGCCCGCGTACACCTCGACGGGCAGCTCGACCAGCAGCCCGGCGGTGCGGCCGACCAGGTCGGCGCCGGGACCCCGCGCGGGCAGCTCCGGCAGGTGCGGCAGCGTGGGCAGCTCACCGAGGACGACCCGCTGCGCCTCCGCGATGTCGGTGCCGGGCAGCGAACCGATGCCGGTCGCCGCGCCGGCCGGCCACGGCCACGCCTGATCTGTCACGGCCGAAGACTATCGGGTACGGCGCCCCGGTCAGGCGGCGATGGTCGCCGAGCCGAGCACTACGTCGCCGGCGGGATCCGGCCGGTACGCGACGACGGCCTGGCCGGCGGCGACCCCCCGGACGGGACGGCGCAGCTCGGCGGTCAGGCCGTCGGCGGTCAGCTCGACCGTCGCCGGCACCACGTCACCGTGTGCCCGCAGCTGCACCTCGCACTCCAGCGGGGCGTCCGGGCGGGCACCGCCGGTCCACACCGGACGCTCGGCGCGGACCCGGGAGACCTCCAGCGCGTCGGCCGGGCCGACGGTCACCGTGTTGGTCTTCGGCGTGATGGAGAGCACGTACCGGGGGCGGCCGTCCGGTGCCGGCCGGTCCAGGTGCAGGCCGCGCCGCTGGCCGACGGTGTACGCGTACGCCCCGCGGTGGCTGCCCACCACCGCGCCGGTGGTCGCGTCGACCACGTCACCGGGGGCCTCGCCGAGTCGCCGGGCGAGGAAGCCGCGGGTGTCGCCGTCGGCGATGAAGCAGATGTCGTGCGAGTCGGGCTTGTCGGCGACGGCCAGGCCGCGCCGGGCGGCCTCCTCGCGCACGTCGGCCTTGGTCGAGTCGCCCAGGGGGAAGATCGACCGGTCCAGCTGCGCGCGGGTGAGGACGGCGAGGACGTACGACTGGTCCTTGGCGAGGTCGACGCTGCGCCGCAGCAGGCCGTCCGGGCCGAGCCGGGCGTGGTGGCCGGTGACCACGGCGTCGAAGCCCAGGGCCACGGCCCGGTCCAGCACCGCGGCGAACTTGATCTTCTCGTTGCAGCGCAGGCACGGATTGGGCGTACGACCGGCCGCGTACTCGGCGACGAAGTCGTCCACCACGTCGGCGTGGAAACGCTCGGCCATGTCCCAGACGTAGAACGGGATGCCGATGACGTCGGCGGCCCGGCGGGCGTCCCGCGAGTCCTCCAGCGTGCAGCAGCCGCGCGCACCGGTGCGGTACGTCTGCGGGTTGCGCGCGAGCGCCAGGTGCACGCCGGTCACGTCGTGCCCCGCCTCCACGGCCCGCGCCGCGGCCACGGCGGAGTCCACGCCGCCCGACATCGCCGCCAACACCCTCACCGACACACCTCCCACGTCACCCCGTCGAGCCTATCCCCGCCCACCGCCCGACCACCCCACCCGTCCCGCCCCTGCGACCCACCCCACCCCGGCCCCCACCCCGGCCCCCACCCCTCGCCCCTCACCCCGCCCCCGCGATCTTGCACTTTCTGCCGCGACATAAGACACAAAAGCCGCGAAGGAGCGACCGAAACTGCAAGATCGCGGCGGAAGGGAGGGGCGGGGGGCGCGAGGGGGGTGGGTCAGCGGGGGGTGCGGAGGGAGGCGGCTCGGCGGGCGCGTTCCACCGCGGCCGGTAGGGCCGCGATCAGGGCGTCGACGTCGGCGCCCGTACTGGTGTGGCCGAGGGTGAAGCGCAGCGAGGAGCGGGCCCGGTCGTCGTCGGCACCCATCGCCAGGAGCACGTGCGAGGGCTGCGCCACCCCCGCCGAGCAGGCCGAGCCGGTCGAGCAGGCGATGCCCTGCGCGTCCAACAGGAGCAGCAGCGCATCGCCCTCGCAGCCGGTGAAGGAGAAGTGCGCGTTGCCCGGCAGCCGCTCGGTGGGGTCGCCGTTGAAGATGACCTCGGGCACCGCCGCGCGGACCCGCTCGACCAGGTCGTCGCGGAGCGCGGCGACCCGGGCCGCGTACTCCTGCTGGCCCTTCACGACGGCCTCCACCGCCACCGCGAAGGCCACGATGCCGGCGGTGTCGAGAGTGCCCGAGCGGATGTCGCGTTCCTGGCCGCCGCCGTGCAGCAGCGGCGTGGCCGCCACGTCGCGGGCGAGCAGCAGTGCGCCCACGCCGGTCGGCCCGCCGAGCTTGTGCCCGGTGACGGTCAGCGCGGAGACCCCGCTGCCGGCGAAGTCGACCGGCACCTGCCCGACGGCCTGGATCGCGTCGGTGTGGAACGGCACGCCGTGCTCGGCGGCGACGGCCGCCAACTCGGCGACCGGCTGGAGGGTGCCGACCTCGTTGTTGGCCCACATGGTCGTCACCACGGCGACCCGTTCGCCGTCGGCGGCCAACTCGGCGCGCAGGTCGTCGGGGCTCACCCGGCCGGCGGCGTCGACCGGCAGCCAGCCGACCTCCGCGCCCTCGTGGCCGGTCAGCCAGTCCACCGCGTCCAGCACGGCGTGGTGCTCGACGGCGCTGGAGACCACCCGGGTACGGCGGACGTCGGCCGCGCGGCGGGCCCAGAAGATGCCCTTGACGGCGAGGTTGTCGCTCTCCGTGCCGCCCCCGGTGAAGATGACCTCGGAGGGCCGGGCCCCCAGCGCGGCGGCCACCCGCTCCCGCGACTCCTCCACCCGCCGCCGGGCACGACGGCCCGACGCGTGCAGGGAGGACGCGTTGCCGACCTCGCGAGCGGTGGCGACGTACGCCTCCAGTGCCTCGTCGAGCATCGGAGTGGTCGCCGCGTGATCCAGGTATGCCATCACGGTTCAGCCTAACGGCCGGGGTGCCGCCCACCGGACGCCGGAGCCGGGGCGGAAGCGTCTCCTCCCGCCCCGGCTCGGCGCGGCCACGTCAGCCGGCAGGTCAGGCAGCCGACGGGCGCGTCGGGAAACTCACGCCGGCACCGCGGTGACCACGATGTTGTCGCGGTACCTGCGGGCCTCGGCGTCGAACGGGCCACCACAGGTGATCAGGGTGAGACGGGGCTTGCCGTCCCGGGCGAAGTACCGCTCCAGCGGGATCTTCGTCTTCTGGTACTCCTCCCGGGCGACGACGCGGTACGTACGGGCCTTGCCGTCGCTGCCGGTCACCGTCATGGTGTCGCCCTGGTCGAGTTCCTTCAGCCGGAAGAACGCGCCCTTGCCCTGGGTGGCGCTGTCCACGTGACCGGCGATCACCACCGATCCGGTCTTCGCCTCCAGGCCGGGGCCGTAGCGGTACCAGCCGATCTGGTCGACGCTGGGCGGCACCTCGAACTCGTCGGTCCTCTGGTTGATCCCGACGGCGTTCACAGTGGCCGTGACGTCGATTCCCGGGATGACCAGCTTGGTCGGCGGCACGGTCTCCGCACCGCTGGGCAGGTCACCCTTGGTGACGGGGACCGCCGGACCGGCGGCGGTCGCGGTCGGGCTCGGGCTGGTGGTGGCGAGGTCCTCGGCCTCCTCCGACCCGACGTTCCCGGCCGGCTGGGAGCCGCACGCCACCAGCGCGGCAACGGTGAGCGCGGCAACGCCGGCGGCCATGGCCGCCAGCGCGCCGCGGTTGCGCACCGTCACTTGCGACCGGTCCGGGCGGTGGCCACCCGTGCCCCGCCGCCGACCAGCAGCAGCGCGCCGGCGCCGGCCAGCACGTACCACCAGGTGTCCACGCCGGTGCCGGCCTGGCCACCGTCACCGCTGGGCACACCGGCCGGAGCGGAGTGCAGACCGGTGATGGTCTGCGCCACGATGTCGAGGCTGTCCGCCTCGGCCGAGCCGATCGCGTAGACGATCGTGGCGGTGCCCTCCTTGAGGTTCAGGTCCGCCGGGCCGATCGCCACGGTGTCGGTGCCGGCGAGCACCACGTCCGCCTTCACGGTGCCGGCGTCGACGTCGCCCTTGGCCTCGTTCGGGTTGGTGAGGTCCTCGAAGACCGGGGTGCCACCGGCCCGCACGTCCACCGCCGGGGCGGCGGCCGTGTGCCGGACGATCAGTCGCGCCTTGCCGGCGTCGACCTTCGAGGTGTCGTTGACGAACGGCGTGATCTTCGGCTGTCCGCTGGCGTCCAGGTGGGCGGCGATGCTGATGTTCGCCCCACCCGGCACCTGCGCGTCGTCGACCTTGAGGATCGCGCTGCCGATCGCCTCGCCCGGCTTGGTCAGCGCGATGTCGTACGCGCCCTCCTCCAGGTCCAGCGGGCCCGCCACGTCGCCGGGCTTGAAGTCGCTGAGCGTCTTCTCGCCGTTGACGTACACGTCGACCGGGGTGTCCGGGATGCCGTGGACGACGGAGACCTTGGAGGTGGCGGCGTAGGCGGGAGTGGCGGTGAGGGCGCCGACCCCGACGAACGTCAGCGCGGCGACCGCGCCGCCCGCCGCGACCCGACGGAAGTTCGAGAGCTGCATGATGACTGCCTCCTGGTGATTGGTGCTGATTCGTCAGGCCTGGCTTGCAGAACGGGTTACGCCGGCTCCGCGCCGGCCGGATGCGGCCGAGGAACATTTCTTTTTCTTTCCTCCGGCCGCATCCGAACGGTCCTGCGGCAACGAAGAGCAGGTGAACGACGTGTGGGACACACCGACCGGAGAAGTGGGGCGATGACTGTGGGAGTTACAGTCGGGCATGCCCCAAGGAAGGCGAACCGCCCGGTGACGGCGGAACGACGCGAACCGGCACCTCCCGAGGACGACCTGGCCGCGCGATTCCGCGCCGGCGACGAACTGGCCCTTCGGGAGGCGTACGACCGGTACGGTCGCGCGGTGCTCCACCTGGCCACGAGCACGCTGGCCAACCGCAGCGACGCGGAGGACGTGACCCAGGCGACGTTCGTCGCCGCCTGGCTGGGGCGGGACACCTTCGATCCGACCAAGGGTTCACTGATCGGCTGGCTGCTCGGTATCGGGCGGCGCAAGGTGATCGACCGGCTGCGGGCCTCGGCCCGGGAGACCCGGGTGGTCGAGACGGTCCGGCAACTGCCGGAGCCGGCGCAGACCGGCCCGGACCCGGACACGGTGGTCGACCGGCTGGTGGTCGCGGACGAGCTGGCTCGACTACCGGACGACCAGCGACGCATGCTGGAACTGGCGTTCTTCGACGACCTGACACACCAACAGATATCGGCGGTGACCGGCGTGCCCCTGGGCACGGTGAAGAGTCACATCCGGCGCGGCATGGCGAACCTGAAACGCAGATGGGAGGTGGACGGTGCAGCACCTGGACCACGACCGGCTGGTCTTTCTGGCGCTCGGTGAGAGCGACGCGGACAGCGGCGAGAGCACCCACCTCGACAGCTGCGAGCACTGTCGGGTCGAGATGCGGACCCTGCAGCACGTCGCCGGCCTCGGTGCCGGCACCCAGGGCATGCGGGACCTGCCGGACCCTCCGGAGCACGTCTGGCAGGGCATCATGGCCGAGATCCGGGCGGCGGAGGACCTGCCGTCGCTCGGCGACGCCCGCAGCAGGCAGCGGCCGGACGACACCGACGACCGCGGCGACGCGGACCCGACCGGCGGCGTGGTGCTCACGCCCCGGCCGCACCGGCGCAGCCGCTGGTCGCGCTGGGCGGGCACCGCGGTGACGGCGGTCGCCGCCGCCGCCCTCGGCGTGGTCGGCACGCTCGCCGTGCTGGACCCGAAGGATCCGGAGCCGGCCCCGCGGGTGGTGCTGGCCAGTGCGCCCCTGGCGGCGTACGGCTCGACGCCGCCGGACGCCACGGGTGAGGCGCGGGTGTTCGACAACGGCCGGCTGCACCTGCACGTGGCGAATCTCCCGGACGTTCCGGGGTACTACGAGGTGTGGCTCATCAACCCGACCACCATGGAGATGTTCTCGGTCGGGGTGTTGGGTGACGAACCTGACGAGCTGCTGCCGTTGCCACCGAAGGTCGACCTTGAGGCATACTCAGTTGTCGACGTCTCCGCCGAGACGTTGGACAACAACACCGCCCACTCCGGCAACAGTCTGCTGAGGGGCACCCTGACGGGCTGATCGGCGGGCCGGCTCAGCTCCCCGGCCCGCCGATCAGCTCCCTTCCGGCGACGGCCGCCGGCCCGGCGTTCAGCCGAGCCGGCGGCCGAACCAGCCGAACCGCTTGTCCAGTGCCACGACGGCGGTCGCCAGCAGGGCGATGCCGAGGATTCGCAGCCAGGCCCCGGCGCTGATCGGTGCCGTCCGGAACAGCGCGTTCATCACCGGCAGGTAGGTCAACGCCAACTGGCCGACGGCCTGTACCAGGACGCCGCCGATGAGCCAGCGGTTGGTGAACAGCCCGAGTCGCCACGGCGACCGGGTGAGCGAGCGACAGCTGAACAGGTAGAACGCCTGCACGGCGACGAAGAGGTTCACCGCCGCGGTGCGGGCCTCCGGCAGGTCCGCCCCGGCGCCCAGTTCCCACTCGAACAGCCACCAGGTACCGGCGACGAGCAGGGCCGAAACCAGCAGGATCCGGACCACCAGGGCACCGGTGAGCAGAGCCTGGCCAGGATCGCGGGGCGGCCGGTCCATGATTCCCGGTTCCTTCGGCTCGAAGGCGAGCGTCAGGCCGAGCGCCACCGCGGTCGTCATGTTGATCCAGAGGATCTGGCTCGGCAGGATCGGCAGCGCCGTGCCGAGCAGGATCGCCACAAGGATGACCAGTCCCTCGCCGGTGTTCGTGGGCAGTGTCCAGGTGATGAACTTCGTCAGGTTGGCGAAGACGCCGCGCCCCTCCTCGACGGCGGACTCGATGGTGGCGAAGTCGTCGTCGGTGAGCACGATGTCGGCCGCCTCCTTGGCCACCTCCGTACCGGCGCGTCCCATGGCGATCCCGATGTTGGCCTGGCGCAGCGCGGGCGCGTCGTTGACCCCGTCGCCCGTCATGGCCACCACCTGCCCCTCGGCCTGCAGCGCCTCCACCAGCCGGAGCTTCTGCTCAGGTGACACCCGGGCGAAGACCGAGGCCCGGCGCACCGCCTCCGGACGGGCCGCGTCGGACAAATCGTCCAGGTCCGCGCCGCTGAGGACCTCGCCCGGCCCCGGGTCGCCCGCTAGCAGCCCGAGGCGTACGGCGATGGCGCTGGCGGTCGCCCGGTGGTCGCCGGTGATCATCTTTACCGCGATCCCCGCCCTCCGGCACGACGCGACCGCGGCGGCGGCAGGGGGCCGGGGCGGGTCGAGCATCGCCTGCAGCCCGGTGAAGACCAGGTTGCCGGGTAGTTCCTCCTCCACCAGTCGTTCACCGGGATCGACGCGCCACATCGCGGTGGCGAGCACCCGTAGCCCCTCACCGGCCAGATCCGCAGCGGCGGCCAGCACGGCCGCCCGGTCCAGCGGGACGGACGACCCGCCCCCGTCGAGTGCCTCGGTGGACCACTCGACAACCCTTTCCACCGCGCCCTTGACCAGGACCACACGTCCGTCGTTCCGCTGGTCGTGCAGGGTCGCCATGAACTGCCGCTCGGAGCTGAACGGGATCGTTGCCACCCGGGGAAGTTCCTCGGCCACCTCCTCGGCCCGGAGCCCGACCTTGGCACCCGCCACCAGCATGGCCCCCTCGGTCGGGTCACCGAGCACCGTCCACCGGCCCTCACGCTCGTCAAGTCGAGCGTCGTTGCAGGCGACACCGGCCAGCAGCGACCAGCGCAGCGCGCCGCCCTCTCCGGTGGGGGCCGGGCCACCCTGCGGATCCGTTATTTCGCCCGTGGGTGCGTAACCACCGCCGCTGATCCCGTACCGACCGGCGACGGTCCAGACGGCCTGTACGGTCATCTGGTTCTCGGTCAGGGTTCCGGTCTTGTCGGTGCAGATCACCGTCGTGCTGCCAAGTGTCTCCACGGCCGGCAGACGCCGGATCACCGCCCGCCTGCGGGCCATCCGTGACACGCCGATCGCCAGCGTGATCGTCACCGCTGCGGGGAGTCCCTCGGGGATCGCACCCACCGCGAGTGCGACGGCGGCGGTGAAGGTGTCACCCGCGCGCTCACCGCGGACGAGGCCAACGCCGAACGTGACCGCCGCGAGCACCAGGATCGCGACGGTGAGCACTCGGCTGAAACGGGCCAGCTTCGACGTCAACGGTGTGTCGAGCACCTGGGCAGCCCCGACGAGACGGTGGATGCGGCCCAGTTCCGTCTCCGCCCCGGTCGCGACCGCGATGCCGGTCGCCGACCCACCGGTGACCAGCGTGCCGGAGTAGAGGACGTTGCGCCGGTCCGCCACCGGCGTCCCGTCCCGGAGGACGACCTCGTCCTTGCGGACGGGCAGGGACTCGCCGGTCAGTGCCGACTCGTCGGCGCGCAGTTCGTCGGCGCGGGCCAGCCGCAGGTCGGCGGGCACCTTCTCGCCGGCCTCGACCAGGACCAGGTCGCCCGGGACCACGTCGTCCGAGGAGACCCGGCGCTGCCGCCCGCCGCGCACCACCCGGGCCTCGGTACGCACCATCGCCCGTAGCGCGTCCAGCGCCGCCTCGGCCTTGGACTCCTGCAGGAATCCGATGACGGCGTTGACCAGGACCACCCCGAAGATCACGCCGGAGTCGACGTACTCGGCCAGCATCAAGGTGACGACGCCGGCGGCGACCAGGACGTACACCAGGGGGTTCTGGAACTGCCGGAGCAGCCGGCGCAGCACACCGCCGCTGTCCGCCGTCGGCAGCACGTTGGGCCCGAACCGCTTTCGGCGGGCCGCCGCCTCCTCGTCGGTCAGCCCCCGTTCGGTGTGGGTCTCCAGCAGGAGTACGACCTCGTGCACGGCCAGCGCGTGGTGACCGCTTCCGGGCGTCCTGGCCGCCATCGCCCCTCCTCCGGGTGGGGTGCTGGGCGCTCGTGTCATCGTCGCAGTTCGGGCATCACCGCGGACCCTTCTGCTCAAGATCGCGGGGGCAGCGACCGCACGACGAGGGCCGGAAACCGACTCGCGGTTCCCGGCCCTCGAAGAGCTCGTACTCAGCTCACTTGCGCTTGCGGATCTCCTCGGCGGCCTGCGGCACGATCTTGAACAGGTCGCCCACCACGCCGAAGTCGGCCAGCTCGAAGATCGGCGCCTCGCCGTCCTTGTTGACCGCGACGATGGTCTTCGACGTCTGCATGCCGGCCCGGTGCTGGATGGCACCGGAGATGCCGAGCGCGACGTAGAGCTGCGGGGAGACCGTCTTGCCGGTCTGGCCCACCTGGAACTGGTGGGGGTAGTAGCCGGAGTCGACGGCCGCCCGGGAGGCGCCGACGGCGCCGCCGAGCAGGTCGGCCAGCTCCTCGACCAGCTTGAAGTTGTCGGCGTTGCCGACACCGCGACCGCCGGAGACGACGATCCCGGCCTCGGTCAGCTCCGGGCGGGAGCCCTTCTGCTCGGCGACCCGGTCGACGACCTTGGCCAGCTTGTCGGTGTCGGTGACCGACACGGTGAGCTGCTCGACGGCCGGGGTGGCCGCCGCGGGGGTCGGGTTGACCGAGTTCGGCCGGACGGTGACCAGCGGCAGGCCCTTGGTGACCTTGGACTTGACGATGGTGGAGCCGGCGAAGGCGACCTGGGTCGCGGTGCCGTCGGCGTCCAGGCCGACCACGTCGGTCAGGATGCCGTTGTCCAGCTTGACGGCGAGGCGGGCGGCGATCTCCTTGCCCTCCTGGGCGGAGGCGAGCAGCACGGCGGCCGGCTGCACCCGCTTGACCAGCTCGGCGAGCACGGTCGCCTTGGGGGCGACCAGGTAGCCGTCGATCTCCTCGCCCTCGGCGGCGTAGATCTTCTCCGCGCCGTACTCGCCCAGCTTGGCGCTCAGCGCCTCGGCCGCGCCGGCGCCGCCGAGCACCACCGCGCTCGGGGTGCCCAGCTCGCGGGCGAGGGTGAGCATCTCCAGGGTGACCTTCTTGACGCCGAATTCCTTGGTGGCTTCGACGACGACGAGAACCTCAGACATGTCCAGACCTCTCACACGAACTTCTCGGTGGCGAGGAACTCGACCAGCTTGACGCCGCCCTCGCCCTCGTCGGTGATCTTCGCGCCGCCGGAGCGCGGCGGGCGCTTGGTGTGCTCCAGCACGGCGCTGGTGGCACCGTCGAAGCCCACCTCGGTCGGGGCGACACCGAGGTCACCCAGGGAGAGCGTCTGCACCGGCTTCTTCTTGGCGGCCATGATGCCCTTGAAGGACGGGTAGCGCGGCTCGTTGATGGTGTCCCACACGGAGACGACGGCCGGGGTCGAGGCGGTGACCACCTCGTAGCCCTCCTCGGTCTGCCGCTCGACGGTCAGCGTGGAGCCGTCGACGGTGAGCTTGCGCGCGCCGGTCAGGGCGGCGACGCCCAGCCGCTCGGCGATCATGTGCGGCATGACCTGGACCCGGCCGTCGGTCGACTCGGCGCCACAGATCACCAGGTCGGCGTTCAGCTGGCCGAGGGCGGCGGCGAGCACCTTCGAGGTGGCCACGGCGCAGGAGCCGTGCAGGGCGTCGTCCACCACGTGGACGGCCTTGTCCGGGCCCATGGAGAGCGCCTTGCGGATCGACTCGGTCGCCCGGTCCGGACCCATGGTCAGGATGGTGACCTCGCCGCCGTGCGCCTCCTTGATCTTCAACGCCTCCTCGATGGCGTACTCGTCCATCTCGTTGATGACGTTGTTCGCCGAACCGCGGTCGACGGTGTTGTCGTCAGTACGCAGGTTGCGGTCCGCGCCCGAATCGGGCACCTGCTTGACGAGTACGACGATGTTCATCGCGCTTCGACGACCCTCCTGTTGGTGTTGCGATCGCTCGCCCGGTCTGGGGCGCAGCCTGCCGCGTGACTTAACGCTCGGTCAACCGCGGGCTGCTGTGCAGTTGCCCACGGCGCAATGTTACCTGCCAGTAGCTTCGAGCCTCGGAGCCGGTGAAGTGACACAGCTCACCACGGCACCAGCGCCGGGTAAGCCCTACTCAGGCCGGCTGAGCCAGCACGGCCCTGATCCGGTCGATCATCGCCGCCTCCTCCGGGGCGACGCCCCGGTGCGCCCGGGCCACCCGGTCCGCCGCGGCCAGCACCACGTCCCGGTAGGTCGCCACGTCGGCCGGGGACTTTTCCCGCAGGATCTCCAGCGCCCGGGCCAGCGCCGGCAGCACCACCGACTCGATCTGCGCCGGGTCGCGGGGCATCTTCGGCAGTGGACCCGTGGTCAGCGCCTCCTTCACCGCCCCGCTGGTGTCGGCCAGCGCCCCCGACGCGGCGAAGCTCTCCCGGAACACCGCCACCATGCCCGGATCGGCATTGGACACCAGGAAAACCGCGCCGAAGGCACCCGTCTTGAGAGTCAGCCGCTCCTCGGCCGTCAACCGCTCCGCCATGATCACGGAGTGTAGACGTACGGAGTGGTCGTGGTGACCGGGACGAGACCGAGCCGCTGAAGGATCGGCCGGCTCTCCGACGAGGCGTCGACCTGCAGGAGCGTCCGGTCGCGCTGGACGGCCAGGCGGGCCCGGTAGGTGACCAACGCCCGGTAGATGCCCCGCCGTCGCCACGGCGCGAGCGTCGAACCACCCCAGAGGGTGGCGAAGGCGGTGCCCGGCACATAGCGCACCCACCCCGCGCTGACCACCTCGTCCCCCGCCTCGGCCACCACCACGGTGATCGAGTGCGGGTCGGCGGCGATCTCCTTCTCCAGACCGGTCACCAGGTGGCTGCGGTCGGAGTTCCACACCGCCTCCTCCATCGCCGCTATCCGCTCCAGGTCCGCGCGGGCGGTCACCTCACGCAGGCGTACGCCCTCGGGAACCACCGGGAGTGCGGCCGCGAGCAGCGCGGCCGGGCCGATCACGACGGTCTCCTCCGGCTCCGGCTCGAAGCCGGCGGCGCGCAGCCGGTCCGGGAGGTCGGCGGGCTGGTCGTGGCCGTGCAGCTTCCATTCCACCGACTGGCCCCGCCGCCGGAAGTCCTCCACCTGACGCGCGATGAGCGCGTCCAGGTCCGGGCCGTCGAGCCCGCCCAGGTCACGGTAGGTCAGGAACCCGCCGTGGTCGAGGCCGATGATCCGCACCAGCGGACCGTCGTGCTCCACCGTGACGCCGGCCGGCAGCGGGTCCGGGACCCAGGCCCGCAGCTGACGGTCGTACGTGGTGCGCAGCATCGTCACATCAAGATCCGTCACCGTCCCAGCCTACGACCGGGAGGAAGCGGATAATCGATCGCGTGTGGCAGGCGATTCGGCGGTGGTTCGACCCGCGCGACCTCCGCTCGGTCGGCAGCACCCCGGACTACCGGTTCTCGCTGGCCAACGAGCGGACCTTCCTGGCGTGGCTCCGTACCGGGCTGGCGCTGGTCGCCGGCGGGCTCGCCGTCGCCCAGTTCCTGCCGCCGCTGCCGCTGGCGCACCTGCGGGAGATCATCGCCGTCGCGCTGCTGCTGCTCGGCGGGACGGTCGCGGTGCGGGCCGTCGACCACTGGGCGCGTACCGAGCGGGCCATCCGGCTCGGCGAGGAACTGCCCGCCTCCCGCTTCCCCGCGGTGCTCGCCCTCTCCGTCGGCCTGGGCGCGCTGCTGCTGGTGGCCGCGGTGCTGTCCCGGGCCGTCGGCGACCGGTGACCGGGCACGCGCGGGACCCGGGCCTGCAACCCGAGCGGACCCAACTGGCCTGGCGACGCACCGCGCTGGCCCTGACAGTGATCATGGTGCTGAGCGTGCGCCTCGCGCTCGCCGGCGACGTGGCCGGTGCGCTGCTCGCCGGGGTCGCGGTGGTGGGCTGGGGCGCGGCGCTACGGGTGTGCTGGCGACGCGGCACCGGCAGCGAACCGTCCGGCACCTACGGACGCGCCCTGCCGCTGGTGGCCCTCGCCACCGCCGGTTTCGCGATACTCGGCGCTCTTCTGGTCGTACGCGGGCTGTGGTGAGGTGGACGCCTGCGCCATGATGGGTGCATGGCCCGGTTGTACGTCCTCTTCTTCGTCGCGCAGATCGTCCTCGCCGTCTGCGCGCTGATCAGCTGTCTCTCCGCCGAGGAGGGCGAGATCCGCGCCCTGCCCCGGATCGCGTGGGTGCTGATCATCCTGTTCTTCCCGCTGGTCGGCTCGATCGCCTGGTTCGTCGCCGGCCGCACCTCCACCGGCGCCCGCCCCCGGACGCCGTGGCCGACCGGCGACGGCTTCTCTGAGCGGAAGCGCGCCCGTACGGTCGCCCCCGACGACGACCCCGAGTTCCTCCGCTCCATCGAAGAGCGGTCCCGCAAGGACGACGAGTTGTTCCGCCAGTGGGAGGACGACCTGCGCCGCCGCGAGGACGACCTGCGCCGCCGCGAGGGCGAGCCGCCGCGCGAGGAGGACCCGCCCCGCGCCCGGTGAGCGCCTCCGCCGTCGCCGGGCTGCCGGCGACGGCGGAGGGTGTCGCTCAGGCGAGGTTCGACGAGCGGGGGTACGCGTCGGTCGGGTCGGTGAGCACGTTGACCAGGTACGGCACACCGGCGTCGAACGCCCGACGCAGCGCCGGGCCGAGGTCGCCGGCCTTCGCCACCGTCTCGCCGGCACCGCCGAGGGCGGTCACCACCTGGTCGTAGCGCAGCTCGGGCTGGAGGTCGGCGGCCACGTCGTACCCGTACATCGCGCGCATCGGGTGCTTCTCCAGGCCCCAGATGCCGTTGTTGCCGACCACGATCACCACCGGCAGCTTCTGCCGGACCAGGGACTCCACGTCCATCAGCGAGAAGCCCGCCGCGCCGTCGCCCATCAGCACGCAGATCTGCCGGTCGGGGTAGCTGACCCGGGCGCCCATCGCGTAACCCATCCCGGTGCCGAGGCAGCCGTACGGGCCGGGGTCGAGCCAGGTGCCGGGCTGCGCCGGCTCCAGGTAGCGGCCGGCGTACGAGACGAAGTCGCCGCCGTCGCCGATCGTGACCGCGTCGCGGGCGAGGACCTTGCGCAGCTCGCCGTAGATCCGGGCGGGACGGATCGGGTCGGTCTCGGCGGCCATCTCCTCGGCGTCGCGGGCCTTCGCGGCGTCCTCGGCGACGCGCAGCTCGGCGACCCAGTCGGCGTGGTCGACCCGGTCACCCCGGTGGTCGGCCAGCGCGGTGAGGATCAGCCGCAGGTCACCGGCGGGGCCGGCGGCCGGCTCGACGTGCCCGGCCCGCTGGCTGGGGGCGTCGACGATGTGCACCACCCGCGCGTCGCCGAAGTCGCCGAAGCTGAGCCGGAAGTCCAGCGGGGTGCCGACCACCACCACCACGTCGGCGCCCTTGAGCGCGACCCGGCGGGCCTTCGCGAAGGCGAGCGGGTGCTCCGGCGGCAGGGCGCCGCGGCCCATGCCGTTGGTGAAGACCGGCACCTGCAACGCCTCGGCAGCCGCCCGCAGGGCGTCGACGGCGTCACCGGCGTACACGTCGGAGCCGGCGATGATCACCGGGCGCGAGGCGCCGGCGATCAGCCCGGCGGCCTTCGTCACCTCCCCCGGGTCGGCCTCGACCGGCGCGATGCCGGGCAGCGCGGGCAGCTCGGCGTCGGCGACCGAGAAGACCGCCTCCAGGGGGAGGTCGAGGAACACCGGGCCGCGGTGCGGCGTGAGCGCGGCGGTCAGCGCCGCGGTGACCGCGCGCGGGATGTCGTCGGTGCTGAAGACCGTCTCGGCGTGCTTGGTGACCGGGGCGACCAGCGGCAGGTGGTCCATCTCCTGGAGGCTGCCCGAGCCCCAGCGGAACTGCGGGGCCCGCCCGCCGAGCACCAGCACCGGGGACGCGTTGAAGTACGCGCTGGTCAGCCCGGAGATGCCGTTGGTGACGCCGGGGCCGGCGGTGAGCACCGCGAGGCCGGGCCGGCGTTGCAGCTTCGCCACCGCCTCGGCGGCGAAGACGGCCGACTGCTCGTGCCGGACGTCGTAGAGCGGGAAGCCGGCCTTGTGCGCGGCGTCGTAGAGCGGGAAGACGTGCCCGCCGGAGAGGGTGAACATCTCCCGCACCCCGTACGCGCGCAGCGCCGCCAGTGCGAGATCCCCGCCGTGCCCTTCGATCCGCTCCGTCATAGCCCGTTCCCCTTCGTCCGCATGACCGGAGTCACACGTTACTCACCGGTACAACGAATGTGAACCGCTCTCGGGTCGGCGGCGGGATCCGCCGCCGACCCGGTGGCGTGACTCAGCGGCCCGTGAAGTCCGGCTTGCGCTTCTCCACGAAGGCGGCCATGCCCTCGCGCCGGTCGTCGGTCGCGAAGAGCGCCGCGAAGAGCTGACTCTCCCACGCCAGGCCGGAGGCGAGGTCCATGTCCAGGCCGCTGTCGACCGCGAGCTTCGCGGCGCGCAGCGCCTGCATGGGACCCCTCAGGTACGGGCGGACCAGCTCGACCGCCGTGTCGTATACCTCGGCGGCCGGGGCGACCCGGTCGGCGAGACCGATCCGCAGCGCCTCGTCGGCGTCCACCATCCGGCCGGACATGATGAGGTCCTTGGCGCGGGCCGGGCCGACGAGGCGGGCCAGCCGCTGGGTGCCGCCGGCACCCGGGATGATGCCGAGCTTGATCTCCGGCTGCCCGAGCTTGGCGTCGGAGGCCACCACCCGCCAGTCGCAGGCGAGGGCCAGCTCGCAGCCGCCACCGAGGGCGTACCCGGTGATCGCGGCGACGACCGGCTTCGGGATCCGCGCGATCGCGCCGAGCGCGCTGGACAGGTCCGCGGCACGCTCCGCCATGTCCACGTAGGACATGTCGGCCATCTCCTTGATGTCCGCGCCGGCGGCGAAGACCTTCTCCCCGCCGTACACGATGACGGCACGCACGTCCGCGTCGGCGGTGGCCGCCGAGGCCGCGGCGCGCAACTCCTCCTGCACCTGGGTGTTGAGCGCGTTCATCGGCGGCCGCTCCAGCCGGATGGTGCCGATCCCGTCCCTGGTCTCCAGCCGCACGAACTCGCCCACGCTGTCCCCTCACTTCCTCGTCGAAGTAGCGTGCCAACCTTACGGCCCGGCCCGTTGGGGTACGTAGTCTGGTGCCAGGCCCGCTACCGGGAGTACCGCCATGATCACGTACTACGACGACAGGTCGATCCAGGTCACCTCCTCCGCCGTCCGGGTGGACGGCCGCACCTTCCCGCTGGCCGAGATCAGCGCGGTCTGGCACCGCCGGGGCAGCCGCTCCTGGCGGGTGCTCGCCGGCCGCGGCGCGATCGGGGCGGCGCTCACCGGTCCCCTGGTCGCCGCCGGCCTCGGCATCGCGCTGGCCCTCTGGCTGGACCGCTCCGCCACCGTCACGATCGCGATCGTGGGTGCCTCGGTGCTGGTCGGGCTCGCCGTCGGGCCGGTCGCCGACTTCCTCTTCGAACACCTCGACCGGTCGTACGCCCGGGGCAGCCGGCAGCTGGAGATGTGGGCCCGCTGGCGTGGTCAGTCGATCCGGCTGCTGAGCACGGGTGACGCGCTGCGGTTCGGCCAGGTCTACCGTGCGGTGCAGCGTGCCGTCGAGGCCGGCCAGCCGGTGCCGCACCGCCACCGCTGAGGCCGGGGCAGCCGGTTCGCCGCTCGGGCGGGTCCTTCGTGACGACGGTCCGCTGGCGCCGGTCACGGGGCGGCGCGGCCGGGTCCAGCGGGACCGGGGACATGCCTGCCGGGCCCTATCGAGCTGATGTCGTGGGTGGATCACGCGTCGGCCCGAGGTCCGACCGGTGCCGGCACCCGCGTCCGGCGGGCACGGCCACACCTGCGGTGCGTGCGGGCGCGGAGACGCGACGGCCTGATGTCGTGAACGGTTCAGCTCGACAGCGTCGCGGACAGACCCATGTCCCGCCGGTACGGCAAGGCGTCCGGGCCACGGGCGCACCTGGCCCGAGGGTGCTACAGCTTAGTGATGACGCTCTATTACCGGGACGACGCGGTGCAGGTGACGTCCGAGTCGATCCGGGTGGGCGGCCACGCGGTGTCGCTCGCCGAGGTGACGTTCGTCTGGCACGCGCGGGGGCGCACCACGCTGGCCGTACGCGGCCGGGTGTTCAGCCGGGGGGTCCTCGTCCTGCTCCTGTCCCTGCCGCCGCTGGTGGCGGTGGTGTGCGCGCTCTCGCTGGCCTGGTCCGCGCAGGACCGGGGGCAGTGGACACTCGCGCTCATCATCATCGCCGCCTGCGCGGTCCTGGCGCTGGCGCTCACCCCCTTCCTGGAGATCCCGCTCGGCTGGCTGGACCGCTCCTACGAGCGCGGCAACAAGGTGCACGAGCTGTGGGTGCAGCACCACGGGCGGGAGGTGCTGCTGCTGCGGACACCGGACGCGCTACGGTTCGGGCAGATCTACCGCGCGGTACAGCGCGCCGTCGAACAACGGGAGGACCCTCGGTGAGCGGTGGACGCGGCAGTGCCGTCGCCCTGGCCGGACTGCTCACCGCCACCGGGATCACCCACCTCGTGCGGCCGGAGTTCTACGACCCGATCGTGCCGCGGCCCCTGCCCGGCCCGGCCCGCGCGTGGACGTACGCCAGCGGGGTCGCGGAGCTGGCGGTGGCGGCGGCGGTCGCGCATCCGGCGACCCGCCGGACCGGTGGTCTGGCCGCCGCCGCGCTGTTCGCGGCGGTGCTGCCGGCCAACGTGCAGATGGCGATGGACTGGCGGCGCCGGTCCCCGGCGTGGCGGGCGGTGGCCTACGGCCGGGTCCCGCTGCAGGCCCCGCTGATCTGGTGGGCGCTGCGCGTCGCCCGGTCATAACACCGCGGTTATGGACGAATCGGGGTGTGCGCGTCACCCCCGACGGATGCTCTCCTCATTGGACGGTGAACGTCATCGATATGAGGAGGCAGTCATGCTGAGAAGGCTCGTCACCGCCGCCGCGACAGTCCTCGCCCTGATGCTCCCCGCACCGCTCGGCGCCCAGGCGTCCGCACCCGATCCGGGCCTGCCCGGCGCGTACGCGGCCGGCTACGTCGACACCACGGTCAGCGCGGCGGGCCGCTCCTTCTCCGCCCGGGTCCACTACCCGGCCACCGCCGCCGGCAACGCCCAGCCGGTGGCCACCGGCCGGTTCCCGGCGATCGCCTTCGGCCACGGCTTCCTCCAGTCCATCTCGCGGTACCAGTCGACCCTCGCGCACCTCGCCTCATGGGGCTTCATCGTCATCGCCCCCGGCTCGCAGGGCGGCTTCTCGCCCAGCCACAGCGCCTTCGCCGACGACCTCAACGCGGCACTGACCTGGGCCGTGGCGCAGGACACGACGAGCGGGTCCCGCTTCGCCGGACGTGTCAGCACCGACCGGCTGGGCCTGTCCGGCCACTCCATGGGGGGCGGTGCGAGCATCCTCGCGGCGGCCCGGAACCCGCGGGTGGTGACCGTGGCGAACCTCGCCGCCGCCGAGACCAACCCGTCCGCGAAGGCCGCCGCCGCCACGCTGACCCTCCCGGTGCAGCTCGTCGCCGGCGAGCGGGACTCGATCGCCGGAGTGGCCGACCACCAGCGCCCGATCTACACCAGCAAGCTGCCGGCGAAGCAGCTGCGGATCATCCGGGGTGGCTACCACTGCGGCTTCATGGACTCCTCCTCGCTCTTCTGCGACAGCGGCGGCATCAGCCGGGCCACCCAGCTGCAGATCAGCAAGCGGCTGCTCACCCAGTGGTTCCTGCGGCACCTGGCCGGGGACCTCGCGTACGACGACGCGGTCTGGGGAACGCCCGCCCAGACCGATCCGGCGGTCAGCTTCGAGGGCGTCCGCTGACACCGGGCCTGACCGGCGGGCCTCCCGGCCCGCCGGTCAGGTCAGCGGCAGTGTGGTGGCCACCGGCCAGGCCAGCAGGGCCGTGCCGACCACCGGTGGCAGCCAGGACGGCGCACCCGCCCCACGCAGCACCGCCGCCCAGGCCACCTGCCACACCACCAGCAACGCGAAGAGCGGCACCACCAGCAGCACGAAGCCGGGCGCCAGACCGACCACCGCCGAGGCGGTCAGGGCGAGCACGGCGAGCACGCCCACCACGGCGTGCCGTCCGGTCCGGCCGCCGGAGACCCGTTCCGCGCCGGCCAGGAAGACCAGACAGCCGGTGGCGGCGACCGGCAGCAGCCACCACCGGGCGCCGACCGGCAGCGCCGAGGTCAGTCCGAGGTGGATCGGGACCGCGACGGCGAGCACCGCGTACCCGGTGAGCAGCACGGCGGCGACCACGGACCGTGCCGTCCCGAGGTGCTCGACCGGGGTGGCGGTGCCCTGCCCGAGCGGCGCGGACGCCAGCGCGCGCGGCGGTGACCAGCGCCCGGCTACGGCCAACAGCAGGCCGCTGACCAGCAGGAATCCGATGACGTGACCGCCCACGGCGAGCGGCAGCCGGGCGGTGGGGACGAGCGCCGCAACCGCCGCGCCGACGCCCGCGGCGACCACCGCGACCGCGAGCAGCTTCCCCGGTGACGACGCCGGCGGTCGCGGACGGGCCGACCGGCGCCCCAGCGCGAGGACGGTCAGGGGTACGTAGCCCAGCCCCAGACCGAGCAGCAGAAGCCCCGCCGGAAGGAGCCGGGCGGTGGGTCGCGCACCGGACCCGCCGTCCGACGGGAGCCACGCGGCGACCTCGGCGTGGGTACGCGCGGCGAAGAGCACCGAGATGTGCTCCACCCCCGGCACCTCCACCAGCCGCCTGGTGCTGCCGCCCTGCCCCGCCGCCTCCTCGGCCGCCCGGCGGAAGTCGGGGAACTCGGCCCCGCCGACGATCAGCAGCAGATCGGCCGGACGGGCGCCCCCGGCGTCGCCCGCGTCCGGCAGCGAGATCGCCACGGTGCGGCGGATCTCCGGATGGTCGGCGGCCCAGCGGGTGACCGCGCCCGCCCCCATCGAGTGCCCGACCAGGTAGATCCGCTCCGGGTCCACGTCCGGGAGGCCGCGCAGGTGCGCGACGGCCACGTCCAGGTCGGCGGCGAGAGTCTCCTCCGACGCGCCCCGGCCGCCCCCGCCGAGCCGCCCCGGGTTGGCGCCGTGCCCGGCGAAGTCCAGCAACAGCGCCACCATGCCATCGCGGGCCACGGTGTCGGCGATCGGCCGCATCAGCCGGGCGGAACCGGCGAAGCCGTGCGCGACCACCACACCCGGTCGCCGGCCCACGTCGGCCTGCGGGGAGGCCCGGACCTCGGTCAACGGCACCCCGGCCACGGTGACGTGCCGCACGGTGAGCCCGTCGGAGGCGCGCGCCGACCCGTACGCCCCGAGGGCCACCAGGAGCGCGGCGAGCACGGCGAGGACGGCGGCGGTGCGGGGCGGACGCGGCGGCGAGGGGGCCGACATGCCGGCACCCTACCGCCGGAGACCGCGACCGGCGGATGCCTCGACCGGCGGAGCGTGCACCGGCAGCGCACACTTGCGCCATGGCTATCCCACTCCCCCGGCCGACCGAGGTCGTCGGCCGCACCCGCAGCGCCCTCGACCAGGCCTTCGGCTCGGCGGCGTCGTTCGCCGCCGTGCCGGCCCGCGCCTTCGCGGTGCTGGACGGCGTGGAGGCGCTGCTGGCGCGGATCAACGGGGTGGTGGACCGGATCGAGGAGACCCTGGACCGCACCGACCGGGTGCTCACCGACGCCGAGGCGGCGGTCGCGGAGGTCGCGGTGATCAGCGCCGCGGCGACCACCGCCATCGACACCGCGACCGAGGTCGCCGCTGCGGCGGCCCGGGTGGTGGGTGAGGCCGAGCGGGTGTCGGGGGCCGCCGCGCTCGTCGTCGGCGATGCGGAGAAGGTGGCCCGCGCGGCCGGCGCGGTGGTCGCCGAGGCGGACTCGGTGGCCGGGCGGGCCGCCGGCACGGTGGGCACCGCCGCGGAGGCGGCGGCCACCGCCGCGGAGCTGCTGGCGGCGTACGAGCCGGCGCTGCGCCGGGGCGCGCCGATGGCGAACCGTTTCGTCGAGCAGCTCAGTCACGAGGAGGTGACGGCGGCGATCCGGCTCGTCGACGAACTGCCCAAGCTCAAGCAGCACCTCAGTGCCGACATCCTGCCGATCCTGGCCACCCTGGACCGGGTCGGCCCGGACCTGCACGACCTGCTGGACGTCACCCGCGACCTGAAGCTCGCCGTCGCCGGCATCCCCGGTCTCGGCATGCTGCGCCGACGCGGCGAGCGGCTCAGCGACGACCCGGTCGAGTGAGCCTCAGCAGTCGCAGGTGACCGTGGACCGGGGTGCGGTCAGCTCGTCGGCGGGGCGCCGGACGAGGCCGTCGGGCGTGACGACGGGCAGTCCCTCGCGCACCCAGTACTCGTACCCGCCGAGCATCTCCTTGACCGCGTAGCCGAGCCGGGCGAACTCCAGCGCCGCGCGCGTCGCGCCGTTGCAGCCGGGGCCCCAGCAGTAGGTGACCACCCGGGACCCGGCCGGCACGAGGTCGGCGGCCCGGGCGGCGATCGCGGCGGTCGGCAGGTGCAGCGCGCCGGGCAGGTGCCCCTGCCGCCAGGCGACGTCGCCCCGCGAGTCGACGACCACCAGGCCGGGCGTCCCGGCGGTGAGGTCGGCGTGCACGTCGCTGACGTCGGTCTCGACGCCGAGGCGGGCGAGGAAGTGGGCGGCGGCGGTGGCCGAGGGCGCGGCGGGCACGGCGAACGTCTGTGTCATGGCCTGATCCTGCGGCCGGTCCGGCAGTTCGGACGAGTGGCCGGAACGCCGTCCACCGCTAACATTCCGCCATGGCGGGACGGGTGGAGGGCGACCGGAGCGTCGCCGTGCTGGCGTATCCCGGGATGTCGGTCTTCGAGACCGGGATCGTCACCGAGGTGTTCGGGTTGCCCCGGCCGGAGTTCGACGTGCCCTGGTACACGCTGACCGTGTGCGCCGAACGTCCCGGGCCGGTGCCGCTGGTCGGCGGCGCCGCCCTGCACACCCCGTACGGGCTGGACGACCTCGCCGCCGCCGCGACCGTGATCGTTCCCGGGGTGCCGGACGTGACCGTCGCCCCCTCCCCCGCGCTGGTCGCCGCGCTGCGCCGGGCGCACCGCGACGGCGCCCGCGTGATGTCCATCTGCTCCGGCGCGTTCGCGCTGGCCGGCGCCGGGCTGCTCGACGGTCGACGGGCCACCACCCACTGGCGGTACGCGCCCCTGCTCGCACGCCGCCACCCCCGCGTCCGGGTCGACCCGGACGTGCTCTACCTCGACGACGGCGACATCCTCACCAGCGCCGGCAGCGCCGCCGGCCTGGACCTCTGTGTGCACGTGGTACGCCGGGACCACGGCGCCGCGATCGCCAACGCCGTCGCCCGGCGGCTGGTGATCCCCCCGCACCGGGACGGCGGCCAGGCGCAGTTCGTCGAGGCGCCGGTCGCCGTCGATCCCGACGACGACCGGATCGCCGGCAGCATCGACTGGACGCTGGCGCACCTGACCGAACCGCTCACCGTGGCGCGGCTGGCGCGGCAGGCGCACATGTCACCCCGGACGTACCTGCGGCACTTCGCCCGGGCCACCGGCACCAGCCCGATCCGCTGGCTGGTCGACCAGCGGGTCCGGGCCAGCCTGGCGCTGCTGGAGGAGACCGACGCGCCGGTGGAGGAGGTGGCCGCAGCGGTGGGCTTCGACAGCCCGGTCACCTACCGGCACCACTTCGGCCGGGCGATGCGGACCTCGCCGTCGGCGTACCGCCGGGCCTTCCGTGCGCGGGCCGACCGGCCGGCGTGACCCCCGTCGCCCGCCGTCAGGCCCGCGCGTAGATCTCGTCGATCTCGGCCCGGCCGGGCAGCGCCACCGAGGCGCCGAGCCGCCGCACGGACGCCGCGCCGGCCGCCGCCGCCCACCGCACCGCGTCGAGCAGTTCCCGCCCCTCGCCCCAGGCCACCGCGAGCGCGGCGGTGAACGCGTCCCCGGCAGCGGTCGAGTCGACCACGTCGACCGCGAACGCGGGGACGTGCGCGGTCGTGCCGTCGCGATCGACGTACAGGGCACCCGCGCCGCCGAGCGTGAGCACCGCCCGGGGCACCAGGTCGAGCAGCGCCCGCGGCTCGTCGCTCCCCCGCCCGGTGAGCGCGTGCGCCTCGCCCTCGTTGACCACCAGCAGGTCCGTGGCGGCGAGCAGCTCCGCCGGGAGCGGTCGGGCCGGCGCGGCGTTGAGCACGACCCGGGTGCCGGCGTCCCGGGCGGCCAGCGCCGCCTCGGTCACCGTCTCGACCGGGATCTCCAGCTGGGCCACCAGGACGTCGGCCGCGCGTACGAGGGAGCGCTCGTCCTCCGTGAGGCCGGTCATCGAGGCGTTCGCGCCGGGGCTCACCACGATCGCGTTCTCGCCGTCGGCGCTGACCATGACCAGGGCCACACCGGAGGTGCCGTAGGTGACCCGGAGCCGGCTGGTGTCCACTCCGGCGGCGGTGATCCGGGCGCGCAGCGTGACCCCGAAGGAGTCGGAGCCGATCGCCCCGAGGAACGCGCAGGAGGCGCCGGCCCGGACGGCGGCGACCGCCTGGTTGGCGCCCTTGCCGCCGGCCACCATCACGAAGTCGGTGCCCAGCACGGTCTCCCCCGGACGGGGCAGGGCGGGGGCGGTAGCCACCAGGTCCATGTTGGCGCTGCCCACGACGACGATCCGGGTCTGCGGCACCGCGTACCTCCTCAGGCGGCGCGGGCGGTGTACCGGTCGCCGTGCCGCTCGACCAGCAGGGGCAGGCCGAACGTCTTGGACAGGTTGTCGCCGGTGAGCGTGTCGGCCAGCAGCCCCTGCGCCACCACCCCGCCCTCGCGCAGCAGCAGCGCGTGGGTGAAGCCCGGCGGGATCTCCTCGACGTGGTGGGTCACCAGCACCAGCGCCGGGGCGTCCGGGTCGTACGCCAGGTCGGCCAGGCGGGCGACCAGGTCCTCCCGGCCACCCAGGTCGAGCCCGGCGGCCGGCTCGTCCAGCAGCAGCAGCTCGGGGTCGGTCATCAGCGCCCGGGCGATCTGGACGCGCTTGCGCTCCCCCTCCGACAGGGTGCCGTACGTGCGGTCGGCGAGGGCGGCGACACCGAGCTGGCCGAGCAGCGCGCGGGCCCGGGCCTCGTCGCCGGGGTCGTAGCTCTCCCGAAAGCGCCCGACGACCGACCAGGCGGCGGTGACCACCACGTCGGTGACCCGCTCGTCGGCGGGCAGCCGCTCGGCGAGGGCGGCGGTGGAGAGGCCGATCCGGGTGCGCAGCTCGGTGACGTCGGTGCGGCCGATGCGCTCGCCGAGCACGTGTGCGGTGCCGACGGTCGGGTGGAGTCGCCCGGCGGCGAGGTTCAGCAGGGTGGTCTTCCCGGCACCGTTGGGGCCGAGCACGACCCAGCGCTCGTCCAGCTCGACCCGCCAGTCCACGTCGTGCAGCAGCGCCGTGCCGGACCGGCGTACGCCGACGCCGTCGAGGCTGACCACCAGATCCGCGTCCACGGGAGAGGGTGCGGGTGCGGCGCCACGGGCGCCGGGGATCAGGTCACCAGTCACCCGCCCATCCAACCACGCAGCACGTGGTGCCCCCCACGGGCGGTGTCCTGGTCATAGGGTGGGGCGCCGTGTCATTGATCACCACAGCCGGAGGACGCCGGATGCCCGGTCGGAGAAGGGAGCCGCGCGGATGAGCGCGGTCATCGAGATCGAGGGTCTGCGCAAGACCTTCCACACCCTGCGGCACGGGCGCCGGGTGGCCGTCGACGGCTTCGACCTGGTCGTCGAGGCCGGTCAGATCCACGGCTTCCTCGGCCCCAACGGGTCGGGCAAGACGACCACGCTGCGCGCCCTGCTCGGGCTGGTCCGCGCCGACGCCGGCCGGATGGCGGTGCTCGGGGAACGCTCGCCGGAGCGCCTGACGCGGGTGACCGGTCGGGTCGGCGCGATCGTGGAGAGCCCGCAGTTCTTCGGCAACTTCACCGGCCACCGCACCCTGCGCCTGCTCGCCCGGGCGGGCGGGGTGCCGGTCAGCCGGGTGGACGAGGTTCTGGAGCAGGTGGGCCTGCGCGACCGGGGCCACGACCGGGTCAAGGGCTACTCGCTGGGCATGAAGCAGCGCCTGGCGGTGGCCTCGGCCCTGTTGAAGGATCCGGAGCTGCTGATCCTCGACGAGCCGGCGAACGGGCTGGACCCGGCCGGCATCCGGGAGATGCGGGACCTCATGCGCACCCTCGCGGACGCGGGCGTGACGGTGCTGGTGTCCAGCCACATCCTGGCCGAGATCCAGTTGATCTGCGACCACGTGACGATCATCTCGCGCGGCCGCCGGGTGGCGGCCGGCCCGGTCGACGAGGTCCTGGCCGGTTTCGACCGGCACGAGGTGCTGGTCCGGGTCGACGACCCGGAACGGGCCACGGAGCTGCTGCGGGCGGCCGACCTGACGGTCGTCGGGCACCCGGACCACCTGGTGGTGACCGACGTCGCCGACGCCACCCAGATCAGCCGGCTCCTCGGCGAGCAGGGCGTCTGGCTGCGCGAGCTGACCCCGCTGCGGCCGGACCTGGAGAGCGTCTTCCTGGAGCTGACCGGCACCGCACCGCACCCGACGGTGCCCCGCCAGGGGGACGGCACGACCCGCCCCGACGACGCGATCGTCGACCTCGACGCTTCAGGAGTGGACGCGTGAACCTGGTCCGTGCCGAGCTGGAGCGCCTGGCCGCCCGGCGCTTCGTGCAGCTCATGCTCGTCCTGCTGGTGGCGGCCTTCGGCATCACCGCGGCCACCACCCTGGCCAACTCGCACCGGCCGACCGTCGCCGAGGTGTCCGACGCGCAGCGGCAGGCGGCCGACGCGCGACGCGATCTGGAGCTGGGGTACGAACGCTGCCTGGCCCGGGAGCGGGGCGCCCTGCCGACGGAGGAGGTCGACCAGTACTACCCCGCGAATTGCAGCGAGATCGACCCGGGGCGGATGGAGCGGCTGCCGGTGGCGGCGGACTTCCTCTACGGGGTCTTCACGTTCGCCCAGGAGGCGCGCCCGCTGCTCTACTTCCTCATCGCGTTCCTGGTGCTGTTCGGGTTCCTGGTCGGCGCCTCCTACATCGGGGCGGACCTGAACTCCGGCGGGGTCGTCAACCTGCTGCTCTGGCGACCGGCCCGGCTGTCCGTGCTGGGCGCCAAGCTGGGCACGCTGCTCGGGACGGTGGCGGTGCTGGCACTGGTGGCGTCGGCCGCGTACCTGGGAACGTTCTGGCTCATCGCGCAGGCGGCCGGGCAACCCGGCGTCCTCGACGACGAGTTCTGGCGATCGTTGGGCGTGATCTGGGGCCGGGGGATGCTGCTGGTGCTGCTCGCCTCGGCGGTCGGGTTCGCCATCGCCACGCTGGGCCGGCACACCTCGGCGGCGCTCGGCGCGGTCGCCGCGTACGCGGTCCTGTGGGAGCTGGGCGCGCGACTGGTGCTGACGATCCTCGACGCCCGGCGGCCCGACCAGCTGATGCTCTCCAGCTACCTGCAGGCCTGGTTGACCGGCCGGGCGACGTTCTGGGACAGCCGGGCCTGCCCCGACGGGGGCATCGGCTGGGTCTGCGACCCGTCTTACGTGATGACCTGGCGGCCGGGTCTGGTCGTGCTGCTCGTGGTGACCCTGGCGCTGACCGGCGCGGCGTTCGCGGTGTTCCGCCGCCGCGACCTCGTCTGATCCCTCCGGGGCGGCCCGGGTGCGGCAACTCCTTGCAGCACCCGGGCCTCAGGTGAAATATTCCTTCACATGGCGGACGGCGGCGGCACCCGGTCACCCGACCGTGGACCCGAAGACCTCGTCCCGTACGGCGTCCAGCGCGGTGTGCAGCGCGCCGCTCAGGATCGGCTCCTCGGTCAGCCCGGTGGGCGCCACGCGGGGCCGCACCAGGGTGATCGCCGCCACCTCGTGCTGCACCCGCTCCGCCAGCGCCGCCCCGCCGGCCTGACCCACCTCACCGGCCAGCACCACCAGCGGCGGGTCCAGCACGACGCAGGTGCTCGCCACACCGAGGGCGAGCCGGCGGGCCACCTCGTCGAGCATCGGGCCGCCGGCCGTGCCGTCGGCGATCGCGGCGCGTACCCCACCGGCTGCCGAGGAGTCCGGGTATCCGTGCTCCCGGGCCAGCGCGCGGACCGCGTCCGCTCCGATCAGCTGCTGGAACGCCGGCTTGGCCCGGCGGGAGACGTCCCGCGGGATGGGCGCGCCGGGCACCGGCAGGTAACCGATCTCGCCCGCCGCGCCACTGCTGCCGTGGTGCAGCCGTCCACCCAGCATGATCGCCAGACCGACGCCGGCTCCCACCCAGACCAGGACGAAGTCCGGTACGCCCCGGGCGGCGCCGGACCGCGCCTCGGCCATCGCGGCCAGGTTCACGTCGTTCTCGAAGACCACCGGGGTGTGCAGGTCGTCGCGCAGCGCGGCGAGCAGGCCGCTGTGCCAGCGCGGCAGGTTGAACGCGAACGTGATGTCACCGCTGCCCGGGTCCACCAGGCCGGGGGTGCCCAGCACGATCCGCCGGACGCTCGACAGCTGCGCCTGGGCGCTGCTGGCCGCCTTGACCACCGCGTTGTGCACCACGCCCACCGGGTCGTCGGTGTCCCGGGTCGACTGCTCGACCCGACCGATCACCGCGCCGGTGATGTCCGCACAGGCCGCCACGACCCGGTCCGGCCCGACGTCCACGCCCACCACGTGCGCGCTGTTGGGTCGGACGGCGTACAGCTGGGCGTTCGGCCCCCGCCCGCCGGCCTGCTCGCCGACCCGGGTGACCAGGCCACGCTCCTCCAGGCGCTCGACCAGCTGCGAGGCGGTGACCTTGGACAACCCGGTCAGCTCGCCGAGCCGGGCCCGGGTCAGCGGCCCCTGCTCCAGGAGCAGCTCCAACGCCGCGCGGTCGTTGAGCGCCCGCAACAGGCGGGGGGTGCCGGGCAGCCGGGTCGCACTCATGCCAGGTCCTCGAAATTCTAAAGTTTGCTAACCGTAAACGGAGCTGGGAACGGGTAGCCGTAGCGTATCGGCCACCCGGGACGGCGGTGGTCGGCCGACCCGGTACCTCGATCACCACCTCCGGTACGACGACGGTGCCCCCCGGGCACCAAGAGGGAGGATCACGTGGGGCACGATCCAGGACTGCGCCGGCTGGTGCTCGGCACGCTGCTGGCCGCGTACCCGGGGCCGGTGCCACCGGACTGGGCGGTCGACCTGGTGGGCGAGGGCCTCGCCGGGCACACCCTGTTCGGCACCAACATCCACGACCCGTCCCAGATCGCCGCGACCACCGCCGCGCTGCGCGCCGGCCGGTCGGACGTGCTGATCGCCATCGACGAGGAGGGCGGGGACGTGACCCGGCTGGCGCACGCCACCGGCAGCCCGTACCCGGGCAACGCGGCCCTCGGCGCGATCGGCGACACCGCCCTGACCCGACGGGTCCACGAGGCGATCGGCGCCGAACTGGCCGCGCTCGGGATCACCGTCAACCTGGCGCCGACCGTCGACGTGAACAGCGCCGACGACAACCCCGTCATCGGCACCCGCTCGTTCGGCGCGGACCCGATCCGGGTGGCCGCCCACGCCGCGGCGGCGGTGGCCGGACTCCAGGCGGCCGGGGTCGCCGCCTGCGCCAAGCACTTCCCCGGCCACGGCGCCACGGTCGCCGACTCCCACCACGAACTGCCGCTGGTCGACGTACCCGTCGAGGTGCTGCGCCGGCGCGACCTGCCGCCGTTCGCGGCGGTCGTCGCGGCGGGCGCGCGGGCGGTGATGACCGCCCACATCCGGGTGCCGGCGCTGACCGGCGACGGTCCGGCCACCTTCAGCCGGGCCGTGCTGGTCGACCTGCTGCGCGGCGAGTACGGCTTCACCGGCGCCGTCGTAACCGACGCCCTGGAGATGAAGGGTGCGGCGGTAGCCGCCGGCGGCATCGGCCCGGCCGCCGTCCGCGCCCTGGCCGCCGGGGCGGACCTGCTCTGCATCGGCGCCCAGGTCGACGCCGACCTGGTCGAGCACGTGGTCGCGGAGATCACCGCCGCGCTCGCCGACGGCCGGCTGGACTCCGGACGCGTCGAGGAGGCCGCCGGCCGCGCCGCCGCGCTCGCCGCCTGGACCCGGGCCGCCGGCACCGCGCCGGCCGCGCCCACCGATCTCGGGTACGCGGCGGCCCGCCGCGCGGTGAAGGTGGAGGGGGTGCTGACCGGCCTGGACCACCCCCTGGTCGTGCAACTGCACGCCGCGTCGACGATCGCCGAGGGGCGGGTGCCGTGGGGCCTCGGCCCACACCTCGCCGACGCGGAGGAACTGCGGGTGGTCGCCGCCGAGACCGCCCCGGAGACCCTGCGGCAGCTCGCCGGGGACCGGCCGATCGTGCTCGTCGGCCGGCACCTGCACCGGCTGCCCGGCGCCGCGGACCTGGTCACCGCGCTGGCCGCCGCGCACCCGGTGGCGGTGGTCGAGATGGGCTGGCCGGCGCGCTGGCGGCCGACCGGTGTCCGCGCCTTCGTCACCACGTACGGCGCCAGCCACGCCAACGGCCGCGCCGCCGCAGAGGTGCTCGGCCTGGCCCGCTGACGATCGGGCGGCGTGGGACAGGCCCGGGGCGGGTATCCCGGCGGGATGAGCGCGAGCGATCCCTGGCACCGAGCCCTGGCCGACCTCGTCTCCCGGTCGCACCGGTTGCCGCCCGACGAGCTTCCGGTGGCCGTCGACGACGTGCTCCGGCCGCTGGGCGTCACGTCGACCCTCTACCTGGTCGACGTGGAGCAGCGGACCCTGCGGCCGCTGCCGGGCTCGGGCGGCCCCCCGGCCGAGCCGCTCTCGATCGACAGCAGCCTCGCCGGGCGCGCCTTCACCCAGGTCGAGGTGCACGTCGGGCACGGCCCGCCACCCCGGCTCTGGGTGCCGATCGTCAACGGCACCGACCGGCTGGGTCTGCTGGAGGTGTACGCGACCGCCGGAGCGGACCTCGCCGACGAGACGCTGTGGGACGGCTGCCGGCTGATCGCGGGGCTGGTCGGCCATCTGGTGACCAGCAAGAGCAGCTACGGCGACTGCCTGCAGCGGGCGCGGCGCAGCCGCCCGATGGAGGTCTCCGCCGAACTGCTCTGGAACCTGCTGCCGCCGCTGACGTTCGCCACCGCCGACACGACGATCAACGCCCTGCTCGAACCGGCGTACGAGGTCGGCGGTGACGCCTTCGACTACGCGCTGAACGGCGGGACCATCTCGCTGGCGATCCTCGACGGCGTGGGGCACGGCTTGCCGGCGGTGCTCACCACCTCGGTGGCCCTGGGCACGTTGCGGGCCGCCCGGCGGGCCGGCGCGGACCTGACCGCGACCGCCCGCGCAATCGACGAGGCGATCGCCGGAATGTGGTCCGACTCCCGGTTCGTCACCGGCGTGCTCGCCGAGTTCGACACGCGGACCGGCCTGCTCCGGTACGTCGAGGCCGGGCACCCGCCGCCGGTCGTCCTGCGCCGGGGAAGGGCCGTCCGGACGCTGACCGGTGCCCGTCGGCTCCCCCTGGGCCTGGGCGACGAGCGCGGTGCGGTGGCCGAGGCGCAGTTGGAGCCGGGCGACCGGTTGCTGCTGCACACCGACGGGGTGACCGAGGCCCGGGACGCCGCCGGGGAGATGTTCGGCCTGTCGCGCCTCGCCGACCTGGCGGAGCGGCAGATCACCTCCGGGCTGCCCGGCGCGGAGATCCTGCGGCGGCTGACCCATGCGGTCGCCGCGCACCGGGATGCCGCCTTCGCCGGCGACGACGCCACCCTGATGCTGATCGAGTGGTCCGCCGCCGCGGCGGAGGGCAGCGAGCCCTGAGCGGCCGGGGCCGCAGGCCGGCGGTCTGCGCCGGGTCAGTCGAGCCCGCGCCAGCCCCGCCCGTCCGGGTGTCCAGCGTTGTCGTCCAGGCCGAGCATCGGCCCGACCGCGGTGATCCGCAGGACGCGCGCGACCAGCGGTTGCGGGTCGGTCACGCGCAGCGTCACACCGCGCTCCCGGGCCCGCGACACACCCTGGACCAGCACGCGTACGCCACTGGAGTCGAGGAAGCTGACGTCGGCGAGATCCACCACCACCTCGGAGAGCCCCGGCCGCCCCAGCGCCTCTGTGAGCGCGGCGTCGAGGTCGTCAACGGTGGACATATCCACCTCACCCGTCGGACGCACGGTCACGCGCCCGGGGTCCACGTTCCCCTCGTTCATGACCGCCTCACCGTCAAGATGCGCCGGGGCAACGCGCCGTCGACGTGCACCGACCATATCGGGCCGCCCCGGCCGGGGCCAGCCGAGGCCGTTGCCGGATTCAAGTGCCTTCTCACACCCAGCGTCACTCCGGCGATCTCGGCGGCTTCGCCATTACGCCGCAGGTCAAGTCCACTTTTCGACACGATGACGCGCCTCGTGGCATCTTGCCGACGACCATGCGAATACGTAGCGTGGTCGGTACGCGCGGCGGCCGGCACCCGCGCCGTACGGGGACCTGGGGGAAGGCTGCGGGCCGTGGATCCGGCCCGGGTCCACGGTCCGCAGCCCCGTCGTCCGTTCCCGGTGGGCCGGGCACCCGCCGGTCAGCTCGGATAGACCCCGTACGACCGCCATCCCCGGTCCGGGAAGCCGGCGGCCTCGGCCACCCGCGCGGACGCGACGTTGCGGCGGTCGTGCAGGTAGGTGGGGATCCCGCCCTCGTCGAGGACCCGGCGGGCGGCCTGCGCGACCAGCCGTCGGGCGAGGCCACGGTTGCGCGCCGCGGGCGCCGTCCCCACCGCCAGTTCCCGGCCATACGCGTCGTGCCGCTTGACCCCCACGCCGGCCAGGAACCTGCCCCGGTCGTCCCGGACCACCAGCACCGGCCGGTCGAAGAGCCGTAGCCAGGACGGCAGGCCGGGAGCCGTCGGGGCGGTCCACTCGCCCACCTCGGACAGCGTGGCGGGCGCGACACTCCACCGGAACACGTCGTCGTGCACCGCCCACCCCGCGTGGCCGACCGCCGCGGGCAGCCCGGGCAACAGCCGCCGGGCGGGCCCCCGGGCCAGGCCGCGGACCACCGCCACCCGGTCCGGTGGCACGGAGAGCACGGTGCTCGCACCGGCGGTGACGGCGATCGCGGGCCGGAGCCGGCCGTCCCAGGCGGGCCGGGCGCGCCGGTGGGTCCCGACGACGTGCAGGCCCGGCCCGGCCGGCCACTGGCCCAGCCAGGTCGCCAGGTGCAGGTGGAGCCGCCGGTCGAGCATCGACTCCCCTTCTCTCCGCCACGGTCGCGCCGGGCCGGCCTTCCGGTGATCACCGTACGCCCGAACGCGAAAGTCGGCGCACCGTTCCCGGCGCCCGCGCAGCCGTAAGGAACAGGCAACACCTCCCGGCGGGCGGCATGGCTAGGCTGGCCGCCACGAGGGAGGTGCCCGGTGACGCAGCGGGTACTGGTCGTCGACGACGACCGGACGGTCAGCGACGTGGTCTGTCGCTATCTGGAGCACGCCGGTTACCGGGTCACGCACGTCGGGGACGGCGCCGCCGCTCTGGCCGCCGTCGCGGCGGACCCGCCGCACCTGGTGGTGCTGGACCTGATGCTGCCGGTCGTGGACGGGCTGGAGGTCTGCCGGCGGCTGCGGACGCGGCCGGACGGCGTACCCGTCATCATGCTCACCGCGCGCGGCGACGAGGCCGACCGGATCCTCGGCCTGCAACTGGGCGCGGACGACTACCTCGGCAAGCCCTTCTCTCCCCGGGAGCTGGTGCTGCGGGTCCGCTCGGTGCTGCGGCGGACCGGCGGCGAGCCGGTGGACGCCCCGCCGGAGGTGCTCGTCGACGACGGCCTGGAGGTCGAGACCGGCCCCCGGGTGGCCCGGCTGCACGGACGCGAGCTGGTGCTGACACTGCGGGAGTTCGACCTGCTGGTGCACCTGATGCGCCACCCGGCCCGGGCGTTCCGCCGGGCGGAGCTGCTGGAGCGGGTGTGGGGCTGGAGCTTCGGCGACCAGTCCACGGTGACCGTGCACGTCCGGCGGCTGCGGGAGAAGGTCGAGGCGGACCCGGCGCAGCCCCGGCGGATCGTCACCGTGTGGGGCGTCGGCTACCGCTACGAGTCGGCCCGTGCGTGACCTCGCCCTGATCTTCGCGTACGCCCTCGGCGCGGCGCTCTGCGTCGGCGGCGTCGGCGCGGCCGCTCTGCGGCTGTTGCGCGGCCGGTCCATCACCACCCACGTCGTCGCCCTGCTGGCCCTGGCGGTGACCGCGGTGGCCGCCGGCGTGGCCGCGGTCGCCGAGGCGATGTTCCTCTCCGCCCACGACCGGGACGTCGTCCTCATCACCGTCGCCGCGGCGGCGGTGGTCAGCGTCGCCGTCGGCTGGCTCTTCGGTCGCCGGCTCGCCGCCGCCGCCGTCTGGGCCGACCAGGCCCGTCGCCGCGAGCGGCACATCGAGCAGGGACGCCGCGACCTGGTCGCGTGGGTGTCGCACGACCTGCGCACCCCCCTGGCCGGGCTGCGGGCGATGGCCGAGGCGCTGGAGGACCGGGTGGTACGCGACCCCGAGACGGTCGACGAGTACCACCGCCGCATCCGGGTCGAGACCGACCGGATGACCCGCCTGGTGGACGACCTGTTCGAGCTGTCCCGGATCAACGCGGGCGCGCTGCGGCTGTCCGTGTCGGCCGTGCCGCTGGGCGACGTGGTGTCGGACGCGCTGGCCAGCACGGCGCCGCTGGCCGCGGCCCGGCGGATCCGGCTGGAGGCGGCACACTCGGGGTGGCCCACCGTGCTCGCCAGCGAGCCGGAACTGGCCCGGGTGGTGGGCAACCTGCTGCTGAACGCCGTCCGCTACACCCCGTCGGACGGCACGGTCCGGGTGGACGGTGGCCGCGACGCCGACACCGCGTGGCTGGCGGTGGCCGACACGTGCGGCGGGATCCCGGAGGCGGACCTGCCCCGGCTCTTCGACGTGGCGTTCCGGGGCGAGCCCGCCCGTACGCCGGGACCGGGCAACGGCGCGGTGGCCGGCTCCGGCGGCCTGGGCCTCGCGATCGTGCGCGGGCTGGTTGAGGCGCACGGCGGGCGGGTATCGGTACGCAACGTCAGTGACGGATGCCGATTCGAGATCCGGTTGCCGGTCCCCGGAACCTGAGACATCGATCGACCGTCATATCTATTTCCATACATGTACAACTTCCTTTGGGACGGTAGGCTCATGCTGAATCAGCCGAACGACCGTTACCAGCAGGACCCCGAGCAGCTCTGGCCGCAGACCTCCGGGTCCTCGGGACGGTTCCCGGCGCAGTCGTCTCCGCACCGGGGCAACCGCGCGTCCGCGCTCTCCTGGAGCGACCTGAACAGACTGCCCGCTGGCGTCTCCTCGCGCCGCCACCTCAACCCGCGCTGACCCGGGTCGCGCGACACACCGGCACCGACCCACCGGGGCTTTCGCACACCTGTCGGGTAACGTCTTGTGGTCCTCAACCGGGCCTACGACAGGAGAAGTTCCGCGCATGGGCAAGAAGACGATCCACGTCTCCGACTTCAGCGGCACGGTCCTGGCGACCGACGACGAGGTGGTCCGTGTCGTCGTCCTGGAGCACCCGGACCTGGTGGCCGGGCCCGTGCAGCTGGACGCCACCCCGGTGGAGGTGGAGAGCATCGACGACGCCGCTCTGGACGTGGCGGTCGTGGAGATCCACGACCGCCACGGCGGGGGTGAGCCGCGCCGCGTGGTGCTGACCGCCAGCGAGTTCGACGCGATGGCCACCGACGTGCCGATGGCGCAGCTACTGAGGACCGCCGAGCGGGTCCGCCCGCCGAAGACCCGCAGGGCGGCGGAGAAGGTCGACTACGGCACCATCGAGCACGCGGGCAGGCCGCACCGCGGGCGGGTCACCGAGGAGGAGGCCCGGCTGGTGCGGGAGCGGCTCGACGAGGTCAACAAGCGCCTCGCCGACGCCGGAATCCGCCAGATCGATCCGGCCGACCCGGAGCACGCCGCCCGGTACGGCTTCCCCGCCGCGCCCTGACACTCACTCCCTGGCGGCCCGCACGGCGGCCTGGATCGCTTCGGCGACCGCCGTCTCGGCGGCGGCCTTGTCGACGCCGAGCCCGGTGAGCACGCCGTCGCCGTCCTCCTGCTCCAGCAGGGCCAGCAGGATGTGCTCGGTGCCGATGTAGTTGTGCCCGAGGCGCAGCGCCTCCCGGAAGGTCAGCTCCAGCACCTTCTTCGCCGGCACGTCGTACGGGATCAGCGCTGGCACCTCGCCGCCGGACGACGGCGGCAGCGCGGCCGTCGCGGCCTCCCGTACCCGTTCCAGCGGCACGCCCGCCGCCACGATCACCTGCGCGGCGATCGCCTGCGGCTCGGCGAGCAGGCCCAGCAGGATGTGCTCCGGGCGGATCTCGGTGTGCCCGCCCGCGCGCGCCTCCTCCTGGGACATCATCACCACGTTGCGGGCGGGCAGGGTGAACCGGGCGAAGCCCTGCTGCGGGTCCAGGGGCGGGTCGGTGG
This sequence comes from Micromonospora sp. NPDC049497, assembly GCF_044465805.1. Classification (NCBI taxonomy): domain Bacteria; kingdom Bacillati; phylum Actinomycetota; class Actinomycetes; order Micromonosporales; family Micromonosporaceae; genus Micromonospora; species Micromonospora sp. NPDC049497. The sequence continues at coordinate 96,305 of NZ_JBITMC010000010.1, read as the reverse complement.
GCTTGGGGACGAAGCGCTTCTGCGCCGCCTGCTTGCTGACCCCCATGCTGCGGCCGATGTCGGTCCAGGACGCGCCGGAGCGGCGGGCCTGGTCGACGAAGTGGCCGATCAGGTGGTCGGCGACGTCGCCGAGGTGCTCGCCCACGACGACCGCGTCGGCGAGTTGGTCGAGGACGTCCGGGCGGGCCTTCTTGATGCCCTGGATCAGGTCGTCGAGGCGTACGGGGTTGCTCATCTGCACAGGATCCGTCATGCGTCAACCATAGGTTGACGATGCGAAGCCGTCAACCTATGGTTGACGACAGTTGCGGCCGCGCCGCGTTCCGCGCCCCCGGGGGGCGCGGAACGCGGCGTCGGACCGTCAGGAGGTGACCACGCCGGCGTCGACCACCGCCGCATCCCCGGCCGCGAGGACGAGGGTGTCGCTGTAACCCAGGCTGCTGTACGGGTACGCGTTGTCGTACAAGGCCAGGTCGGAGTCGACGGAGTCGATGAAGAGGTACGGCTTGTCGATGCTGATGACCACCGAGTACGTGCCGGGACGGACCCGCGCCGTCCACGTGCCGTCCGCACCCCGCGTGCCGGCGACCGCCGGAAGGGTCTGGTCAGCGGGGTTGACCGAGACCCACGTGCCGGCACCGGTCACCCCGGACTCCTCGACGTCGCGCACCCCGTCGCGGTCGGCGTCCTGCCACACGATGCCGCTGACCGTGGCGGCCTCGACGACGGCGACGTCCGTCCGACCCTCGTTGTCGGTGAGGTCGTCCTCGGGCACGTTGGTGCTGGCCCGCGCCACCACGGCCCAGGCGTCACCGGGCTGCGCCGAGGTCACCGTCGCGGTGAGGTGGAGCGTGTCGGCGCTGTACCCGGCCACGATCTGGTAGCGGGTGCACCGCCAGGCGGAGCCGGTGGCGGCGTCGTCGACCACCACGCAGTCCCAGCCGGTGCTCATGTCCTCGGTCTGCCGGGCGAAGCCCGTGGGGATCGGCACCGTGACGTAGACCTCCTCGGCCGTCATGTTGCCGGTGTTCCGGACGTCCACCCGGATGTCGACGGTGTCCCCGGTGATCACCTGCGCGGGCGCACCTACACCCGTCACCTCCACGTCCGCCACCCCCCGGATGTAGGTGATCGGGCCGGTGGCGGTGTTGTTGGCGGTGGTGCTCTCGGTGCTGGTGGTCGTACCGGTCACCGTCACCGCGGCCGTCGTACCGGGTGCGGCGGGCGGGAAGTAGAAGTCGAAGCGGAGCTGTGGCGCGCTCGCCCCCGCGGCCAGCGCGCCGTAGGTGCACGTACGGCTCACCCGGAAGTCGCACTGCCAGCCGGCGGGCGTGGAGTTGCCGTCGGTGAAGTCCGCACCGGCCGGCATGGTGAAGGTCAGCGTCACGTCCGCCAGCGGCCTGTTGCCTCCGTTGCGGACGTCCACGACGACGGTGGCGCCACCGCCGACGTCCACGACCTCGTTGCGCGGGGCGGTGGCGGTGACGACCAGGTCGGCGCGGGGAGGCGCGGCCGCGGCCGGTGCGGCGGGCAGCACGGTCGCCACCGAGAGGAGGGCGCCGAGCACGAGGGCGGTCTTGCGACGGCCCTTCGGTAACTGGAGAGGGGTGCGGTACATGGGATCCCGTCGGTCGCAGGTCCAGCCGGCTTCCGCTCGGCCGAGGACGCGCGCACGCGGCGCCCGTCCGATGATCAAGGCGCTGCCGGGAGCGGGCCCGTTACACGATGGACGGTCGGCGCGGAGGCGGCAGCCGGCCTGGCGCGTCGGTGGCCTGCTCCGTGCCGGCCTTACCGGGACACGCAGTACACGTCGCCGGAATTGGCCTCGTGCGGCAACGCGAGCAGGTGGTCCGCCATCTCGTCGGCGGGCACCCACCGCTGGAACGTCATCGACTTGTCGTCACCGAGCGCCACGTCGAACCTGTCGAAGCCGAGCGCGGCCAGGCGGTCCAGACACCGGAGCGCGATGTCGCGCGCGATCGTGGTGAACTCGAACGAGACGGCGGGCAGCGGGCGGCTCAACCCGGCCAGCACCGCGTCCTCGAATCCCTCCACGTCGATCTTGGCGAACGCCGGCACGCCGTACTCCTCCACCAGCGCGTCGACGGTCACGACCGGGACCTCGATCTCGGCGTCCCACACCTGGCCCTCCCAGCCGCCCGCGCCCTCCGCAGCCCGCACGAAGTCCGAGGACGCGGTCGACACGGTGGGGTTGGCGGAGTTGACGTGGAACCGTACGCTCCCGGCGGCCGCGCCACAGGCCGCCTCGACAAGCGTCACCCGGTCGTCGCCGGCGTAGATCGCCCGAAGGGCGCGCAGGCAGAGCGGCTGCGGCTCCACGGCGACGACCCGCGCCCCGAGGCGGCGGAAGCTGCCGATGTGGTCACCCACGTGGGAGCCGATGTCGAAGACGAGATCCCCCCGCGTGACGAAGCGGGCGTAGAAGGCGTCCATCCGCGCGTCGCGCTCCGGGTCGCCGTAGTAGACGTCGAGCGACCGGCGCAGGCCGGAGGTGGCCGGATCGTTCCTGAGCGCCGCGACCCTGCCGGCGACCGTGTCCGTCATCTACCTGTGGTCCTCTTCTCGAAGGGGGCCGTCATCGCGGGCCGAAGGCGGTGCCGTCACCGCGGGCCGAAGGCGGTGAGGAACCGGTCCCGGAAGGCGTCCATCCGCCAGACCGGCGCCTGCGGGCCGGGCTTCAGCCCGTCCTGCCAGCCCCACCCGGAGATCCGGTCCAGCACGGCCCGGTCCCGGGTGATGATCGAGATGGGCACGTCGTGGCTGGCGTTCTCACCGGTGATGACCGGGGCCGGCTGGTGGTCGCCGAGGAAGATGAACACCAGGTCGTCGTCGCCGTAGGTCTCCACGTAGGAGACGAGCGTGTTGAGCGTGTACTCGATGGACTGCCGGTAGTCCGCCCGGATCCGCTTGGCGCTGCGCCGCCCCTCGCCTCGCCCACCCTCGGCGGCGTCCTGGAAGATCGCGCCGTCACCGACGTCGGCCCAGTCGACCAACGGCGGTACGGGTGTCCACGGGGAATGGCTCGACACCAGCGCGAGTTCCGTCATCGTCGCCGGGCCGTCCGGCCGCGCCCGCTCCAGGCGCTGCCAGCTGGACAGGGTGTACTGGTCGGGCATCGTGCCGAAGCTGAACTTCGGGCCACGGTAGGCGAGCGTGTTGGCGTCGTAGAAGCGGTCGTAGCCGTAGAAGGAACCCTCCGGCCACGCCCTGGTGACGGCGGGCATCACACCCACGGTCTGCCAGTCCGCCCGCTGGAAGGCGCCGCCGAGGGTCATCCGGTCGCTCGCCAGCAGGGTGCGGTGGCGCTGGTCGTTGTCGATCCAGAGGCCCGAGAGCAGCGTGGCGTGGGCCAGCCAACTGCCGCCGCCGAACGTCGGCGAGGTGAGGAAGCCGCTCTGCGCGGAGTAGCCGGCCGCGCGCAGCCGGTTGGTCCCGCCGTCGAGGACGGCACCGACCTGCGGTGCGAACTCGGGATCCTCGACGGCGTCCCGGCCGTAGCTCTCCACGAAGGCGACGACCACGTTCTTGCCGCGCAGCGCCGTCAGCAGTTGGTCGCCCGGCGTGTCCCGGAACGCGTCGTCGTTGATCGTGGTGGAGAACGTCTTCCGGTCGTTCAGGCGCAGGCGCACCTGGAACCCGTGGCCGTTGGCCAGGGTGGTCGCCGACGTGTCGGCGACCGGTACGCCCGGAGCCACCTGGACGCCGAACGCGGCGCATGCCACCCAGACGACCACCAGCACCGCCACGGTCCGGGTGGTGCCGGTGTGGTGCCGGACGACCAGGTGACTCAGCCGCAGCATCGACAGCGTGACCAGGACGGGCAGGCCGACCGCGACCAGCGCCAGCGCGACCGCGGCACCGATCGCGCCGGGACGGCCGTACGACTCGGAGACGAAACCGAACGCCTCGTCGAGCAGCGCCCAGTCGAGCACCAGGTCGAACGCCCGGCTGAGCGACGCCGAGAACCCCAGGTCGAGCAGCTTCACCAGGAACAGCAGGCCGAGAGCCACACCGGCGAGCGTGGCGACCAACCGCCTCCCGCGGGGTGGCAGGGCGAGCAGCAGGGCGACGAGCAGCAGCGCCTCCAGGGGGATCCGGACGAAGGCGCCCGGCGAGAGACGACCGAAGTCGTACGGCGCGGTGAGCGCGAGCAGCACGAGCAGCGCGGCCAGGACGGTCGCCAGCCGGCTCCGGACGGACCGCCAGGTCCGGCCGCGGGCGGCGGGATCGTCGTCGGCGGCACCGCCCGGCGTACGGTCGGTGTGCCCGTCCGCCGCCGGGTCGTCCCGCACCGGCCACCGTCCCCGGGCCGGTCGCCGGCGTACCCGCGTCATGAGCGACAACCTGGGCGTCCTTCCGTTGATCGTGATGAGGCGACGGCGGGGGGCTTCAGACCCGGACGATCCCGTTCCGAGCCGCCGGGACCCGCGGGGGCTCGTGCCTCGCCGGTCCACCCGGAGTCTCCCGGGCCGGTCCGCCCCGTCGAACGACGGGGCCCTCGATGCCCCGGTGCGCGGCGAGGCCCGCATGGGCCCGGATCTCCACCCTGCTCGGGCGGGCCGGCGTCTCCTCAACGGTCGTGCGGCGGGTGGTACGGGTCGTCCACAGCCAGCGGACGTCGCGGCCGAACGACTCGACGAGCAGCGCCAGCGACAGCACCAGCACGACGACCGTCAGCGGACCAGCGAGCACCTCGGCCATCGCCACCGTGAGCGCCACGCCCTGGATCGCCGCGACGACCTTGCGCCAGTAGCGCGGCGGCAACGATCCACGCATCCAGGGCAGCACCCAGCTCGCGGCGACGAAGGCGTACCGCATCCCGCCGATCGCGAGCACCCAGCCGCCCGCCGACGGTGCCACGTAGACGCAGAGCACCAGCACGAGGAACGAGTCGACCTCCATGTCGAAGCGCGCACCCAGCTCGCTGGTGGTCCCGGTCCGGCGGGCCGTGTACCCGTCCACCGCGTCCAGCGCCAGCGCCACGGCGGTGAGGGTGACCATCAGCGCGACCGGCGCCGGCCGGTCGAACGAGTCCGCCGCCAGTGCCGTCACGCCGCCGGCGAGGATCGCCCGGCCCAGGGTCACCCGGTCGGCCGGGCTCAGGCCACGCGCACCGGAACGGGTCAGGCCCCGGCTGAGCAGGGCGCACAGGATCATCCCGTACCCCAGCCCCGCCAGCCATCCGGCCGCGCCGAGGCCGACCGTGCCGGCGAGCATCGCGAGCAGGACGGCCTGCACCAGCAGTCCGACGACCGGACCAGTTCGCACCGTGGGCATCGTGCCTCCGTGACTCTGATTGGCGACCCTGACTCTCAACACGAGAAATACGGCCGATCGGTTCGTTCTGGACGCAGGTGAACACGACCTCGTCGGAGGGTCCACTGCGCAGGACAACGATTTCCACCGATGCACCGCTCGTGCCCGCGCGCACCACCGGCGCCACCGTGAGCGGCGGCTGACAGCGGTGGGGCCGGCGGCCGAACCTGCCGCCGGCCCCACACCTTCCCTGGTGGTGACGCTCGCTTCGAGCTGTGGCTAGGCGTCTCGGAGGGGCTGGTAGGTGACGAGGACGAGGCTGTCGCCGACGGTGCGGCTGTCGACCAGCCGCATCGGTTCGTTGTCGCCGGTCTCGCCGAAGAGACGCCGGCCGGCACCGAGCACCACCGGGTAGATCATCAGCCGCAGCTCGTCGACGAGCCTGTGCTCCAGCAGCGTGTGCACGAGCCGGCCGCTGGCGTAGACGACGATGTCCCCGCTCGCCCTCTGCTTCAGCGCCGAGACCTCCTTCACCACGTCGCCCTGCAGGACCGTGGAGTTGTTCCAGGTGGCATCTTCGATGGTCGAGGACACGACGTACTTGGGCATGCTGTTCAACCTGTCTGCCCACGCACCACTGCGGGACGGCCACCGCGCGGAGAAGAACTCGTAGCTCCGCCGGCCCAACAGCATCGCCTCGCTGCCCAGCGCCTCGGCGCACTCGACCTTGGCCCACTCTTCGCGGTCCCTGTCCCCGACCCGGCTCAACCAGCCGCCGAGCCGGAAACCCTCCTCGCCGGTCGGGTCCTGGGTGACTCCGTCGAGCGAGACGTTCTCACTGATGACGATCTTTCCCATTGCGCTTCTCCTTGGCGGGCGTTGTCAGCTGACACTGATGCAGACACCGCGACGTCGAGAAAGTGGCGCGCGTCGGACCGCCCCGTTCACCGCTTGGCCGGTGTCCGTACAGAAGAGAGCGACGAGAAGCGGGAAGAGGTGACCCGAGGGTGGGGGAAGCGACAGCCGAGGTGATGTCCAAGGCACGGGCCGGGGACGGCGACGCGTTCCGGGAGCTGACCGAGCCGTATCGCCGGGAACTGCAGGTGCACTGCTACCGGATGCTCGGATCGATCCAGGACGCCGAGGACGCCCTGCAGGACACCCTGCTCGCCGCCTGGCGAGGATTCGCCGGGTTCCAGGGACGCGCCTCGCTACGCACCTGGCTCTACCGCATCGCTACCAACCGGTGCCTCAACGCGCGCCGTTCGGCCGGCCGCCGCCCGGCCAAGGAGTGGGATGTGCCCCATGTCGAACCGCCGGAGCCGACCCGCCTCGGCGAAGTCGTCTGGCTCGAGCCATGTCCCGACGCCCTCCTCGAGGGCGCCATCGGCGTGCCGCCCGGTCCGGAGGCCCGCTACGAGCAGACGGAAGCCGTCTCCCTGGCCTTCGTGACCGCCCTGCAGATCCTGCCGCCTCGCCAGGTCGCCGTGCTCATCCTGCGCGACGTCCTGGGATTCCACGCCGACGAGGTGGCCGACATGCTCGACTCCAGCGTCGAGTCGGTCAAGAGCGCCCTCAAACGGGCGCGCACCACACTGAAGCACCGACGGCCCACGACCGGCGACCGCGAACCGCCGCCCGCCTCCGGCTCACCCTCCGAGGACGCGATCGTGGCGGCGTTCCTCCGCGCGTGGGAGTCCGCCGACCTCGACGCGCTGGTGGCCCTCCTGACCGACGACGTCTTCATGTCGATGCCACCGATGCCCTTCGAGTACGAGGGCCGAGACGTCGTGGCCCGCTTCTGCGCCGGCATCTTCCGCGCGGGTCGCAGGTTCGACCTCGTCCCCACACGAGCCAACGGCCAGCCCGCGTTCGGCGCCTACCTGCGCGCTTCCCACGGCGTCAGCCACGGCATCGGCCTCTACGTCCTCACCCTGTCCGGCGACCGGATCTGCGCCCTGACGCGCTTCGAGAACAACGTCCTCCCCCTGTTCGGACTGCCGCGATCGCTCCTCAGCCGATGACAGCCCACGTACCGACGCGCCGCAGGGTCCTGCGCCGGCTGCTGCCCGCGAACGTCTGAGCTTGCTCGTAGTCTCACCGGCATGACGATGAAAGAGACCCACACACTCATCGCACCCGGCGCCGACCTGGTCTACGACGTACGCGGACCGCTCCCGCCGGCCGACGGCCGGCCCGCGCTGCTCATGACCGGCCAGCCGATGACCGCCGAGGGCTTCGACGCGCTCGCCGCCAACTTCACGGACCGCACGGTCGTCACCTACGACCCTCGCGGCCTGGGTCGCAGCACCCGGAGGGACGGCCGGTCCGACCACACGCCGCAGCAGCAGGCGGCCGACCTCCACCTGCTGATCGAGGCGCTCGACGCCGGTCCGGTCGACGTGTTCGCGAGCAGCGGCGGCGCGGTGACCGCGCTCGAACTGGTCGCGACCCACCCCGGCGACGTCGTCACGCTGGTGGCGCACGAGCCGCCGATCAACGCCGTGCTTCCCGACGCCGCCGGCGCCGAGCGCGCCCGGGCCGGCTTCCACGAGGCGTATCAGGCGAACGGCTTCGGCGCGGGCATGGCCGCCTTCATCGCGATGACGTCCTGGCAGGGCGAGTTCACCGACGAGTACTTCGCCCAGCCCACGCCCGATCCGGCAGCGTTCGGCATGCCGACCGGCGACGACGGCACCCGCGACGATCCACTGTTGTCGAAGAACTCGTGGGCGATCACCGACTACCGCCCCGACCCGGACCGGCTCACTGCCGCGCCGACGCGCATCGTGGTCGCGGTCGGCGAGGAGTCGGCCGGGACGTACACCGCGCGTACGGCCCTCGGCACCGCGGCTCTGCTCGGGCAGGAGGCCACGGTCTTCCCGAGCCACCACGGGGGGTTCCTCGGCGGCGAGTTCGGTTACGCGGGCAAGCCCGAGGAGTTCGCCGCGAAGCTTCGTGAGGTCCTGTCCGCCGGCTGACCACCGCCCGTCTACGCGGTGGGCGTTGCGCTACTGTCGCCACGTGCCGGCTGCCCGTACGGTCGGCAACTGGATGGTGCAGACCTGGCGCGCCGGGCGGACGGTCGCACCCGCGGCGCCAATGGCGCGGTGGCGGATGAGCGCCATCGCCGCCGCACTTCTCAGTCTGATCTCTGCCGTGCAGTACCTGTCCGCTGTGGCGAACGGCGGCGAGCACATGCGTACCGTCCTCGCCGAGACCACGCTGTTGCTGGTCGCCTCATCGGTGACAGTCGTGATCGCCACGACCACCGGTATCCAGGTCGTCCGGCGCACCGCACCACACGAGCCGCACCCCGCCGTCGCAGAGGCCCCAACGGCGTAGTCGTCCCCGTTGTCGAGACGAGGGACCGATCTCTCAGCGCGGCCGTGAGCCCTGTACCGCGGACCGGGCACCGCAGCGGCACCCGCCGCCGTCTGAGCCGGTCTGACGCTCTGATCGGGTGTTCACCGCCGGGGGCCGCGGCGCAGATCGGCCACGTCGGCTGACGGGGTGAAGCCGGCCGAGGCGTAGGTGGCCACGGCGCCGACGTTGGAGCTTTCCACGCACACACTCGCGCTGGGCGAGCCCATGTCACGGAGGGCCGCGGCGGCGGCAAGCGTGATCGCTGTGCCGTAACCATGGCCTCGGTGACGGCGGTGGACACCCATCGGCTCGAGAAGTCCCGGCCGCCCGGGCCCGGCTGACCACACGGTCGCCACTGCCACAGCATTGTCGTGCTCGTCGGATGCCAGGAGGCTCCGTGCGTCGCCGTAGAACGGGCCACCAGCCATGGCGAGCCAGCGCCCCACCCTGAGACGTCGGTCGGCATCGGTGAAGGTCGAGCCGCGGAACGCCGACCAGTGGACGGTGACCCACTCCTCGGCGCGATCGGGCCCGATCGTCTCGATACGCAGACCGCAGTCCTCGACCGGGTCGGAGAGCGTGCGGTGGAACGGTGTCCACGGGTCGTCCCGCTCCCAACCCCGCTTCAGCAGCACCTGGGTGAGAGGCTCCGCACCTCGGGCTTCGACGGTCGCGCCGCCGCGAACCAGGACACCACGTGCCGGCTCGTCCACGTCGGCGGCGATCTGGTGGGCCAGCTCCTCGTCGTCGCGCCAGTGGGGAGCGATGGCCATGCGCAGCAGCTGGGGACCGTCCAGCAGGCCGATCGCGAGAACCTCCCCGTCGCGCGACCACATCCGGAGGGCAGCGGCCGTGGCCTCGGCACCATTCAGCGAGTACCAGCCGAGATCGCCGGAATGCAGATGCAGCGGTCCCCCGTCGTACTGCCACCGCTTGAGCGCGGCGACCGCTGCAGACATCTCGTCGACGCTCGGGATGCCCAGCATGATGCTCATGGGGCGACCCAACCGCAGAGAGCGGTTGGGCACCAACGGATTTCGCCGGGGCAGGCGGCGCTCGCGTCAAATCGCCACGTATCGCAGCGCTTCCGCCATGGGCCGAGTATGAAGGAGCGCTCCGACGTCCCCGTCCGCCCAGAGAACCGGCGCGGGTAGCGGCACTTGTCGCTCGCCCGAAACGACATCTGGGACCCACCCAAGAGGGGTGAATGCCCAGATGATTGCTGGCGCGCCGCCAGGGACTCGAACCCCGAACCCGCGGATTAAGAGGACACCCGCCTTGTCCTTGCTCACCGTCACACCGTCGGCAGCCGTCCACTGCTGGCTTGGCTCATCGTGCTGTCTTGGCGGCGGGTTGGGGTCACGTAGGGGCCAGGTCTCGCCTGCGGACCCTCGCTTGTAAGGCGCTTCCGGCACGAGTCGTAGCGTCCGCAGTGGAACCGGGGATTAGCTCCGGACGCGCAATCCGGGCTGGATCCTCGCGCGGCAGCGGCTCATTGCTGCCGGTCGCCCGCAGGAGAGCCGACCACCTCGAGGCGTTCGAAGATGTAGTAAACGGGGACGGCGGCGATGATGGCAAGTGCCACCGGCGGGCTGACGAAGGCGACGGCGACCGCGGCCAGATACAGGACCGACGCTGCCCCGGATCGCAGCCGCGCCGTCCAACGGGCCCGCTTCGGCAACGGCTGCCGGAGCCGCCCGGAACGCAAGGTCCATTCGAAGATCCCGGCGAAGCTGAGCCCCATCCCCATGAAGGCAGCCGCATACAGAATCACCGCCACCCGGGCGTCCTGCCCGCCCAGCGCGAGGTACTTGGCCACCGTCGCCGTGTCTACCGGAATGAGGACGACGAACACCAGCAGGACGAGGTTGAGGAGGGCCAGCGTCCGGTCGACGACGGCGACGTTCTGGACGAGGGCGTGATGGTTGATCCAGATGAGCCCGATCGTGGCGAAGCTGATCAGGTAGGCGACAAATGAAGGCCAGTGGTCCGCGACTTGATGCAGAAGCGGGCCATGACCCGGGCCGGCCACCGCGAGGTTCAGCGCCAGTAGCGTGATCGCGACCGCGAAGACCGCATCGCTGAATTCCTCCAGCCGTTTTCGGCTCACTCCAGAGTTCTACCGCAACACCGCGACGTGCCGAGGGGATTCAACCCGACCAGCTACCGCCGGCCCGGCCGCCGCACCCACCCCGGGCTGCCCTCGACCTGCCCTGTTGAGGAGCGGAGCTGTCCTGACGGACCACCAGTGTCTTGTGCCCCCCGGTGTGCGCCCCACACTCTCAGGAGCCGACAACGGGCCGTCAGCCTCGCCCGGCGCTGCCCAGCGGTTTCGCCGACGTACGGGGTTGTCCGGCGGGGTCCACCGCCTTGGCGCTGCAAGACGCAGTGATCGGCGGGCTGATCTCAGAAAACCCGGCGCGGAACCTACGCCTTGCGCACGGTACCGGCTGCGGTTCTCGCCACTAACAGGTGAGGAAGCCAAGCTGTTGCTGAAAGTCGCGCGGTCGGATCGGCTGTACGCCCTCTACGCGGTGGCGCTGGCTCTCGGCCTCCGCCGTGATGAAGCGTTGGCTTGCGTTGGGAGGACGTGCTGGGGCACAGCTCCCCGACCATCACAAAGCTGATCTACGTTGAGGTGACCCGCCAAGCTCAGCGGTCGACCACAGACAAGCTCGGTTATCTGTTCGATGCCTGACGTAGGGGTCACCAAAAGGGGTCAGGGCCGGTCATCATGACCGGCCCTGAGGGTGTTACTGCTGGTGCGCCGCCAGGGACTCGAACCCCGAACCCGCGGATTAAGAGATTGGCCTTGGTCATGTTGCTTGGTCCATGTCGGTCGCTGGAGTCCATCTGTTCGCGTTCATGGCGCTGCTTTCTTGAGACTGCGTCCCACTCAGCCCACCCGTTGCGGACCTGTCCCTGGCGACGGAGCACCCGGTGAGCATCCACTGATCAGCCCGTCCGTCGACTCGAAGGGCAGCGTCACGCATGACGAGGTTCAAGGGGCGCTCCCTACTCTGCACGTCGGCGAACAGCTATGGATCGAGGACGCGGCGGTCTTCGTCCGGCGCACGGCTGGAGACATGATCTGCCACGACGGCTATCAAGAACCAGCTGACCGACCCACGTTCGGGCATCACCGGCAGAATTTTGCCCGTAGAGCGCTCCTCGGCTACGCCTGGCGGGGCGATGTGATACAAGGCAGTCATGTCTGGAGCGGAGCTATCCACGGCGTTACGGGTCCTGAGCGCCATCGCCAAGCCTGCAACCGACAAGCTGAAACGCCAGGAGGGCGTGGTTGCGGTCCTGCACAAGCTGGGCATGGCGCCGGATGCGCCACCGCCCGACTTCGCGGGCATCTACACCTACACGGTGGTCGAGTACTGCTACGGCAAGCCGGAACCTGTGCTCCGGCTGTTTCAGAACCAGTACGTGCGCGAGGCGTTCGAGCGGTCCTTCGTGACTGGCGACCCAGCTCACCTCGACCGCGAGGTCGCCGAGATCCTCCAGTGGAATGAGGAGACCGGCGCGCTCGGTCGTCTTGACTACAACTTGGCCCGTGAGGTCACCGGCTTCTCGATAGTCTTCAACCGCCTTGTCGACCGCACCCGCACCGCCGCCGAGACCAGGATGGAGCTCGGCGTCAACGACATCCAGGAGACCCTCGCCGGGCTGATCAGGCGAATTGACCGGATGGGCACCCGCGAGGAGATCCTGCGGCAGGAGGGCGGGGCCATCACCTCGATCCGGCACCTGGCCAACGAGTTGCGCGAGTGGTTCGCCGCTGTGGAATACCGCATTCTGCGGGAAGTCGAGTCCGGCCCGGCCGAGTTCGTCTGGCTGGTGCGGGTGCCGGCCCGCCGCGGGTACGACACCGCGGTCGTCCTCGGCAAGACTGGCGAGCTCAGCGCCCCGGACGTCACCCGCGCCGCTAAGCTGGTGACGGCCCACCACGCATCCGAGGGCTGGGTGGTCGTGCCTCAGCGGATCAGCAAGGCCGCCCGCGCTGTCGACGAGCAGCTCGAACAGGTCTACTGCTACACGCTCGACGAGCTGATCGACGAGAGCGCCGACTTCGAGCCGTACCTGAAATGGCTCGAGCGCGAGGTCCGCGACCGCGAGATCGACGAGCGGTTCGTGCCGCCGTCCTGCGTGAAGGACGAGCCCGACCGCGGCAGCGGCAGCGGCCGGATCGCCGCGCGAAGCGTCTACTCGTGGCGCGAGGGCGGGCTGGGCGACTATGTGCGCTCTTGGTTGGACGACGACACCAAGGAACACCTGTCAATCCTCGGCGAGTTCGGCATGGGCAAGAGCTGGTTCAGCCTCCACTTCGCCTGGACCATCGCCCAGGAGTGGCGGGCGGCCAAGGCCTCCGGCCGCAAACGGCCCCGCCTGCCGCTGGTGATCCCGCTGCGCGACTACGCCAAGGCGGTCAGCCTTGAGTCGCTGTTCAGCGAGTTCTTCTTCCGCAAGCACGAGATCCTGCCCGGCGGCTACGGCGTCTTCGAGGCGTTGAACCGGATGGGTCGACTGCTGCTGATCTTCGATGGCTTCGACGAGATGGCCGCCCGGGTCGACCGCCAGGCGATGATCAACAACTTTTGGGAGCTGGCCCGGGCTGTCGTTCCCGGTTCGAAGGTGCTGCTTACCTGCCGCACCGAGCACTTCCCCGAGGCGCGCGAGGGCCGCGATGTGCTCAGCGCCCGGCTGGCCGCCTCGACGCAGGCCCTGACCGGCGAGCCGCCGCAGTTTGAGGTGGTCGAGCTTGAGCCATTCGACGACGACCAGGTGGATGAGCTGCTCGACAAGCTGACAAGCGGTCCTGCGAAGGACGTCATCCTGCAGAATCAGGACCTGGTCGACCTCATACGGCGCCCGGTCATGGCTGACCTCGTGCTCTCCGCGCTGCCGGCCATCGAGGGCGGTGCGAAGGTGGACATCTCCCGCGTCTACCTGTACGCGGTGCAGCACAAGATTGATGCTGACATTCGGGCCGAACGTACGTTCACGTCGCTGGCCGACAAGGTCTACTTTCTGTGCGAGCTGTCCGCGTACATGCTCAAGGAGTCGATCCTCAGCATCAACTACCGTGCGATTCCCGACCACATCCGCGCGTGCTTTGGTCCCGCTGTCCAGGAACAGCGCGACCTGGACCACTGGCACTACGACATGCTCGGGCAGACCATGCTGGTCCGGAACTCGGAGGGCGACTACTCCCCGGCCCATCGCTCGCTGCTCGAGTTCTTCGCCGCATATCGGATGGCGGCCAAGCTCGGCGTGATGAACGAGGACTTCATGACCCTGATCGGGTCGGTACGGCCTACGTGCGAGCCGAGGTTCACGTGGTCAGAGCTGCCGTCCATCCCGGCTGACGAGCGCGCCGCCGCGATCGGATGGCGCCCGGAGGACCTCCAGCAGCTCGCCGACTCCGCTGTCAGTGTCGACACTCCCGCCGTCTTCGACCTGATGAGCCCGATGCTGACCGCGAACCCGATCGAGTCGCTTGTCGAGTACCTGCGGTGCACTGCGGAACTGTCCGACAACAACGAGAGCCTGCTGGGCGCGAACCTCATCGAAATCATTGCTCGGATCGACCCGAACACGCTGCGCGATCGACAGCTCGACGGCGTCGACCTGCGGTCGGCGCGGCTGGATCGGTTTGACGCGGGGATGAGCCTGGCCGGCTGCTCGCTGCGCGGAGCCAGGTTCGAGTACGCCGACCTAGAGGACGTGGACCTGGCTGGCGCAGATCTGACCGGCGCCCGTCTTGCCACTGCCGACTACCTCGGCTTCGCGCGCGGCGCCGTGAATTCCCTCGGCAGCCGCGGCGACCTGCCGGTTGTCTGCTTTACCCGGGACAACCGGGTCTACCTGTGGACGCTGTCCGGCGATCCCGAGCTGATCTTCAAAGCGCCGGACAAGGTGGACGGCGGCGTGATGTTCGACGACGGCAAGACGCTTGTCGTCTACCGGGACGACACGACGGCGTCGCGGCTCGCCAGCGTGCTACACGATCCGGCGACCGGCACGGTCTCACCCCGTCCGATCCGCGGGGTCACCGGCGACGCGTGGCAGATCGGCGAGAAGCACTACCTGCTGGAGTTGCACCAGCACGAGAACGGCGAGTTGCTTACTCTGCGCGACATCGCCGCTGACGTGTTGATCGCCGAGATCCTCCTTGAACCGGCCAATGTGACCTTCGAGGCGAATGGGGTCGGCCGGGTGTTCGGCCTCAACGTGCTGAGCGTCGACCACAACGAGACCCTTCCGACATCCGAGGTCGAAGTCTTCGAGCTGCTCATCGGCGCAGGCGGAGACCTTCGCTACGAACCGCACCGGACCCTGCGGGTCCCTGAGGTCGACGCGGACAACATTCAGCTCTATGGTGAGAGTGGCGTCGGCGTGATATCAGTCAGCGACGACGGTCTGCGCCTGATGCTGCTCGACGTCGACACAAGCAGCGTGCGCCTGATCGACTTCTTGGACCCGTCGGCGAAACCCTTCAACCGGAGCCTCGACTACCCGGCTCGCAGCCCGCGCGCGTTCAAGCTGAGCCGGGACGGCAGCCTCGCCGCCGTCCCGTTCGCCGGCGGCATTCGCGTGTTCCGCGTCGACGAGCCTGCTCGGCCGATCCTGGAGATCAACCCCAACCGCCATGCCACGAGCTTCACCTTCACCGACCGGGGCCTTCTGGTTGTCGCCGACGCCTATGGCGGCCTCAGTGCCTATGACCTGGCTACCTGCGCTGAGGTCGCCACGGCGAACCTGAGCACCAAGGTCCGTGGTGCGATCTTCCGGGAAGCCACCGGCCTGCAGCAGGCAGTCCGCGACCACCTCGCCCGCAACGGTGCGATCGTCGAATAGTAATGCTTTCTAAGGGACGTCTCGTAACTGGGTGAAGGCGTTGCCGGGCGTGGGCTCGGTGGTCAGCCGGCGAGGATGATGTTGTGGAGGTTGGCGATGCCGGAAGCGGCGTCGGCCAATGTGTGGGCGGCGCGGCGGTAGTCGCGCAGGATCTTGAAGCATTTCATCCTGGCCAGGGCGTGTTCGACCCCTGCTCGGACGGTGCGGTGTTCGACGTTGAGGGCTTGCTTCCAGTCCGCAAGGTCGCTGCCATCGTTGGGCTTGCGGTACGGCATGATCACTTCGGGGTTGCCGCGGTAGCCGCCGTCGGCCATCACCGGCCTGCCGTGCAGCTTCTCGGCGATGCCGGAGGTGCGGTAGACGATGGTGTCGTTGCGGTTGTCGGGCTGCGGGTCGCCGATGGCGATGACCAGGCGGGTGCTGGCGTCGATGGCGACCTGCAGGTTGGTCGAGTACCGATAGTTCTTGCTCCTGACGGCCAGGCGGTGATCGCGGGTGGGGATCAGGGTGCCGTCGACGATCGCGATCTGCTCGACCGGTCGCTTGCGCACCGGCGCAGTAGGTGCAGTCGAGGTTGCAGAAGCTCGTCGGCTGCACGACCAGGGTGTGAAAGCTGCCAGCGATCGCCGGCTGGCCGGTGGCATTGATGAGGCCGATGCCGTTCACGAGGTGGCCTCCTCGATGCTGCCGGCCGTGGTGGTACTGATCCGGTAGGCGTGGGTGTGGCGGGCGGGCCAGCCGAGGAACCGGTCGAACATGTCGGCGGCGCTGCCCGTGACGCTCGGGTTGAGCCGGTGCAGGTCGTCGATCGCGTCGTGCAGGCAGCCGGCCAGGTAGAGGAACAGGCTCACCGGCACTTCGCGGTACTCGGCCAGGAGCGCGAGCTTCGCTGCGCCGCAGGGCCACGGCTGCCCGCATCGGCGGCACAGCCACAGCGGGCGCATCGGCAGATGTTCCACCTCGGCTGGCGCGAGCCGGTTCACCGAAAGACGACGCTGCTGGTCAGTCACCGGCGACCGCCCTCGCGGGCCTGCTGCTCGAACAGCCGACGCCACACGAAGGTAAGCAGCGGCGGATCAGCCGGCCACACCTGCCCCGGCGAATCCGTCCCCCCAGACTCGGGGCGCCGGGACTGGCCAGCCATGGCGTTACGCGAGACGTACACCGTCATGCCGCCACCCCCACCAGGGACGATGAGCGGCGGGCTCGCCGGGGGGAATGGCGAGCCCGCCGCCGCATCACGGCGGCTGGGAGCAGACCGCCGATCACCCACCCGCGCAGCCCTCATGGCGGTACGCAGGCGGGGAAGGCGCCGAGACAGTTCGCTCCCGGACGGGCCGAGCCAGCGACCCAAGCCGTGGTGTGGTGCGCCGCTCATCGATCCCTCCATCTGCAGCTCCCTGTCAGTGATCCCGACACCGGCATCGACACGCGCCGGTGATCCGGGGTGAACTGAACGTAGGGGCGGTCCATACGGAGGACCGGGAAAATCCGTACCGGGTCCGGCGGGCTTCAGCGGGCAGGGTGATGGTGTGCGAGGGATGACGGACGACATGACGATCGGCCAGCGCGTCGCCTTCTACCGGCGTCGGCGAGGGCTCTCCCAGGAGGTGCTGGCCGGTCTGGTCGGCAAGACGCAGGAGTGGTTACGCAAGGTCGAGACGAACCGGGCCGACCTGGACCGGCTGTCGGTCATACGCGCGATCGCCAAGGCCCTCGACGTGTCCCTCGGCGACCTGATCGGTGCACCGAGCCTGTTCGAGTGGTCGGACGACTCAGGGCGCGAGACGATCCCGGCCTTGCGGGCCGCGCTTCACGACTATCGTCACCTCGCGCCGGCGCTGGCCAGCACGGGGGACGTCGAGGCCCCCGCTCTGCGCGAGATCGAGAACGACGTCGCCGAGATCTGGACCGCCTACCAGCACTCGCGGTACGGAACCCTCGCCCGCCGGCTGCCCTACCTCATCCACGACTGCCTCACCGCCACCGAGGCGTACGACGGAGACGACGGCCAGCGCGCGCATGCGATGACCGCCTACGCCCACCAGCTCGCCGCATTGTTCCTTACCAAGCTGGGCGAAGGTGACCTCGCGTGGACCGCCGCCAGCCGGGGGCTGGCCGCCGCCAACGCCAGCCACGATCACGTGGTCATCGGCTCACTCAGCCGCTCCGCCGCGCACTCGCTGGCGTCCATCGGCGAGTACGCCCAAGCCCGCGGCCTCGCCGCCACGGCGGCGCAGTTCCTGGAACCACGGCTCCTCAAGCCGACTCCGCAGCTGCTGTCGGTCTACGGGAGCCTGCACCTCGTCTGCGCGCTGGCCGCCGCCCGAGACGACGACCGCGCCTCGGCCGACACCCACATCGCCGAGGCCGATGCCGCCGCGCAGCGGCTCGGTGCCGATGGCAACCACGTGTGGACCGCGTTCGGGCCGACCAACGTGTCGATCCACAAGACGACCGTGGCGATGGAACTCGGCGACGTGCAACGCGCCATCGCCATCGGCGCCCCACTCGACACCAGCACCGTGCCCATCGAGCGGCAGGTTCGGCACGCCATCGAAACCGCCCGAGCCCTCGCCCGATGGAACCGCATCGACGACGCGCTCGCGGCGCTTCTGGACGCCGAGGTCATCGGCCCCAACCAGGTGCGCTACCACCGGCTCTCCCGCGACCTCGTCCGGGACATCCTCACCCGCCCCCGGCCACCCCGACTGGCCGTCGAACTCAGCGACCGGATGGGCGTCCGGTCGGGAGGGCCGCGCTGGTAGCTGGGCTCAGATCAGCCGGCTCGTGTAGCCAGCCGCCACCAGGCGCTCGAAGGCCGCCCGTACCTCGTCCGGCATCTCCTGCGGGATCGCGAACCCGCGCTCGGCGTACACCTCGATCCGCTGCGTGTCGCCGACCAGCATGTCCACCACCCGCCGCGGGTCGCCGATGCTGCTCACGTAGTCGTCCAGTTCGAGTGGGTTCGACGCGCACACCACATCGACCTCCGGCCACATCAGCCTGCACGTGGCGTAGGCCCGACGCTGTTGGTAGGGCCGCGACATGATCAGCACCGACTTCACCGGGATCCGGTGTTCGGTCAGGAGCTGACGCGAGTACTCCAGGTTCTGGGCGGTGTTCGTGGCACGCGGCTCCACGAGAACCGCTTCCGCGGGTACGCCCTGCTCGAGGGCGTACTCGCGGTAGTGCACTGCTTCTCCACGGGGGAACCGCTCGACGGTCGTCGGGGCGTTCGCGCCGGTGAACACGATCCTTGGGAACAGGCCCTCGTGAAACAAGCGCGTTGCGATGACAGCCACGCCGAGGTCATGACTGCCCAACCCGATCCCCACGTCGCACGGGAGCAACTCGTGACGCATGTCGTGGTAGCGCCAGAGCGTCTCCACCTCCGCCCGGATCGCGTCAGGGATCGCCTCGGCATGTGCCGCCGCATGCCGGTTCATCAGCACCTACCAGTCCGGTCCGCGCTGAACTTCCTCATATCGCCAGCGTAGGGGTAGCAGGGCAGCACGACGCCGCTGACTCCAGCACCACGCCGCTGCCCTCGTCACGATCAGGAGGTTGGCGGTGGTAGAGGCATCGTGACGTGGTGAGGTCAGGATCCGGCCTCGATGAGGCGGCGCCTACCACTCTCGCCCGGCACCTGCCATACCTGATCGTCTGGCCAGTGGCGATACAACAACTGCTGCGTGGTCGTGGCGACAGCATTCCGCAGTGGCTCCCGGAGCAGGTCGGTCCGCAACCGTTCCTCTCGGTCGGCGTCCTGAGCGATTAGAAGGACCGCCCCGGCCGGCACCAGCCGGCCCGCACGCGGTAGCCGGCCACAGTCCACCCAGCCCTGACGCCGGCCGCTCATGCTCGGCGACAACGTCGCCGACCGGGCCACGGTCGACGTGTACCAGGAACCGCAGGCACCGCCCGTCCTGCAGCCATATGCCGTAGCCGTCGGCCCGCAACTGCGCCAGGTCGTACTGGCGCAACCACGACGACGTCTCCATCATCGCCAGCCACTGGAACAACTCGCACCGCCCCGGGTTGCGCCGTGACACCTCGATCAACGGCAGAAACAGCAGGGCATCCGCCCGACCGGAGGACCGCTGACTCAACCGCAACGGCACCGGCCGCCCCGACGCCGTCAAAGCACGCCGGAGCACCTCCGTCCCTTTCGCCTTGACCTCGTACCACCAGGTATGGGTCCGGTCCTCCGGCGAACGCTCGCGGCGCACCAGTCCCGCCTCGTGCAGCCCCACCAAGTCCCGGTGAGCGGTCAGCCGCGACACCGCACAAACAAGCGCCACGTCCAGCGTCGACGCAGAACCATGCTGTGCCAGGTACGACAGGATCCGCCACCGCCGCGGGGACAACCGCCGCGCGGCATCCTGGTCACCCATTTCCTGATGATCCCTCCGAGCCCCGGCGGCCCGACATCCTGTTTCCCACAGCTGCACAGAGAGTGGTCGATGCTCTGACCGGGAGATCGGAAGCCGGGGACCCCGTGACCGGAGACAGCGCCCGCCGTAAGCCGTTGGGCCAGGCGTCGGCGGGCCGTGCGAGCACCCACATACCCAAACCGTGGTTTTGGGGCCGATTTTGGAGATCACTGTTCAGTGAATCAGTCGAAGAGCCGAGGACGAAGGAAATGAAGCGGTCAAACCGGGCCACCCAAAGTTGATCTCCAAGGGAAGCACCGCACCGCGGTACCGATCGCCAGAAACGACTGACACGCGCCTTCCCGGCTCGGCGATGAAGCGCCACACACTGAGACAGTGGTTACTGAAAGTGACGAATCCAGGTGAGCCCTCCGCGCCGGCGTTCAGCTAAGCAGCTGCCCCTCGCCCCGGCCGGCTAGCGCCAGATCCCCTAGATGTGAGACTGTCTATGTAACTGAATGTGTCTGATCAGCTGCATTTAGCGATGTGGGTGGTTCCGTTGGAACAGCTTCCGTTGTGGGGACCGAGCACCGACGAAGAGCCGAGACCGAAACCAGTCCTGGCACGACCGGCGAAACTCCGCCTCCTGATCACAGTGAAAGCGGCACCCAACCCCTCCGCCCGGTACGGAGAGACGGTCTGCGTCGGGGCACTGGGCATCGACCCACCCTGGACGGGATGGATTCGCCTCTACCCGGTCCACTATCGAGACCTTGACGACGACGGCAAGTTCCACAAGTACGACATCATCCGTGTTGAGGCGCTGCCAGCCAGACAGGACCAGCGGCACGAGAGCTGGAAGCCGATCGTGGACACCATCACCCCCGAGCGGCACCTCGCCAGTCAGCAGTCGCGTCGAAACATCCTCGATCCACTCGTCGAAGACTCCATGTGCCGGCTCAAAGAACAGGCCCGCGACGACCCGAGCGCACGATCGATCGCGCTGATTCGCGTGGCCGACATCTCGGCTCTACAGGTCAAGCGACACCCCGGCTGGTCGGCGGAGGACCGCAAGAAGATTGCTGGCTACCTCAACCAGCTCGACCTACTGGCACCGGCCAAGCGCAGTCCGCTTCAAGCACCACGATTCACCGGCGCCTACCGCTACCGCTGCGCAGACCGTCATTGCCGCGGCCACCAGCAGACACTCTGGGACTGGGAGTTCGTCGCCCTACAACGCCGCTTGGACCAGCTCACCGACGCGGAGGCCGCAGAGCAGCTGAGAAACAAGTTCCTCACCCAGCTCTGCGCCGCTGACCGCGACGTCGCCTTCTACGTAGGCAACCAAGCGGCAAGACCGCAGTCCTTCAGCATCGGCGGTGTCTACGCACCGCGACGGCCCACCGCGCGATACCGATCGAACCTCAACCGATGATGTCGGCCAGCACGTCGGCATGGCACGCGTCCTCGACGCGGCACCAGCACGCCAACTGCTTCCCCGTGAGTTCCCGACGCGCCCGGTCAACAAGGGCCGGCTGACCCACAAGCCACCGCCTGTAGAGGCGTAACGCCTCCGCCCGATCATGCTTCCGAACGCTGAACGGATTGGCCCAGGGAGAACGCCGCAAACCGAACCCCTGCCGCCCCACATACACGGCACCCGGCGGCACCACCGGGTGATAGAGGTCCCCCTGCACGCGAACCCGCCGATGTCCCCCCACGCCACCAGCGTAATCCGCCAACGACGGACTCGGCGTGGATGCTCGAAGGGAGCGCATCGACGCCTGGGCAGGGACCGCCCCGATCAACGCGAAGGGCCCTGCAGGATGACGAGGAGTGCGGGCGTCCATGGAACGGCGACGCATCCGGGCCACGCCAACCGAGTCCAACGGCTTCCGGGTACCCGCCAATCATCCAGCCCGCGCACCTTGAGCGCCGCTAACAATATCCACAGCTTCGCTGCTTTTTCGCACCACAGCTGGCGCGCTCACCCTTGGACGGTTCGCCCACGCCCGATGGCCGCCTCAATGGACTCCTTCAACCGGCTGATCTCTTCATTGGTCCGATACCGAAAGGACATCGACAGTGCGTCTTCCATAGGCGGCCTGCCGCCGAGGAATAAGCCGCGTTGCTCAGGCACCGGCGACTGGCCCTCGACAATGACTTGTATATAGCCGTGGTTCCAGTGTGTAGCAGGTTTGACAACGACCGTGTCGATCTGATTGATGGTTACGGCGCGATGACCCTTCATTTGAGGACCAAAGCCGTCCTTGACGATTGTGACGATGTGGCCGTCGAACTCCACGCGCCCTAGCAAACCCTTTACAACCATCGGCTCGACTGATGAGTCGAGAACCGGGGCCGGTGTGAGCACCTGTTGTGCTGCAGGCTGGCGCTCCGGCTCTATGGCGACCACGAGGGGACCGTGGACTGACGGCTCGAAGTCTGGAGCCGCCTGCAAGTTACCGGTGTCTGCCACGGCAGAGGTCACCAGTGCCAGGACATCGTCGACCGTAGCCGGTCGCTGGGTCGGGTCGTCGCGGGTCATCACCTCGACCACGGTATGCCAGGGCGTCTCCGCTGGCACCAGCGGCCGGTTGGCTCGCGGCCACTGCTTCGTGCGAGCCCAGCCAATGAGCTGTCCGAGGCTGTAAATGTCGGCTTGTGGGCCGGCTTCGTGGGCATCGTCGGACAGCTCCGGCGCGGCGAAGCCCTCGGTGCCGTAGAGCACGCCGACCTGGGTGCGCCCGGGCTGACTCGTCCGGCCCCGCGGCCGTCGGCCCAGTCCCCAATCGGCGACGGCCCAGATTCCGTCGATCCTCAAGATGTTGGCCGGCTTCAGATCACGGTGAACCCAGCCTTCCTTGTGTGGCTGCCGAAGGCCCTCGCAAATCGCCTTGACGAGTTCGAGAAGACCCAGCGGACTTTCAAACTCGTCGAGAGTCTCGGCCGCAGTGTCCGACGCCAGGGGCATTACGAGCCAACGGGCGGCTGGGTCGAAGTCAAGGACCGGTACGACGTGAGCGTTGTCGCCGAAACGTTGCCCTGCCTCGACCTCGCGACGCATGCGCGCGACGTTCTCCGGATTCTTAATCTTCAGCCTCTTGAACGCTACCCGGGCACCGCTCGCGCGGTGCCGAGCGCCGAAGACAATCGCCTGCCCACCGTCGGCAATTGGTTTGGGTTCCAGCGCGTACTCGCGCCGCTCCCCTTTTGCCGCCAACCGTAGCTGATGAAGCGGCGTCGCCGTACCTACCTCGGCAGGCTGGGCCCGATGTGGAAGCGTCGCTTTGAGGATCACCGGTCGAGGCAGCTGAAGATCGTTGCCGCGGACATCGCCGAGGATGTAGACGTACTTGCTTAGGGCCACTGCCATGCCCTGAACCTTGTTCAGCCTCAACCGCGCCAGCAGCTCGGTACTCCGGCCGAGAACGTCGGTGCGATAAATCGTTACGCCCACGCCACTGCCACTTGCCGATCCGGTAAGAACCGTCCAGGCATTGAGCGCGATCACGTGGTTGGGGTACGGCTGCTCCGATCTGACCTGGTCAGCAGACCGCACGGCGCTGCTGCGGGAGAGATCAACGACACCACTGTTGCCGCCGGCCGCGAGATAGAAGCTACGGCCATGCAGCCATGTCACGCCATGAACGCTCGCGTTGAAGCCGACCGCGTACGTTTGCTGCCGCCCGAACTGGTCTGCGATGCGCGTCAGTGACAGTGTGTCGGAGCCCCCGCCGAACTCCACTCCGGTCCCCGACAGCACCCACGCATCGCCCTCACGATCCGCACACAGACCGACCACGCCGCGGAGACCCCCGGCGATCGGGACAACCTTTTCGTCGCAGTAAGCGATGACGGTGTCATGGCAGATCACCAGCACCGACCCGTCCCCCCGAACGAGGGGGGCACCGCGTAGCCCTCGCATCGCCAGAAACCAGGTTCCGGTACCACGCCTTACATCAACCTCAATCAACCCATCCGCAGTGGTTAGCAGCAACCTCCGGTCATCCATGACCGCCATGCCCGTCATCTCCGGCCAGCCCGGCCGGCCTCCGAGAACTTGACGGACCCGCACGTCGCCCTCGACCCTGTCCACCAGTTCCCACGGCGGAGGTACACGATCGGGCGGCGCGAACTGTAGGCAGGGCGCCGGCTGCTGGATTGTGAGGAACCGGGTCAGGGACAAGTAGGGCTGAGCGTCGAAGATCGCCTGTTGGGCGACAGCTTCCAGCAGCTCTACCGGGTTCACTAGCCCGCCAAGCATTGCCTCAAGATGGTGCCGATCGAGCAGCATCACATCATCGCTTACCTCGACCGACTCCGGATCGAAGCCTTGCATCGATAGCACTGCCGGTCGCAGCGTCGCTGTGGCACGCGCTCCCACCATGGCGACATGAGCCACAGTCAAGGGCTCATCAATACCAGCGATCTCCACTGAGATGTTCATCGAGGGCAGCGGCACGGCGACAGTTCTGGCCGGGGTCAAGACGCCCGGCCGAGACCGACGCGCCTTCACCTCGTAACGGCTCAGGGCCCCGACGACCAGATCAGACAGCCGGTCGACGCGATCCGGCTCAGTCGCTGCGCCATCAAGGAGCGCGCCATACACAGCGATCAGTTCACTCGAATCTGCATCCGCCACTCACGACCTCCCTCGGCGTCGCGACGATTGTCCTCCACGCCACTGTGCGTCAGCGTGCCGGCTCAGTCACCGAGGTGTACTCGCTACACACTTGCCGGCGGGTTCCAAGGAACCCCGACGTCTGATCGAGTTCTTCGAAGGGCGCCTGCCCGTTGGCGGTATGGAGGTTCCACTACCTGGTGGCGCGACACCGCGTCCCACCGGCGCCAGCCCCGTCCAACGGCTCCCGAGCACCCACCGAGCGACCCCCACCACCGACGTACACGAAAAAGGCCCCGACCCAGTGTGAACCACCAGGTCAGAGCCTTGATCGTTGGTGCGCCGCCAGGGACTCGAACCCCGAACCCGCGGATTAAGAGTCCGCTGCTCTGCCAGTTGAGCTAGCGGCGCTCGTCGGCAACGGGGAGAAGATTAGCACGCCCTCCGAGGGGGGTTCCAATCCACTCCCCGGCTCCTCCCTTCGGCCCCGCTTACCAGTCAAAAGGGGCAAAACTCTCGCTCGCACCGCGACGGGGCACTGAGAGACAGCGGCCATGCGGCACGATGTCCGCCAGGCACGCGAGAACAGAGGTGGGGATGGGCAGGTTCACGCGGTCCGGGGCGATGGTGGGCGCCCTGGCACTGGCGGCGACGCTGGCACTGGGCGGCTGCGGCGCCGAGAAGAAGGAAGCGGAGTTCGTCAGCGGCGGCACGTCGGCCACGAACGCACCGACCGAGTCCGCCGCGCCCGCCGAGCCCAACGGCCCACCGCTGGCGGTGACACCGGCCGACGGCGCGAAGGACCGCCCCGCCAGCGTGGAGATCGGGGCCGACCTGCCCGACGGCGCGAAGGTGTCGAGTGTCACGCTCGCCGCCGCCGACGGCGGGACGGTGGAGGGCAGGCTGCGCGCCGACGGCTCCTCCTGGGTCCCGTCCGCACCCCTGAAGTACGGCACCCGCTACACCGCCACCGTCACCGCGACGCGGGCCGACGGCACGAGCAGTGAGGGCACCAGCACCTTCACCACGATGAAGAAGCCCAGCAAACTGATCAACTCGGGCCTCTACCTCTTCGACGACAAGACGTACGGCGTGGCCATGCCGGTGGTGACCGAGTTCCACCCGGGCATTCCGGAGAAGGACCGGGCGGCGGTCCAGCGGCGGATGTTCGTGCGGACCGACCCGCCGCAGCCGGGTGCCTGGCACTGGGTGGAGAACGGCACGCAGGCCTACTACCGGGCCCGGGAGTACTGGAAGCCCGGCACGACGATCAGCGTGCGGATCGCCCTGGCCGGCATCCCGCTGAGCAACGGCCGGTACGGCAACGTCGACCGTACGGCGACCGCGAAGATCGGCCGGGCCTTCGAGATGAGGGTCGACAACGCCACCAAGAAGATGACCGTCCTGGAGGACGGTCAGGTGGTCCGGACCGTGCCGGTGAGCCTGGGCAAGAAGAAGACCCCGTCCTCCAGCGGCACGATGGTGGTGATGGAGAAGCTGGAGTCGACCGTCTTCGACACCCGGGACGATCCCGACCCGGAGAACCGCTACGTCACCGAGATCGACTACGCCCAGCGGCTCACCTGGGGCGGCGAGTACATCCACGCGGCACCGTGGTCGGAGCACGTGCAGGGCCGGCAGAACGTCTCGCACGGCTGCGTCAACGTCTCCACCGCGCACGCCCGCTGGCTGTTCCAGAAGACCATCGTCGGCGACCCGATCACCATCGAGGGCACCGAGCGTCAGCTCGCCGCCGGTAACGGGTGGACGGCCTGGAGCCTGAGCTGGGCGGAGTTCGTCAAGGGCAGCGCTCTGCCGGTGCCCGAGGGTGGTTCCGGCCCCGCCTTCTGACCGATCGCCGGCTGTCGACCCGTACGCTCCGCGCGAGGTGCCAGAATTCGGACATCTCGCTCGGAGTGTTTCGGTTCACCTTCCGGAACGGGTACCTGTCCTGGCACGTCTGTGAGGCACCATGGGCAACCAGGCACCACGACTGTGAGGGAATCATGCGAGCTGTCTCCGACCAGCGGAACCGGCACCGCGGGCGACGCCGTGCACTCGCGGCGGGCCTGCTCGCCGCGGTACTCACCGTCACCGCCGCCTGCACCTCCGACGACGGTGGCACGTCACCCAACTGGCAGGGCGGCGGCGACGCGCCGGCGAGCGCGCCGAAGGCCGCCGCGACCATCGTCGAGCCGGCCGCCGACGCGAAGGACGTCCCCGCCTCCACGGGCATCACCTTCACCACGAAGGACGCCCAGGAGACGACCGTCGAGCTGAAGGACTCGGCGGGCACGGCCGTCGAGGGCACGCCGGCGGCGGACGGCGGCAGCTGGCTGCCGACCGGCGCGCTGGAGTACGGCGAGACGTACACCGCCACGGTGACGGCGACCGGCGACGACGGCAGGCCCGCCACGGCCACGAGCACCTTCACCACGATGGCGAAGCCGGCCAACCAGGTACGGGTGAGCAGCTTCCTCGGCGACGGCCAGGTGGTGGGCGTCGGCATGCCGCTGATCGTCAAGTTCAGCCGGGACATCCCGGAGGACCACCGGGACGACGTGCAACGCCGGATGACGGTCACCTCGACCCCGGCCCAGGAGGGCATCTGGCACTGGGTCAGCCCGACCGAGATCCGCTACCGCCCGAAGGAGTTCTGGAAGGCGAACAGCACCGTGGTGTACCGGATCCAGGCCGGCGGCCTGCCCCTGGGCGACGGCTGGTACGGCCGCGCCGACCTGACCGTCGACATCAAGGTCGGTCCGGCGGTCGTCATGACGGTGGACAACAGGACGAAGCGGATGACCGTCACGAAGGACGGTTCCGTGATCAAGACGATCCCGGTCAGCCTGGGCAAGAAGACCACGCCGTCGTCCAGCGGCACCATGGTGGTGATCGAGAAGCTGCGCAAGACGGTCTTCGACACGTTGGAGGAGCTTGGCCCCGTGGACGGCTACCGCACGAAGATCGACTACGCGCAGCGGCTGACCTGGGGTGGCGAGTTCATCCACGCCGCGCCGTGGTCGGAGGGGCAGCAGGGCCGGGTCAACGTGTCGCACGGCTGCGTGAACGTCTCGATGGCCAACGGGGCGTGGCTCTTCGCGAACACCCGCGTCGGCGACCCGATCACCGTCAAGGGCACCGAGCGGAAGCTGCAGAACGGCAACGGCTGGACCGACTGGAACATGAGCTGGGAGGAGTACGTCAAGGGCAGCGCCCTGCCGTACGAGCCGGCGTCGGCCGAGCCGACGGCGAGCGCCGACCCGGACGTCAGCCCGACGCCCTGACGGGTGACAACGACGAAGGCCCCCTCCACGCGGAGGGGGCCTTTCGTTCACCGGGTGACTGATGGGAATTGAACCCACGACAACCGGGACCACAACCCGGTGCTCTGCCAACTGAGCTACAGCCACCATGCCGTCCGCCCCGGTCGATCGCCCCCGGGCGGGTGCGGAGAAATCATAACCCCACGACCGGCGGATCCGTCCACCGGGTTACCGCCATCCCGGCTTCGGGCGGGACGGCGGCCTCAGAGCTCGGCGGCGATCGCCCTGGCGGTCTCCACGTCGGGGCCGGGCAGCGGTACGAAGAGGGTGCGCCGGTAGTACTCCAGCTCCCGGATGCTCTCCCGGACGTCCGCGAGGGCCCGGTGCGCGAGGCCCTTCTGCGGCTGGCCGAAGTACACGCGCGGGTACCAGCGCCGGCACAGCTCCTTGATCGACGACACGTCGATCATGCGGTAGTGCAGGTGGGCGTCGAGGCGGGGCATGTCCCGGGTGATGAATCCCCGGTCGGTGGCGATCGAGTTCCCGCACAGCGGGGCGGTACGCGGGTCCTTGACGTGGCTGGTCACGTACTCCATGACCAGGTCCTCCGCCTCGGCGAGGGTGACCGTGGACCGGCGGACCTCCTCGGTCAGGCCCGACTTGGCGTGCATGGTGCGGACGATCTCCGGCATCGCGTCCAGCGCCGCCTCGTCGGCGTGGATCACCACGTCGACGCCCTCACCGAGCACGTTGAGATCGGGGTCGGTGACCAACGCCGCCACCTCGATCAGCTTGTCCCGCCCGAGGTCGAGCCCGGTCATCTCACAGTCGATCCACACGAGAAGATCAGCCACCGGCACAGCCTACGCGCAGCCCACCGGCCGCGCGCCGCGCACCGACCCGGAGGCCGCCCGCTAGGGTTTCCCCGTGCCAGCCGAACCCGTCGCACCACCCGCCACCACCGACGACGGCCACGGCGGCCGTACGGTCCGTCGACTCGTCACCGTGCTGGCGCTCGCGGCCGTGCTGCCGGCGCTGTATCTGCCCAACCTGAAGCACGACTTCTTCGACCTGAAGATCTACATGTCGGCCATGGACTGGTGGCGGGCGGGCAACCCCCTCTACGACTATGTCCAGCCGGACCGGGTGCAGGGTGAGCTGTACTTCACCTACCCACCATTCAGCGCCCTGCTGCTGTGGCCGTTCGCCCTGTTCAGCGTGACGGCCACCGCGTGGATCTTCTCGATCCTCACCGTGGTCGCGGTCGTGGTCACCACCCGCTGGCTGCTCGACGGCGTGATCGCCCGGCACCACCTGCCCCGAATGTTCACGCTCACCGTGGCGGTGCTGCTGGTGCTCGCCGTGGAGAGCACCCGCGAGACGATCACCTTCGGTCAGATCAACATGCTGCTGGTCGTGCTGATCCTGGCCGACCTGCTCTTCGCCGTACCGAAGGCGCGGCGCTGGGCCGGTGTGGGCATCGGCCTGGCGACGGCGCTCAAGCTCTTCCCGGGCATCTTCATCGTCTACCTGCTGGCCTGCCGGCGCTGGCGGGCGGCGGCGGTGGCCAGCGCCACGGCGGCCGTCGCGACGCTGCTCGCGGCGGCGGTCGCGCCGCGCGACTCGTGGCGGTTCTGGACGCACGAACTGTGGGCGACCGAGCGGGTGGGCCGCACCGACTACACCGGCAACCAGTCGCTGTTCGGGCTGCTGAGCCGGATCACGGCACCGGAGAGGCCCGACCGGCTGCTCTGGCTGGTGCTGGTCGCGGCCATCGCCGCGTACGGGCTGTGGCGGGCCGCGCGGGCCGCGCGGGCCGGTGACCCACTCGTCGGCCTCACCCTGACCGGCCTGGTCGGTGCGCTCATCAGCCCGATCACCTGGACCCACCACATCTACTGGTTCATCCCGGCGGTGGTGGTGCTGGCCGACGCGGCCCTCGACTCCGACCCGGCGACCCCGTCCGGCGCGCGCCGCCGCCGCCGGCTCACGGTGTCCGCCGTCGCCGTCTCCGCGATCATCGTGTACGGGGTGGTGTCGTTCTACGACTGGGGCGTCGCGCTCGCCCCCACCGACTCGCCGGGCGAGTTCCTGCTCCGCAACGTGTACGTGCTGCTGAGCCTCGTGCTGCTGGCGACCCTTCCGATCCGGACCCGGACCGAGAAGTTGCACCAAATGGACAGTCTTCCCGGCTAACCCGCAATGGCGCTAATCTGGTCTCAACTACCTCAAGCATCTCGCGGGTAGACACCGATCCCCCGGTGGAGGCGGCCCTCCGCGTCGGCAGCGCGGAGGGCCGCCGTCGTCTCTCCTGTCAGCGCGGACCGCCCGGGGCGGCGGGGCGGAGCCGCGCCTCCGCCGACTCCGCCGGGTCGCGCGGGGCCGGACCGGTCGGCGGGTCGGTCGGGGCGGGCTCCCTCGGCGGCCAGGGGAGCGCCGGGTGGGGGACGAGATCCGCGAGTGTCGTGGGGCGGTGGGCCGGCACCGGGCCGATAGCGGGACGCGGCCGTTCCGCCGCACCGACCGTCACCAACTGCCGGGCGGAAACCGCCGGCCGGCCGCTGTCCCGGGTGGGCTGCGTGCCGAGCCCGCTGAGCGACGTCACGCCGAGCCGACCGGCCAGCACCGGGACCTGGTCCGGCTCGACCACGAACACCACCTCGCGGGGCCGGACCGGGCGCAGCAGCAGGAGGATGGCCAGCACGACGAGCAGCGCACCGCCGGTGAGCAGGCCCGCCATCGCCGGAGAGGTCCAGCCGGACCGCCACTCCGCCCGCAGGTCCAGGGTCACGTCGGCCCGCCCGTCGGGGCGCATCACGACCAGGCTGAGCTGCCGGCCGGCCAGGTCGCGCGGGGACCACTCCAGGGCTCCCATCCCCTCGCGTACCCAGAAGGGTCGGCCGACCGGCGGAACCGCCGCCACGGACGCGGTCGCGGGCCCGGCCGGCTCCAGGCGGACCGGCAGCGGCCCCCGGGACAGCGCCACCCGGCGGACCTCGGCGTGGGCAACCGGGTCCAGCCAGCGCCGGACCTCGTCGGTGGGTGCCAGGCCCACGAACGCGGGTCCGTCCGGCGTGCGCGCCGCGACGCGCAGCAGGGACGACCCGGCACGGGCGAAGGGCGCCTCGGTACGCAGCAGCGCGTCCACGTCCGTCACGACGATCGCGTGCCCCGGTGTGTGGACCGTCTCGAAGCGGGCGGCGAAGGTGCCTCCCGGGTCGGCGTGCCGGGTGAGCTGCCAGAGCGCCCCACCGGCGATCAGTGCCGAGATCCCGACCACCAACAGCAGCGTTCCGACCAGCGCCCGCACGAACCGCATTCGCCTTGTCCCCCTCCGTAGCGGATACCCGGCCGACCATACCGAGGCGAAGCCGCGGATCAGCGCATATCAGGCCGCAACGGGGAGAAAGGCGACCGGCCCGGCGGGAAGGGTCCCGACGGGCCGGTGCTCAGGCGCGGGTCACGGCTTCGGCGTGGACTCCCGGCGCGTACGCGCGAACGCGAGCCCGCCCAGCAGCAGCCCGCCGAGCCCGGCGGCGAGACCGGCGGTCCCGAGACCGGTGGCCAGGCCGGTGTCCCCGGCGTCGTCGTCATCGTCGTCGGCGGCCTCGGCGCCCCCGGCGGTGCCCGGCGTCGGCGCGCCGGACGGCCCGGCGGCGGTCAGGGTGAGCACCGGCGCCGGGCTCTCCGGCTCCTCGGCACCGGCCACCGGCTCCTCGATCCAGCGCTGCACGTTGCCGTCGGAGTACGTCTGGAGCGTCTTGAACACCATCCGCTCGACCTTCGGCAGGGGGCCGAGGGAGACGGGGAACTCCTGGAACTGCCCCGGCTTCACCCCGGCGTCCGCCGCGGCCGTCCAGGTCAGCTTCGCCACCGCCTCGGTGAGCTGGCTGCCGTGCACGTCGACCGGCTGGGCGAGCTTGCGCTTCTCCACCGCCACGGTCCAGCCCGGCACCGGCATCGTCGACACCGACCCGACCGGGGCGTTCTCCGGCAGCACCACCTCCACCTTGACGGTGGACGCCGTGTCGCTCTCGTTGGGCACCCGGAACGCGAACCGGCCGTAGCTGCCCTGGGTCGCCTCCTGCGGGTTGACCGTGACGTGTGCCGAGGCGGGCGACGCGACGCCGAGGACGGCGACGGTGACGGCCCCGAGGGCGAGAGCGGCGGCGGTTGCGGAACGCCGGAGACGGATCATCGGGATGAGAGCCCTTCTGCTTACCGGACGGGCACGGTGGCGGTCACCGTGGCCTGGTCGATGTCGGACGTACGGACGGTCACGCGCAGCTGCCAGTCCCCCGACGCCGGCAGGCTGATCTCGCCGGTGGCGTGGTTGTCGGTCAGCGGCAGCAGCGGCACCTCGATCGGCTCGATGCCGGCCGACGGCAGGGCCGCCGTGGCGCGCCACTCGACCACCGGCTGGGGCCGGTTGTCGAGGGTGTACGCGTAGAAGTGCACGGTGTTGTTGCCCCGCTCGGCCGGGTCCATCTCGACCTGGAGCGAGTACAGCGAACTGGTCAGGGTGGTGGAGAAGTAGCCGCTCTCCCCACTGGTGGTGTCCGTGACGGCGGTCCGCGCCGGGGTGGTCTGCACCAGCGTCGCCGACAGGCCGAGCACGATCGCGGTGATCGCCAGCTCCGCCCAGATCGCCCGCCGGACGGGCACCGGCCGGCCGGCGGCGGTCCGCCGCCGCACCAGCGCCCGGGAGTACGCGGCCACCCCGATGACCAGCACGAACAACCCGATCTTGCCGAGCAGCAGCCGCCCGTACGTGGTGTCGACGAGGGCGCTCGGGCTGCCCACCTCGATCAGCGCCTGCACGGTGCCGGCGAGCAGCAGCGCGGAGACGGCCAGTGCCGCCCAGCGGGACCAGATCGGCAGGATCGCCCCCAGTTCCCGCTCGTCGGCGCGGCGCAGCAGGAACCCGGCGAGCATCACCAGGCCGCCCAGCCAGACGGCCATGCCGCCCAGGTGCACGGCGTCGACGACGACGGAGACGGCCGGCGCGGGCGACGCCGCCGGGTGCCCGGACAACGGCCAGGTCAGCAGCGCCGCCGTACCGAGGACACCGAGGATCACCAGGTCGGTGCGGCCGACCGGCCCGGCGAACAGCGGCCGGAGCAGGAACGCCGCCGCGGCCAGCAGGCCCAGGCGGACCAGGTGCGTGGCGCCGAAGGTGCTGCCGAGCACCCCGGAGAGGCCCTCGCCGCTGACGTCGAAGGGGCCACCGCCGTTGGTGTAGGGCACCTGCAACCAGACCGTGGCCAGGGTGGAGAGCGCCACCAGCCCGAGGCCCGTCCAGGCCAGCCGGGCCGGGCCCGAGCGGGACAGCCGGCGCGGCCACAGCGCGGCGAGCACCAGCGCCGGCCCCACCAGCAGCGCCAGGCCGGCGTAGCCCACGTACTTGGCGACCTTGATCCCGTGCGAGACGACGGGGTCGGCGCGGCTGTCGTCACCGGAGTCGGTCGGCGGCGTCGAGGGGGCCCCGACCGAGTAGGTGAACGCCCCGGAGACCGGGTGGCTGTCGGCCGAGATCACCCGGTAGCTCACCAGGTACGTGCCGCGGCCGGCGGCGGGGTCGACTCCGATGGTCACCACCCCGCCGTCGAAGCCGGGGTCGCCCCGGTCGGCGCGGGAGCCGTCCGGCGCGATGACCCGGATCTTCCCGGTCACCTCGCGGACCGGCTCGCTGAAGGTCAGCACCACCTCCGACGGGGCCTCCGGCACCACCGCCGAGGAGTTCGGGCTGCTGCTCACCAGCACCGCGTGGGCGCTGGCCGGCTCGGCCGGCGCGAGCAGCAGGGCGACGACGGTGACCAGCAGGCCGGCGGTGGCGGCGAGCCGGGCGGACCAGCGGCGGTGGGCGGCAGTCATGGCGATCATGCTCGCCCAGAACACCCTCCACCGGCCAGCCGGGCCGGCCAACGCCTGCGCGTCGTCCGCCGGCCGCGCCGCTGCCGGGCCGGAACGCGGGAGGCCGGGACCGGACCGCGTCACCCGCGCCCCACCGCGACCGCCGCCCGCAGCGGCCGGTCGGCCTCGTCGCTGACCCGGCCCAGAGCCCAGAGCAGACCCGCCTGCACCACGGCGGCGAGGTGGCCGACCTCGTGCACGAGCGCGGTGGTGGAGTTGGCGATGTCCACCGCGCTGGTGCCCGCCAGGCACACCGCCAGCACCAGGGCCACCGGTACGAACGCACGCGCCCGCTCGGGCCGCCACGCGGCCAGCGCGAAACCGACCGCCAGGGCGATGTCGAAGGAGGCCATCTCCCGGCTGGTGTGCGGGTCGGCGGCCACCCCCAGCCCGGCGAGCAGCACCGGCAGCGCGACCGCCACCTGGGCGACCGCCGCGACCGCGACCGCGACCCGCAGCACCTGACGTCGGGCCCGCAGCGCGGCCACCGGAACCGCCCGGGCCACCGCCGCGTCGGCGGCGACGGCCGCCAGCACCGGAGCCGTCAGGTCGGGCACGGCCACCGGTCGCACCCGGGCCAGCCGGGTCACCCGCTCGGCCCGGGCCAGCCACGACCGGCACCCCGGACAACTCTGCGTGTGCGCCTCCAGCACCGTCGGTGCCGCCTGCGGGTCCTCCCCGTCCAGCCGCGCCGACAGCGCCTCGCGTACGTCGTCGCAGTTCATGAGCGGGTAGTCGACCGGCGGGTGGGAAAAGTTCCCGACGTGGCGCAGGCCATGGAAGGGCCGAAGGACCCTCCCGCCGCACCACGCTCCGCGTAACCTGGTCTGTCGTGATCCCCGTCCCGCGCGCAAGCGCCGCCACCGGCCCGGCCGACGACGCGGTCACCGCCGCGCGCGAGTCGGCGACCGAGTGGGCGCTCGCCGCCCGCGACGGGGACCCGGTCGCCCAGGCCGCCTTCGTCCGGCTCACCCAGGCCGAGGTGTGGCGCTTCGCGGCCGCTCTGGTCGACCCGGACAGCGCGGACGACCTGACCCAGGAGACGTACCTGCGGGCGTTCCGGGCGCTGCCCGGCTTCGAGGGTCGGTCCTCCGCCCGCACCTGGCTGCTCGGCATCGCCCGGCGGGCGTGCGCCGACCACCTGCGCACCGTCGTCCGCCGGCGCCGCCTCGACGCCCGGCTCGCCGCCGACGCGTGGACCGACCGGCCGCACCCCGACCCGGCCGGCCACCTGGGCGCCGCCGACCTGGTCCGCCGGCTCCCCGCCGAACGGCGCGGCGCGTTCGTGCTCACCCAACTGCTCGGCCTGTCGTACGCCGAGGCCGCCGCCGTGGAGGGGGTGCCCGTGGGCACCATCCGCTCCCGGGTGGCCCGGGCGCGCAACGACCTGGTCGAGGCCGTCGGCGACGCCCTCGCCGGCTGAGGCGGGAACTTCCCCGGGGGACGGAACGACCAATGACCGTGACCGCACCGCTGACCCGGACCGCCCGCTGGCCCGCCCTCCGGCCCTGGCTCGGCACCGCCGCACGGCTCGGGCTGGCCACCGTCTGGCTCGTCGCCGGCGCGACGAAGGTGGGCGACCTGGCCGCCTCCGGTCGCGCCGTCAACGCGTACCAGGTCCTGCCGTACGACCTGGCGACCGTGATCGGCGCGGCGCTGCCCTTCGTCGAGCTGGCGCTGGGCGTACTCCTGCTCCTCGGGCTGGCCACCCGACTGGCCGCCGGGGTCTCCGCGGCGCTGCTGGTGGTGTTCATCGCGGGCATCGCCTCGGCCTGGACACGCGGCCTGGCGATCGACTGCGGCTGCTTCGGCAGCGGCGGGCAGCTCGCCGAGGGGCAGGCACCGAGCTACCTGCCGGAGATCCTCCGGGACCTGGGATTCCTGGCGCTGGCCGGGTTCCTGCTGATCTGGCCCCGCACCCCGTTCTCGGTGGACGGCTGGCTGACGGGTGAACCCGCCGTGGAGGACGAGGATGAGTAGTCGCAAGGGACGCAACGAGGCCGCCCGCGTGGTGCGGGAGCAGATGGCCCGGGAGCGGCGGCGCAAGCGCACGCTCTGGATCTCGGTCGCCGCCGTCGCGGTGCTGGTCGTCGCCGGCCTCATCGGGTGGAGCGTCTTCCGGGGCCAGCAGGCCGACGGGTACACCGCCCCGCCCGGCGCGAACGACACCGGCACCGGCGTCGTTCTCGGCTCCGGGCCGGTCACCATCGACCTGTACGAGGACTACCTCTGCCCGGCCTGCAAGCAGTTCCAGCAGGTCAGCGGCGACACGATCAACCAGCTCGTCGACGAGGGCAAGGCCCGGGTCGTCTTCCACCCGGTCGCGTACCTCGACCGCTTCTCCACCACCGAGTACTCCACCCGATCCTCGGCCGCCTCCGGCTGCGCCGCCGAGGGCGGAAAGTTCCGGGAGTTCAGCGACGCGCTCTTCGAACGGCAGCCGCCCGAGGGCGGGGCCGGCCTGAGCGACGACCAGCTCATCGACATCGGCGCGGGCGTCGGGCTGGACCGCGACGACTTCGGCTCCTGCGTACGCGACGGAAAGTACGAGGCGTGGACCGAGCACGTCACCTCCGAGGCCAGCCGTGCCGGCATCACCGGCACCCCGACCGTCCAGGTGAACGGCAAGCCGGTCGCCGACCGCTCCCCCGACGGCATCCGCGCCGCCGTGGAGGCCGCCGGCTGATGCGTACCCTGCTGACCCGCGCCGGGCTGCTGCTCGCCGGGGCCCTCACCGCCACGCTCGCGACCGCCACGCCGGCCGCCGCGCACGGCGCGGACGCCCCCGACGGCACCGACTACCGCACCGAGGTCACGGCGGTCACACCGGCGCGGCCCGGTCTGGACGTACGGACGGTGGAGGCCGGCGCCCGACTGGAACTGACCACCACCGGTGACCGGACCGTCGAGGTGCTCGGCTACTCCGGGGAGCCGTACCTGCGGGTCGGCCCGGACGGGGTGTACGAGAACCTGCGCTCCCCCGCGACGTACCTCAACCGGACCATCGCCGGGGACACCCGCGTACCGGCGGAGGCGAACCCGGCGGCCGAGCCCGACTGGCGCCGGGTCGACGACTCGTCCACCGTCCGGTGGCACGACCAGCGGGCACTGTGGCGCGAGGCGGCGCCACCGCCGCAGGTGCGGGCGGCCCCGGACCGGGAGCACCGGGTACGGGACTGGGTCGTGCCGTTGCGCGACGGCACCGAGCCGCTGGAGGTGCGCGGCACGCTCGACTGGGTGCCGCCGCCGGACGCGTACACGTGGTGGGTCGTCGCCACGCTCGGCCTGCTCGCCGTCGGCGCGCTCGGGCTGCTGCCGGCCGCGTCCGCGCCCGGTGCGCGGGCACTGCGTGTCGTGGGCGCGCTGCTGGTCTCCGGCGGTGTCGCCGCCGTGGTCTCCACCGTCGGCCGGGAGGTCGACGGGGGTGCCTCCGGTGTCGGGGGCGTCCTCGTCGGGCTGCTCGGCGGCCAGGTGTGGGCGCTGCTGACCGGGCTCGGCGCGATCGCCGCGGGCGCGTACGCGCTGGCCCTCCGGCCCGCCGCCGACTTCGCGGTCGCGCTCGCGGGCGCCTGCCTGGCCCTCTTCGCCGGGCTGGCCAACGCGGCCGTCTTCGCCCGCTCGATCGCCCCCGCCCCCTGGCCGGCCACCACGGCACGCCTCCTGCTGGCACTGGTGATCATCGCCGGAACGGGCGCGGTAGCCGCGGGCGCCCTCCGCCTCCACAGCGCCTCCCGCACCCCCACCCCCCCGCCTCCCGGAGGAGCAGTTTCACGGAAATAGTGGCCATCCACGCGAGAATGGCCACTATTTCCGTGAAACTGCAGAGCCTGCGCAGCGGGCGGAACGGGGTCAGCGGGGGGTGGGGTGGGGCGTGAAGCCGTAGGGGAGTTCGAGGCGGTGACGGGCGAGCAGGGCCTCGTCGGCGAGGATCTCGGGCGTGGGGCCGTCGGCGACGATGCGGCCGCCGTCGAGGATCACCGAGCGGTCGCACAGCTCCAGCGCGTACGGCAGGTCGTGCGTGACCATCAGCAGGGTCACCGGCAGGTCACGCAGGATCCCGGCGAGCTCCCGGCGGGCGGCCGGATCGAGGTTGGACGACGGCTCGTCGAGCACCAGGATCTCCGGGTGCATGGCGAGGACGGTCGCCACCGCCACCCGGCGCCGCTGCCCGAACGACAGGTGATGCGGGGCGCGGTCCCGGTGGGCGGACATCCCGACCGCGTCCAGGGCCTCGTCCACGCGGGCGGCGAGCTCCGCCCCGCGCAGCCCCAGGTTGGCCGGGCCGAACGCCACGTCCTCGGCGACCGTGGGCAGGAAGAGCTGGTCGTCCGGGTCCTGGAAGACGATACCCACCCGGCGGCGCACCTCGCCGAGCGTCGCCCGGTCCGGGCCGACCGTGAGGCCGCCGACGGTGACCGTCCCCTCGGTGGCGGTGAGGATGCCGTTGAGGTGCAGCACCAGCGTGGTCTTCCCGGCGCCGTTCGGCCCGAGCAGCGCCACCCGGTCGCCGCGCGGCACGGTCAGGTCGACGCCGTGCAGGGCGACGTGCCCGTCCGGGTACGCGTACCGAACGCCGCGGACGTCGAGCGAGACAGGCTGCACGCCACCGATCATGTCAGCACGACGGCGGCGGCGGCGACGGTGGCCGCCAGGACGGGCACGGTGGCCGCGACCAGCCACTGCCCGGCCGTCGCCGCGCCCGCGCCCTGCCACACCACCGGCATCCGGCCGGTGTAGCCGCGCGACAGCATCGCCAGGTACACCCGCTCGCCCCGCTCGAACGCGCGCAGGAACAGCGCGCCGATGCCGGCGGCGAAGCCGCGCAGCTGCCACAGGAAGCGCGGGTCGTCGCCCCGGGACATCCGGGCCACCCGCATCCGGCGGGTCTCGCCGACCAGCACGTCCAGGTACCGGAGCATGAACGTGGCGATCTGGGTGAGGATCTGCGGGCAGTGCAGCCGGTCCAGGCCGACGATCAGGTCCCGGGTCGTCGTGGTGGCGGCCAGCAGCAGCGACGCGAGGACGCCCAGGGTGCCCTTGGCGACGATGTTCCACGCCCCGTAGAGGCCCTCCTCCGACAGCCGCAGCCCGAGGACCTCGACCCGCTCGCCGGCACCGAGGAACGGCAGCGCGACCGCGAACAGCACGAACGGCAGCTCGATCAGCGAGCGGCTCAGGAGCCACCCCGGCCCCACCCGGGCCAGCGCGGCCACCGCCACGACCAGCAGCGCGTACGCACCGAAGGCCCAGAACGCCTCGCGGGGGGTGGCGACCACCGCCAGGGTGAAGACCACCATCGCGGCGATCTTCACCTCGGGCGGCAGCCGGTGCACGGGTGAGCCGGACTCCCGGTACAACACGTGCGCGTGCCCGGCACCCATCGTCGTACCCCCTCAGCCGGCCGTGCCGGCCGGCGTGTCCGCGCGGTCCGTGGTGTCCGTGTCGGCGGGCGCCGGGCCACGACGGCGCACCAGCCAGAACGCGCCGCCGGCCACGGCGAAGGTCAGGAGTACGCCGAGCACGCCGGACAGCCCGGTGGAGAGGAACTCGTTGTCCACGCCCGACACCCCGTAGTCGGCCAGCGGGCCGCCCACCTCGTGCTCCTCCTCCCGCTGGGCGGGGCAGGTGCCGCCGGTGATGGTGCCGTCGGCGTCGACCGTGCAGCCCTTGAGCAGGGACGAGTCCAGCCCGTCCGGGTCCGACGAGGCGAAGTTGCTCATCACCCCGGCCAGGAGCAGGGCGACCAGCAACCCGCCGACGACGAATCCCCAGGAACGCTTCTTCACCGGACACCTCCGACGGCGGGGACGGGCGCGGGCGCGGCCGGCTTCAGGGCGCGGAGCGCGTACACGAGATCGGGCCGGACCTTCGCCACGGTGGCCACGGTCGTCGCGGTGATCAGGCCCTCGCCGATGCCGATCAGCAGGTGGGTGCCGGCCATCGTCCCGGCCAGGCCGGCCAGGTTGCCGCCCAGGTCGGCGGTGCCACCGAGTTGGTACTGCAGGACGAAGCCCATCGCGGCGGCCACGACGCTGACCAGACCGGAGACGAACGCGGTCACGGTCAGCCCGGCCGGGGTGCGCGGCAGCACGCGCAGCAGCAGGGCGATCAACAGGTACGCGGCGGCCGTGCCGAGGACGGCCAGGTTGACGATGTTGGGCCCGAGCATCGCCACGCCGCCGTCGCCGAAGACCAGCGCCTGCACGATCAGCACCACGGCCACACAGAGCGCGCCGACCCACGGCCCGACCAGCATCGCGGCGAGCGCGCCGCCGAGCAGGTGGCCACTGACGGCGGCCGTGAAGATCGGGAAGTTGATCATCTGGACGGCGAAGATGAACGCGGCCACCAGGCCGGCCATCGGCGCGAGGCGGTCGTCCAGGTCACGCCGGCCACGCAGGACGCAGACGGTCAGCGCCACGAGTGCGACCGCGGCGAACGCGGCGGCGACGGGACCGTCGAGGATCCCGTTCGAGATGTGCAACGCCAGGGTTTCCACGCGACCTCCCACGCGTCGGCGGGTCCGTCCTCGCCGGCGGAGGCCAGCTTATTTCCCGAGTCTGACTGTTGCCAAGATATTGCAACAAGCCGAGGGGTTGATCACGGATACGGCCCGCGTCGCCTCCACCGGTCCCCGCGAGGGCGGCGGTAGGGTCGTGCCATGACCGCGCCCGACCGCCTCTCCCCCGGCGACCCCGCACCGGAGTTCACCCTGCCCACCGACGCCGGCGAGACGCTCTCCCTCGCCGGCCTGCGTGGCCGCAAGGTCGTGCTGTACGCCTACCCGGCCGCCATGACCCCCGGCTGCACCAAGCAGGCCTGCGACTTCCGCGACTCGCTCGCCTCGCTCCAGGCCGCCGGCTACGAGGTCGTCGGCATCTCCCCCGACAAGCCGGAGAAGCTCGCGAAGTTCCGCGAGCGCGACGCCATCACCTTCCCCCTGGTGTCCGACACCGACAAGGCGGTGCTGACCGCGTACGGCGCGTACGGCGAGAAGCAGATGTACGGCAAGACCGTCACCGGTGTGATCCGCTCGACCTTCGTGATCGACGCCGACGGGAAGATCGAACGGGCGCTCTACAACGTGAAGGCCACCGGGCACGTCGCGAAGCTCCGCCGCGACCTCGGCCTGGACTGAGGATGTCGGACCGGGCCACTACGGTCCGTACGTGGTCCGGTACCGGTACACCCCGGAGGCGCTCGCCGAGGCGGCCGCCGCCGCGCACAGCGTCACGGAGGTGATGCGGCTGCTCGGCGTACGGGTGAGCGGCGGCTCCCACGCCCACATCAGCCGGCAGCTGAAACGGTTCGGCGTCGACACGTCGCACTTCACCGGCCAGGCCCACCACCGGGGCCGGCGGGCGCAACGGCGTACGACCTCGATGCAGGTGCTGATGGAGCTGCCACCCGGGTCGCGGCGCACACCAGGCACGCGCCTCAAGTGGGCCCTCGGCATCATCGGCGTGCCCGAGGAGTGCGAGGAGTGCGGCACCGGACCGACCTGGCGTGGCCGCCCCCTCATCCTCCACGTCGACCACGTCAACGGCGACTTTCTGGACAATCGCCCGCCGAACCTCCGGCTCCTCTGCCCGAACTGCCACAGTCAGACCGGCACCTACGCCGGGCGCAACCGACGGCGACACCGCACCGCTCCTTCGGGCCACGACGATCCGCCCGAGCCCGCCGACGTGCCGTCCGGTTCCGTCACCCAACGGGTTGACGAGATCGTCCGGCGCTTCGTGGCGGA
The DNA here is from genome assembly GCF_044465805.1 of Micromonospora sp. NPDC049497. NCBI lineage: Bacteria > Bacillati > Actinomycetota > Actinomycetes > Micromonosporales > Micromonosporaceae > Micromonospora > Micromonospora sp. NPDC049497. Next base: position 54,869 of record NZ_JBITMC010000010.1, on the reverse strand, counting down.
GGAGCTGACCGCCGTCCAAGCCGCGGAGCGGATCGGCTGCCATCCCCACACCATCTACCGGCTCGCTCGCCGCCTGCGCGAGACGGGCACCGCGGCGCCAAGGCACCAGGGCCCGCGGCTCTGCTCGTCGGAGGACGGGAAGCTGGTGATCCGCTACGCCCTCGCCGATCCGGACCTCGGAGCCAGGAGACTCGCCCGGCTGCTCAGCACGGCGGAAGGACGGCCGGACCTCACTCCGGGGCGGGTCGCCGCCATCCTGGCCTCCGCCGGGCTCACCACGGTGGCGGCCCGACGCTCTACACTCTGAGGGCCTGCGGGAGTGGCGAAGTCGGCAGACGCGCAGGATTTAGGTTCCTGTGTCCGTGAGGACGTGGGGGTTCGAATCCCCTCTCCCGCACCTGGGCCGGGTCCGGCAACTCGACCGGACCCGGCCATTCAGCTCCTGGTGCCCGCTGTCGCGACGGTCACGATCACCTGCCGGATCCCGCACCGGCGGGTCAGGATGGCCGGTGTGAGCCTGCACTTCGTCCTCGATCCCGAGCTGACCGCCGACCTGCGGGAACGCATCGTCACCCTCTGGGTGGACGTCACCAACGCCGGCGGCGCCGTCGGCTTCGTCGCCCCGGTGACCGCCGCCGACGTCCGGCGCCTCGCCGACCCCACCCTCGCGGCGATCGCGGACGGGCCCGACCGGCTCCTGCTCGGGTACGCGGACGACCGCCTCGTCGCCGCGCTGATCTTCTGCGACAACCGGTTCGACCTGAAGGCCCACTGGTGCGTCCTGAAGCGGGTGATGATCCACCCGGACACCCAGGGCCACGGATACGGTCTGGCGCTCATGCGCGAGGCCGAGCGGCTCGGCCGCGACATGGGGTACGCCGCGCTGCACGTGACCGTGCGGGACGGTCTGGGCTTGGACCGCTTCTACCGCCGGCTCGGCTACCGGGAGATCGGGCGGCTGCCGGGGGCGCTGCGGGTCGCGCCCGGGGACGACCGCGACGAGATCCTCATGTGGCGGGACCTGACGTCGGCGTCCTGACCGCGGGACCTGGGCCGCCGCCGAAGGGCGTCCCCCGTTGGCACGACATCCCGGAAACAGTGGCCTCCACCACCGGTCGGGGCCACTACTTCCCCGATCCAGCACGATCATGAGCGCCGCGGCGAGGGGACCCCGCCGCGACGGGACGCCGGGGCCGGGTCGCCGCGGTGTCTCAGCAGCCGGGTCTCTCGTCCGTGGCGGCGTCGAGCACCGCCGGCTCGTTCACCGGCACGCCCTCCGCAGACGAGGCGGAGGGCATGGGAACGGCACTCCGGCTGGGGGACGGGGTCGGCCGGGGACCGGGCCGCGCGGAGGTGGCGGCCGGCGCCGGGCGGGTGGTGGCGCCGGTAACCGTCCCGCCGCCGTACATCCGGACGTCGCTGCCCTGGACCTCACCGGGCGCCAACCGGACGCCGGTGGCGGTGACGCGGTGACCGCGCGCGTCGGTGACCCGGAGGGCGTACGGGCCCGGACCCACGCCGTCGGCGACGAGCCAGTAGTTGTAGTCCTGCCGGGCGGCCGTGCGCCAGGTGTCCGACCCGCTCTGCCGGACCTCGACCGTGCGCAGCGGGTTGCTGTGCCGGGCCACCTGCACGGCCAGCCACCAGCGCGAGGAGCCCTCCTTGACCCGGAAGCTGAGCGGGCCGGGCAGCTTCGGGTCCACCACCGCGCGGTAGCTGACCGGTACGATCCCCGCGACCGGGTCGGCGATGCGGGCGAACGCCTCCCGGGACAGGTCGAGGTGGCCGGGCAGGCATTCGGGGCACTGGTCCATGACCAGCACCCGGACGGCGCCCCGGGGGCCGGTCACGTCGAGGTACCCACCGCAGGCGGCGCCGGCGGCGTACTCGCTCGGGCCGAGCGCGACGTAGAGCCGGTCGGCGGGCGCGGCCGGGTAGGAGCAGTTCCCCCCGGCGCCCTTCGAGTCGTAGAAGGTGGCCTTGCCCTGGTGGGCGACTCCGGGGGCGGGCGGGCCGGCGAGCGCCGGTGCGGCGCAGGCGGGGGCGGCACCGGACCGCAGGGCGAGGGCCAGACCGAGGACGACGGCGAGGGCCGTCGCGCCCCCGGCGGCGAGCCAGCGGAGGAGACGGCGGCCGGGGCGGGCCATGGGAGCGGTACCGTCGGTCACGTCCGCCGATGCTGCCGCAGCGCGTGGCGAGCTGACAAGCGGGCTAAGCGAAAGCTAAGACGTGGCCTGCGGCGACCGGATGGCGGTCGCGTCCGGAGTGGATGGTTGGCGGCTCAGTCGACGACCACCTCGTCGCCGACGGACACCCGGCCCGTCCCCTCGGGAACGAGGTTGAGTCCGAAGAGGACCTTCTGCTGGACCGAGCGGTGCCGGGCGAGGGCACGCAGGGGTTCCTTTCCGCGTACGCCGGTCTCCTGGTCGGTGGTGGTGACCACGCAGCGGTCGCACGGCCCGGCGGCGCGGAAGCGGACGCCGCCGACGCGCAGCGTGCGGCCGGTCCAGTCGTCCTCCGCCCACGCGCTCGCGCCGTCCACCACCAGGTTCGGGCGGAACCGGGTCATCGGCACGGGCGGCTCCCCGGCCTCGGCCAACCAGTCGTTCAGCGCGGTGAGGGACGCGGTGGTGGCCAGCAGCAGCGGGTAGGCGTCGGCGAAGCTGACCTCGTCGCCGGTGTCGTGCGTCCGGTCGGCGGCGGGAATGTGCCGGGTGGGCCGGGCGAGGTGGACCAGGCGGACCGGGCGACCCAGCAGCTCACCGAGCCAGGCGTCCGCGGCCGGTCCGGCGGGCAGCGCGGGGACCCGCAGCTTGCGGTTGGAGAAGGTCCGCACGCCGACGGGCTCGGGTGCGGTCGGCTCCGGCACGTCGAGATCGGGACGGCCGTCGGCACGCAGGGTCAGCACGCCGTCTCCGACGACCGCCCGGAGCCGGACCAGCCCGGCGACCTCCCGCTGGGTGACGCCGACGCCGTCGGCGTCGACCACCATCCAGCGCCGGTCGCCGGCCAGGCCCCACGGTTCGACGCGCGCGTCGTCGTGGTCGAGCCGGTGACAACCCTTGACGGGGTACGTGTGAACCGCCTTCAGCCGCACCGCCCCACCATGCCACGCCGACGTGGCCCGCCGGGTACCCGTGCCGGCCTACCAGGCCACGCCGATGCCGTCGCCGGGGTACCAGTGGTTGGCCGGGGTCTCCCGGTAGGCGAGGAACCGGCGACCGGTGCGCTCGGCGTGCTCGGCCAGCACGGTGGTGATGGTGACGTTGTCGGTGAGCAGGATCGCGCCCGGGGCGAGCTTCGGCTCGACGGCGGCGAACTCGCGGCGCTCGTGGGCGCTGCGGTGGTCACTGTCGTGCAGGAACAGGTCGACCGGCCGGTCCAGCGCCGCGATGGACGCCAGCGAGTCCCCGATCACGAGGTCGACCACCTCGGACCAGGGCGCGACCGTGGCGAGGTAGCCCGCCTCGGGGTTGATGTCCAGGGAGGTCACCCGCCCCGGGTGCCCCTCGGCGGCGTTGCGCAGCAGGGCGGCGGCGAGGACCACGCTGCCCAGCCCCTTGTCGACGCCGGTCTCCACGACGTGCCGGGGACGGGCGGCGCGGACGATGGCGTACCAGCCGATCCGGCGGGCGTAGCGGATCTCCTTGTCGGCGAGGCCACGCCGGTCCGAGCCGGCGATGGCCGCCAGGAGGTGCTGGCGGAGGGTGTCGTCCGACTCGATCTCGTCGAGGTACGTCCGGACCTGGTTGACCGGGATGTCGCAGACCACACTGACGAACCAGGCGAGGTGGTTGCGGCTCAACGGCGTGAGGTCGTACGTGTAGTTGTGGTGTTCGCGGGACGTCACCAGCCAGCGGGCCGAGCTACGCAGCACCTTGGCGTCGTACCGCGCGACCGTGCGGAGCCGCTTGGGGAAGGCGGCGACCGGAGCGAGTGCGGTGCGGGCGATGGCACGGCGAAGCTTGATTCGGTCCACGGAAGCGTTGTACCAGTCCGGACCGGTCCGGACTGGTGAAAGTTTTCATTCAGCAGCGGAACTCGCCAGCCGCAACGGATGAGACAGAACTGACCTACCGGATCTGGCGGCCGGCCCGGCGCGATCGTATCCTTCGGTCGCGCTACAGGTCATGACGCTGGCCGAGGCGTTCACGGGGAGGGTCAACAAGTGTTCAGTCAACGGGGAACCAGCCGTTCGCGCCCACACGGCGCCTCGGCGACATGCCGAGGTACGCGGTGATGGCGCCGCAGGAGACGGTGGACGGCCAGGGATCGCCAGCCGGGTTCCCGTCTGCTCCGCTCAGGAACGAGTTGGAGGGGTCGACGCGGGCCGGCCTCGACACCACCGCCGTCCTGCCCTACGCCAGGTCCCGCACCTCGTCCCGCACCCAGTGGCTGCGGGCCTGGATGATGACGGCCCCTGTCGACGTCGTCGCGCTGCTCGCGCCGCTGCTGTTGTCGCAGAACTACTGGCGCGGCACGCTGGCCAACGCAGCCCTGACCGTCGCCTTCTTCGCGGCGGGCGGTCTCTACCGGCCCCGCCGCCACGTCAGCATCCTGGACGAGCTGCCGAGCCTCTTCGGTCGACTGCTGGCCTCCGCCGCGGTGGTGGCCATCATCGCGGCGGAGCGCCACTCCTCGGTGGAGTACGTCGGCGGGTTCATCCGGGGTGTGGCGCTCTCGGCGGTGCTGGTGATCGTCGGCCGCGCGGCCAGCAGGGCGTTCACCATCCTGGTGCGGAAGCGCCGCTGGGCGGAGCACAACGCGATCATCGTCGGCAACGGTCCGATCGGTCTCGAACTCGCCCGGTTGCTGCGCCGCTACCCGCAGTACGGCCTGCGATTCGTCGGCTGCGTCGACGCCGCGTCGCGTCAGGGCACCGGGGCGCTTCCCCTGAGCGGCACCCTGGACGACCTCGAGCACCTGGTCCGGCTGCTGGAGTGCGAGGTCCTGGTCATCGCCGACCCGGAATGCCACGAGTCCGCCCTCATGGACACCCTGCTGCGGCCCCGCAGCTCCCAGTGCGATCTGTGGGCCGTTCCCCGCCTGTGGGGTTCCCGTTCCCACCAGGGCGGATACCCCGACCACATCGGAGCCATCCCGATCGTCAAGATCGGTGACATCTCGTTCTCCGGGCCTCGGTGGGCCATCAAGCGGGCCTCCGACATGCTGTTCGCCGCGATCGCGCTGATCGCGCTGAGCCCGGTGCTGCTGCTCTGCGCCATCGCCACGTTCATCGACGGGGGCCCGGGCATCTTCTTCCACCAGGAGCGCATCGGCCGGCACGGCAGGCCGTTCAAGGTCATCAAGTTCCGGTCGATGCGCCCGGTGAACGAGCAGGAGTCCCAGACCAACTGGTCGATCGCCCACGACAAGCGCGTCGGTCCCATCGGCCGGTTCATGCGCCGCACCTCGCTGGACGAGCTGCCCCAGCTGTGGAACATCCTGCGGGGTGACATGAGCGTGGTCGGGCCGCGGCCGGAGCGGCCGTACTTCGTCGAGAAGTTCTCGGCCGAGTACCCGGACTACGCGTCTCGCCACCGGGTCCCCGTCGGGCTCACCGGGCTCGCACAGGTCAGCGGCCTGCGGGGGGACACCCCGATCTCCGACCGGGCGAGGTTCGACAACTACTACATCGAGAACTGGTCACTGTGGCTGGACGTCAAGGTGGTGCTCCGCACGGTCGCTGAGGTCTTCCGGGGCGGGGGCCGCTGACCGGGCCAGCTTCTGCGCGAGCGTCGAGCGCCAGTCCGACAGGGGCTGCAGGCCGGCTTCCTTCCAGCGTTCGTGACCGAGGACGCTGTACGACGGCCGGGGCGCGGGGCGACGGAAGCGGTCGCTGGTGGTCGGACGGACCCGGTCGGGGTCCAGGCCGCGCAGCGCGAACACCTCGCGGGCAAGGCCGTACCAGGTCGTCTCGCCCGACGCGGTGCCGTGATAGGAGCCCGCTGGGGCGCGGCCGGCGAGGGCCGCGTCGGCGAGCGCGACGAGCTGCTCCGCGAGCGCGTACGACCAGGTCGGCTGTCCCCGCTGATCGTCGACGACGTCGAGCTGCGCACGCTCGCCGGCCAGCCGCAGCATGGTGGCGACGAAGTTGGGTCCGTGTTCGCCGTACAGCCAGGCGGTGCGCACGATGTAGCCGGTGTCCGGCAGCAGCCGGGTCACGGCACGCTCCCCGGCGAGCTTGCTGCGTCCGTACGCGTTGACCGGGGAGGGAACCGCGTCCTCCGGGTACGGGGCGGTCCCGTCGCCCCGGAACACGTAGTCGGTCGACACCTGGATCATCCGGGCGCCGGTCGCGGCGCAGGCGTCGGCCAGGTGGGCGACCGCGTCGCCGTTGACGGCCGTCGCGGCCGCCTCCTGCGTCTCGGCGCCGTCCACGTCGGTCCAGGCCGCGCTGTTGATCACCAGGTCGTGCCCGGTGACCGCGGCACGCACCGCCTCCGGGTCGGTGATGTCGAGTTCGGCGCGGGTGGTGGCCGTGACCGACAGGTCACGTCGGAGGTCCAGGACGGTCAGCAGATCCCGGCCCAGCATCCCGCCGGCCCCGGTGACCAGCAGCCGCCTCATCGGGCGACGGCCGACGCGGCCTTCAGCGGCTCCCACCAGGATCGGTTGTCCCGGTACCACCGCACCGTCTCGGCGAGGCCGCGCTCCAGGTCGATGCTCGGTGCGTACCCCAGCTCGCTATTGATCTTGCTGATGTCCAGCGAGTAGCGGCGGTCGTGGCCCTTGCGGTCGGCGACCGGCACGACCCGTTCCCACCCGGCGCCACAGGCCTCCAGCAGCCGGCCGGTGAGTTCCTTGTTGGTCAGCTCAGTGCCGCCGCCGATGTTGTAGACCTCGCCGGCGCGGCCGTTCGCCTGCACCAGCGCGATGCCCCGGCAGTGGTCGTGCACGTGCAGCCAGTCCCGGATGTTGCCGCCGTCGCCGTACAGCGGCACCGTGCCACCGTCGAGCAGGTTGGTGACGAACAGGGGGATGACCTTCTCCGGGAACTGGTACGGCCCGTAGTTGTTCGAGCAGCGGGTGACCACCACGTCCAGACCGTGGGTGCGGTGGTACGCCAGCGCCAGCATGTCCGAGCCGGCCTTGGACGCCGAGTACGGCGAGTTCGGCGACAGCGGCCAGTCCTCGGTCCAGGAGCCCTCGTCGATGGATCCGTACACCTCGTCGGTGGAGACGTGCACGAATCGGGAGGTCCGGTGCCGCAGCGCGGCGTCGAGCAGGGTCTGGGTCCCCAGCACGTTGGTCGTGACGAACGGGGCGGCACCGGCGATCGACCGGTCGACGTGCGACTCCGCCGCGAAGTGCACGACGACGTCGTGACCCGCGACGACCTCGTCGACGAGCGCGGCGTCGCAGATGTCGCCCTGCACGAACCGCAGCCGCTGGTCCTGGGACACCGGTGCCAGGTTGGCCCGGTTGCCCGAGTACGTCAACGCATCGAGAACGGTCACCACCGCGGGCTCGACGGCGGGCACCCCCGTGGCGTCACCACCGGGCACGCCCAGCAGCATCCGAACGTACTCCGACCCGATGAAGCCGGCTCCGCCGGTGACGAGGATCCTCACGGGTTCGGAAGTGTACGCGTAACCCCAGGGCAGGCGGGGTCGAGGCGGTACGCACACGCCTGCCGGTGCGGGTAGTCTCCCCCGGTGCGCGGAATCCTTCTCGCTGGTGGCACCGGCTCGCGGCTGTGGCCGATCACCAGGGCGGTGTCGAAGCAGCTGATGCCGATCTTCGACAAGCCGATGGTGTACTACCCGCTGTCCACGCTGATCATGGCAGGGGTGCGGGAAGTCCTGATCATCACCACCCCGGAGGACCAGTCCCAGTTCCAGCGGCTGCTCGGCGACGGGAGCCAGTGGGGCCTGCGGCTGGAGTACCGCGCGCAGGCCCGCCCGGAGGGCATCGCGCAGGCGTTCGTGCTGGGCGCGGACTTCATCGGCGACGAGTCGGTGGCGCTCGTCCTCGGCGACAACATCTTCCACGGGGTGGGCCTGGGCCGGCAGCTCGCCGGCCACGCCGACCTGTTCGGTGGACGGATCTTCGCCTACCCGGTGGCCAATCCCGAGGAGTACGGGGTGGTCGACTTCGACGCGGCCGGGCGCGTGCTGTCCATCGAGGAGAAGCCCGCCCGCCCCCGGTCCCGGTACGCCGTACCCGGCCTCTACTTCTACGACAACCGGGTCGTGGACATCGCCGGCAAGCTCACCCCCAGCGCCCGGGGCGAGCTGGAGATCACGGCGGTCAACGAGACCTACCGCGAGTGGGGCGAGCTGTCGGTCACCGTGCTGGACCGGGGCACGGCCTGGCTCGACACCGGCACCTTCACCTCCATGATGCAGGCCGCCGAGTTCGTACGGGTCATCGAGGAACGCCAGGGCCTGAAGATCGGGTGTGTCGAGGAGGTCGCCTGGCGGGCCGGCCTGATCGACGACGAACAGCTACGGAGTCTGGCCGAGCCGCTGGTCAGGAGTGGCTACGGCACCTACCTGCTCGGCCTGCTCAGCGAGGTGCGGCCCGGGGACGTCCTCCGATGAAGATCCGCCCGCTGAGCATCGACGGGGCGTGGGAGATCACGCCGCAACTGCACGGCGACCCACGCGGGCTGTTCACGGAGTGGTACCGCTTCGACCAGCTCGCCGCCGTGGTCGGGCATCCACTGCGACTCGCCCAGGCCAACCTCTCGGTCTCCGCGCGCGGGGTGGTCCGCGGCATCCACTTCGCCGACGTGCCTCCCGGCCAGGCCAAGTACGTGACGTGCGTCCGTGGGGCCGTCGTCGACATGGTCGTGGACGTCCGGGTGGGCTCGCCGACCTTCGGCCGGTGGGAGGCGGTACGCCTCGACGACGTCGACCGCCGCGCCGTCTACCTCGCCGAGGGACTGGGGCACGGCTTCTGCGCCCTCACCGACGACGCCACCCTGAGCTACCTCTGCTCCACCACGTACAACCCCACCGCCGAACACACCGTGCACCCCCTCGACCCCGAGCTGGCGATCGACTGGCCCGCGGAGTCGCCGCAGCTGTCGGCCCGGGACACGGCGGCGCCGAGCCTGGCCCAGGCGCGTGACGCGGGGCTCCTGCCGCACTACGGGACCTGCCACTCGTACACGGCCGGCCTGAACTCGCGCGCCAACCCCTATTTCGGCGGGCCGTAGCGTCCCGGCGAGAGCGAGCCACGGGCTCGGGCCGGCCCGGAGGTGTGAGCCTGTTCATTCACGAGGATGGCCCGCCGGCCGGACATGGGTACTCGGTTCGGGACCGGAGTCAGTAGCATCACGCCATGCACTATCGCCACCAGTACGCGGAGCCTGAGACTCAGGTGCTCGACATCGCGCGAGCACCGGAGCCGACCGACCAACGCCGTCGACGGCGTCCCCGGTGGCAGCGCGTCGCCCTGATCACCTTCCTGGTGTTGGCGCTGATCGGTGGCGGCGGCATGATCGCGGGCGGCCTGTACCTCCGCTCGGTCGAATCCGGCATCGAACGGGTGGACGCCTTCGACGACGTGCCGGAGGAGGGCCGTCCGCAGGCGGTGGCCAAGGGCGCGATGAACATCCTGATCCTCGGCAGTGACTCCCGCGATCCGGACGGCACGTCCGGCTCCCGCACCGACACCATCATCCTGGCGCACCTGCCGAAGGACCGGTCGAGCGCGCAGCTCATCTCGATCCCGCGGGACACCTGGGTGCCGGTGCCCCAGTCGAAGGACGGCAGCAAGGGCGGCCGGAACGCCAAGATCAACGCCGCGTACGCCTGGGGCGGGGTGCCGCTGATGGTGCAGGCCGTGGAGAAGTTCACCTCGGTACGGATCGACCACGTCATGATCGTCGACTTCGCCGGCTTCAAGGAGATCGTCGACGCGTTGGACGGGATCGACGTCGACGTGGACACGACCTTCACCTCCATCCATCCTCCGCTCCGCACCTTCAAACAGGGCCCGCAGCGGATGAACGGCGAGGAGGCGCTGGACTACTCGCGGCAGCGCCAGCAGTTCCCCGACGGGGACTTCGCGCGCATCCGGCACCAGCAGCAGGTGATCCGGGCAATCATGGACCGGGCGGTTTCGGGTGGCATCGTCACGAACCCGGCACGGCTGAACTCGTTCGTCAAGGCGTCCTCCAGCGCCGTGTCGGTGGACGAGAAGATGTCCCTGCTGGACATGGCTTCCGACATGCGCAACGTGCGCAGCGCAAACCTCACGTTCCTCACCAGCCCGACGAAGGGCACCGGTCGGATCGGCAGCGAGAGCGTGGTCCTCGCGAACAAGGAGAAGGCCGAGTCGTTCTACGACGCCGTCCGCCGCGACGCGGTCTCCGAGATCCTGAGCCTCGGGAAGTAGGGAACCGCGTCCCTTCCCCGTCCGAGGCAGCAGGCGCCCGCCGAACGGCCGGCTGTCAGTCGGGCACGACGAACGGAAGCATCGTCGGCTCGTACCCTCCGCCGAGACAGCGTGCCGGGTCGGCGTCCAACACCGAGGCCAGCAGAGTGCCGAAGACGTCCCGGAAGTCCGTCGTCGCCTTGAGGTCGCCGTCGTCCAGGTCGGTCAGGCTCGGCTGCTCTCCGTAGAGTCCGCCCGTCACCTGGGGTCCGAGAACGAAGACCGGTCCGGCGGTTCCGTGGTCGGTGCCGTCCGAAGCGTTCGCCCGGACCCGCCGACCGAACTCGCTGTACACGACCACGGTCACCCGTCGACCGGCCTCGGTCCGCGCCAGCCTGCCCGCGAAGCTGGCCAGTGCCTGGTCGAGCTGGCGCAACAGCAGCTCGTGGCCGGGCCGCTCCGCCGCATGGGTGTCGAATCCACCGAGACTGGCGGAGTACACGCGGGTCGGGACCCCGGCCTCCACGCACTGAGCCACCCGGGAGAGCTGATCGGAGAGGACGCTCGCCCCGCCCGTGCCCGTTGCCGCGATGTCCGGTTCGGCGGTGGTGTCCGGCGGGGAGCCGACGGCTTCGGCATCCCGGATGAGCTGGTCGATCCGGATGAGATTCGCATAGGCGTCCGCGGCCCGCGCCTGCAGCTCGGATTCGTTCGGCTCCCGCCGCCCGAGCACACCGATCATCTCGGTGGTGACTCCGGCCGGCAGTTTGAGCCCGCCGATACTCACGCAGGCCCCGGTACGGGTCTCCCCCACGAGCAGCGGCGGCAGCATGGGCTCGAAACTCACCGCAGCCTCCGGCGCCGCCTTGACGCCGTCCAACCATCGACCGACCCAGCCGGAGTTGGTCGGGCCATCGGGTGACGCCGTCTGCCAGATGTCCATGGATCGGAAATGACTCCGATCCGGTCTGGGATACCCGGCCCCGAGGATGATGGCCAGGCGCTGCTCGCTCCACAGTCGACTCAGGCCCTTCATCACCGGGTTCAACCCGAGCGCACCGTCGAGCCGGAGCACCCGGTCCGGCTCGTAGGCCAGCTCGGGCCGAGCCGCGTGGTACGCCGGGTCCGCGTAGGGGATGACGGTGTTGAGGCCGTCGTTGCCGCCGTACAGCGTGACGATGACCAACTTGCGCGACTTCCGGTGATCTTCCCGAACGGATGCGTCGCTCGCGGTCCGCAGGAGGTCCGCCAGGCCCAGGGCCCCCAAGCCGGCGACGGCGCCGCCGCCGGCGACGCCAGAAGCCAGAAGGAACCTGCGTCGAGTCCATGCGTCCATGTCACGTCACCAGATATTCCGGGCTCGCCAACCCGAGCGTCAGCAGGCGCCGCGGGTCGTTCGTGCCCTTCAGCGCCGAGTACGTCCGGTCGGTCCACGTCTCCACGGCAAGGACCTGCGCCATGCCATCCGGAGTCAGCCGTTCGATCGGAACCAGCTGGGCGAGCCGCCCGGCCAGGTTCAGGCGGACCTGCGCCGCCCCGACCGTCAACCATTCCGCTCCCGCAGGCCACCCCTCGACACTCGGAGGGGCGAACGGCAACTGCCCCAACCGTTCCAGAGCGTTGAGGGCGTACGTCAGCATCTCGTCAGAGAGCCTCCCCGGCCGCAGACCCAACTGCCGCATCGCGCCGACGAACCATTCCGTCGGCTGCTTCACCAGCTTGCCCGCACTGGCCCGGAACGCGTCGTCCTCGAAGAGCTTCCGCAGCATCGCCATCGAGTCCGGAAACGCGCCCACCATTCTGTCCCGGGTGGACTCGGGGATCGGCTCGTTCGACGAGGCGTAGCGGAACCACAGCCGCTCAGCGATGAAGCGCGGGCACGTTTCGTGCCTGAGCAGGAGATCCACGAGCGAATGCGCGTCGAAGTTCCTCGTCACGCCGAGGATGCTCTTCATTCCGTCGTCGTGCGAGGCCGGACTGAAGTACGCACGACCCCGGTCGTAGTCGATCTTCCAACCGGTCAGCGCACGGCCCGCCTCCTTCACGTCCCGTTCGGTGTACCTGCCGATACCGAACATGAAGAGTTCCAGCAACTCGCGGCCCAGGTTCTCGTTGGGTGCGGTCCGTGTGTTGAGTTGCCCGTCGAGCCAGTAGATGAGCGCGGGGTCGGCGATCATCCGACGTGCCATCACCGCGAAGTCGAGCGAGTTACGCAGGTTCCTGTGCTGCAGGAGCATCAATTGTGGACGGATAACCTTCCGGACCGAGGTGGCCCAGTGCCCGTGCCAGAAGAACCACAGCCTCTCGCGGGTCTGGTGGTCTGCGACCGTGAGGCGGTCCAGCCACCACTGGGTGATCCGCCTCGTCTGCTCCCGGCGCTCCTCATCCCCCTTGCTCCGCTGGCTGGGGGTGGGATTCGACAGCCCGGCGAAGGGGTCCGGGCCGATGTCCGGAATGGGAGCCCGCAGGGCGCCCACGTCCGGCGCTGCCGGCGCTGTGAGGGTGGCGACCGTGGCCTCGTACCCTGCCTTCTTCGCCGCAGCCAACTCGGAGGACGTGGGACCGAAGCCGGCGCGGCGAAGGAGCAACGCGAGGTCGTCGGCCATGCCAGCAAATGTATGCGACGCCGAAGACACGGCCGAACCCCGGGCTTGCTGCCGCCTCATGGTCGACGGCTCACGCAGGGCCGGTCGACTCGCTTCGCGCCACGAGCAGTACCGCTCGCCCGGTCTGGAACGTATAGGTCTGCCGCACCTCGTAACGCTGCCCGAGGTACTTGATCTTCCAGCCGGGCGCGGCCAGCGGGTCACTCGGCGTTCCGTAGACACCTGCGGCCGGACCGATGAGCCAGATCCGGCGGGCGTTGGCCAGCCGTCCCTGGATATCGATGAACTCGGCCGCCTCCAGCGTCCCGGTGGTAGCCGCCGTCTGCTTCATCAGAATGTCCGGTGGCTGGACGGTGTGCGCCCACTCCAACTCGTTCAGGTAATGCGCGAGAGTCGGCCGCATCGACCAGGCGAAGTCCGTGTAGACGACGACATCACCGGTGGCCGCGTTCTCATGGATGGCAGAAGCCATGCTGCGGGTGTCCGGCGCGTTGTGCGTCTGCCGCACCGACTCCTGCGCGGGCAGCGAGAGGTACACGAGCACTCCCACGATCGCCACGGCGCGCACGAGCCGCGGCAACACGTTGACCGCCCGCACCCGGACAGTGGTGATGGCGGCGGCGGCCAGCACCGCAAGAGGCGCGAGGAGGAAGATGCCATAACGCGGCACCCACACCGGAACGAACAGCGAAACCCCGATGACCGCGGCGACCGGCACCGTGATGAGGGCGACAAGCTCGGCGTAGCTACGGGTCGGCAGAGCGACGAAGGCGCTGACAGCGAGCAGCAACAGCAGATACCCCACGGCCGGGCTGAATGCGACATCGCCGGGCAGCGTGACGATCGTCTTCCAGGTCGGTGTCTGCACCCAGTGAAGCTGGGAATGATGCTGGCCCCTGCCCAACCATATGAGCGGTGCGACGACCACCAGCGCGGCACCTATCGCCGGAAGCGCCCGCCAGAGTCGGCGATCACGCTCTTTCCGCCACGCCATTGCCAGAATCACCACATGCGCGGCCACCACGGAGAGCGCGACCAGATGAAAAATCCCGGTGAGAGCCAGGCAAAGGCCATATCCCGCCCAACGCCACGCGGTGGGGATCCGCACGGCGGTGAGCAGCAGCAGGGATGAAAGTGTCGCGAAAAGAAACGCGAACGCGTAGGGCCTGGCCGTGTGGGCGAAGAAAACCAGGCTGGGTATCACCGAGCAGATGGCGCCGGCGACGATTCCGGCTGCCTGTCCGGCGACCCGGCGGCCCAGTTCGGCGGTCACCCCGGCGCCGAGCGCCATCGCCAGAAGCGAGGGCAGGCGCAGGACCACATCGGACTCGCCAAAGATCGCGACCAGTCCCAGGAGCACCAGGTAGAAGGGGGTGATCACCGCGTCCTTGTAGCTGGCCAACTGGAAGAGCTCGCCGGGCGACCGAGTCGCGGCGGAGAGCGTGGCGCCCTCGTCCCAGTCGAGCGGGACACTGGTCAGCGAATAGCCAGCGACCACCAACATAAGGGCGAATCCGACGCCCAAGGGTACGCTCTTCCTGACGTTCACCAGGTTCTCCTTCCCCGCGTGGCAAGGAGAATAGCGAACGCCCTCGCGTTTTTCTTACCGCCTGGGGTGGTGTCGACGGTCCTGCCCGCCGCGCTAGCAACGGCGTTGGTCCGCAGCGGGCCCAAAGCGCCTTGGGTAACTGGTTGACTACTGGTTTGCCCATTACTAGAAGCCTTGGGTTCAGGGAAACTCGGCGTGTCGATCGCGTCGGTAAAAGGGGGAGAATCAGGGCCACGATTGTTTTGTCCGGCCCGATGAGCGGGCCAGCGGGTTTCGGGCCGCTGGCAGCGCAGCACCGTGGTCCAGACTCAGCACCTCCTGAGTAGGCTCACCGGCCGGGTGCGGCGTCCATCTCCGCTCGCGTGGAGACCGAGGTGCACGCCGCCAGCAACTGCCGGCGGACCGCCGCAGAACTGTGATGCGCCACGACCCACTCCCGACCGTTGGCGGCGAGTCGCGCGGCGGTCTCCGGCGCGGACAGCAGCCCGCTGACCGCCGCGATCCAGCCGGCCCTCCTCATCGGCGACGCGGACGTGAACACTGTCGGCCACACCCGCACGGTCGGCCGCATCCGCCTTGCTCCGCCGGCTGGGGGGACCTGTCGGAGTCGGAGCCCTCGCTGCCGGTGGCCGATCCGAGCCATGACGCGGGTGGGCCGCCGAGACGCGCATCGCGCGTGTCTCGGCGGCCCACTGAACCTGCCGCGTCCAGGACGCCGGCTCAGGCGCTGGTGCTCAGCCGACCTTCAGAACCTCGTAGGTGAACATCGTCGAGGGGCCCGGCGCGTTCGCGAACGGATCGAAGTTGGCGATCAGCGGCGAGTTGCCGCTGTTCGGTGCCTGCACCAGGTTGTAGTTGGTCTGCGACTGGAACACCAGGCTGCCGTCACCCCAGTGGTAGAGGTAGAACGACTCCGCCGTGCCGATCGCGGTGGCGCTGGCGATGAGCGGCTGGGTGCCGCCCGAGGGAGCGGTGACGTAGCGCCGGTTGACGTGGGACCGCAGCGCGACGGCGTCGCCGCCCATGTCGAGCATGTCGAACTTCTGCCAGTCCGTGGTCACGGTGGAGTTGGCGATCAGGGCGCTCCTGCCGGCCTCCGCCGCCGTGACGAACTTGCCGTTGACGGCCGCGCGGAGCACGACCACCGCGGAGGGTGAGGCCCAGATGAACTTCTCGGGTCCGCCGATGGTGGTGGCGTTGTTGATGAGTGGCACGGTGCCGTTGGACGGGGCGGTGACGTACTTGCCGTTGATCTTGGCGATCAGGCTGACGGTGCCGTCGCCGTTCATGACGACCTGGAAGCGCTGGGCGTCGGTGATGGTGCTGCTGTTGGCGTACAGCGCGCTGGTGCCGCCGGAGGTGGCGGTGACGTACTTGCCGCTGGCCCAGGACCCGAACGCGATGTAGCCGCTGCCGGCGTCGACCACGGTGAACTTCTCCGAGTCGCCCATCTGGTTCATCGGCTGGGTCGGGGTCAGCGGCAGGGTGCCGCCGGGACCGACCGAGACGTTCTTGCCGTTGGTCAGGGACCGCAGGCCGGTGACCTGCGGCACGGCGGTGGTGCCGATACGCAGCATCACGTCGCTGGTGTTCCAGGCGGCCGTGTTCCGCACGACCCGTCGGGTGCCGCCGTAGACGATGACGTTGCGCACCTGCGTCGGCGTCCAGGCCGGGTTCGCCGACAGCAGCAGCGCGGCGGCGCCGGCGACGTGCGGGCTGGCCATCGACGTGCCGCTGTACTTGTCGATCGCGGTGTCGCTGGTCGCCACCGACGACGGGATGTGGTGCCCCGGGGCGTGGACGTCCACGCAGGTCCCGAAGTTGGAGAACGACGCGCGGAAGTCGACCTCGTCCGTGGCGCCCACGGTGATCGCCAAGGGGGCGCCCGCCGGCGAGTACAGGCAGGCGTCTTCCGCGCTGTTGCCAGCGGCGACCGCGTACGTGACGCCGGAGGCGATGGAGGCCTCCACCGCCGCGTCGACCACGGCGCTGGACCCACCGCCGAGGCTCATGTTCGCCACCGCCGGCTTGACCGCGTTCGCGGTCACCCACTCGATGCCGGCGATGACGCCCTCGTACGAGCCGCTGCCGGTGCAGTCGAGCACCCGCACGCCCACCAGCTGGACGGCCTTGGCCACGCCGTAGTTGGTGCCGCCGATGGTGCCGGCGACGTGCGTGCCGTGCCCGTCGCAGTCGTCCGCGATCGGGTCGTTGTCGATGAAGTCGTAGCCGTGGCTGGCACGCCCACCGAACTCCTGGTGCGTGACGCGGATGCCACTGTCCAGGACGTACGCGTGCACGTTGCTGGCCGTGTTCGGATACGTGTACCGGTTGTTCAGCGGCGCGAAGATCTGGTCCAGCCGGTCCAGCCCCCACGATGGCGTGTTCAGCTGGGTGTCGCTCTTCGACACCTTCCGGTTCTGCTCGACGTACGCCACCTCGGGGCTGGCGGCCAGCCTCTTGGCCTGCGCCTCACTCATCCGGGCGGAGAAGCCCCGGATCGTCCGCGTGTACGTGCGCGACACGGCGCCGCCGTACCGCTTGGTGAGAGCCGTGGCGCTGGCACCGACCTCGGCCGGCGTCGCCTTGGTGTCCTTGAACACCACGATGTAACTGTCCTTGATGGCGCCCTTGTCGGCGGCCCCCAGGATCCCCGGAACCCTCTTGTCGTCCGGCGGGCCGGCGTACGCGGCACCCGTGCCGAACATGCTTGCGGCGGCCGCGACCGCGGCGAGGGCGAGCCCGGCCACGACCGACCGGCCACCTCGGCGAACTTGGAACACGTGCAACTCCCCGTGGGATACGTGAGCGTCCACAGTCGACGTGAACGGCGTTGCCTCTCGGCAAAGCGCAGCCCATCCTCGCCGATGAGGGCGACCGAGGGCTCAGCCGTTCGGGCCAATTGACGACGAGACAGCGACATCGGCCACTCAAGCGGGCGGCCCGCCTCACCGCTCGGTCGCGGCCGGCTGACACTGCGCGCCGGCGGGTCAGGGCCCGCCGGCGCGCAGCACCGTTGTCCGACGTCTGCCGAGTCGGCTCACCGGCCGGGTGCGGCGTCCATCTCTGCTTCCGTGGAGACCGAGGTGTACGCCGCCTGCAACTGCCGGCGGACCGCCGCGGAGCTGTGATGTGCCACGACCCACTCCCGTCCGTTGGCGGCGAGTCGCGCGGCGGTCTCCGGCGCGGACAGCAGCCCGCTGACCGCCGCGATCCAGCCGGCCCTGTCGTCGGCGACGCGGACGTGGACACCGTCCGCCACACCCGCACGGTCGGCCACCATGCTCGTCGTCACGCTGGGAACTCCAGCCGACATCGCCTGGATGAGCTTCAGCTGGACGCCGGTGCCCCGGAAGATCGGCGCGATGGCGACGGCAGCATCCGCGTAGTACGGCTCGACCGCGGGGGCGTTGGCGTGGAGCTCGATGCCGTTTCCGACCAGTTCCTGGACCGCCTTGGGCGGGTCCGTGCCGACGATCCGGAGCCGGGCGTCCGGGACGGCGTCGCGAATACCCTGCCAGCACTCGCGCGCGAACCACATGAGGCCGTTGACGTTCGCCTCGTAGCTGAGCCGACCGACGAACAGGACCGTCGGTGCGATCGGGCCCTCCTGCCGCTGGACGGAGAAGTCGCAGGGGCTTCTGACCAGGAAGGTGTTGGGCCGCTCCTGGCCGGGCAGCGACGGAGCGGAGAGCATCAGGGGAACCCCCATGCTGACCAGCTTCTCCTCGCGGGCCCGCATCCGGGGCGCCTCCAGGCGACCCAACGCTCGCCACGCGGGGCTGGGCCCGTGCGAGGCCAGTTGCTCGTAGTACTCGCTGCGGAACTCGTCCAGGTCGATGATGACCGGCGTCGAGCCACAGGCCTCGACCAGGTGCACGGTACGGAAGACGTTGAGGTGCACGACGTCCGGCTGGAAGTCGTCCAACTCCCGCCGTAGCGCGTCGGTGAGCGCCTTCGGGCTCGCATACCCCGTCTGCAACGAGACCCCGGCGCCAAGTGCTCGCGCGGAGCGCAGCATGGAACCGACCCGCGGGTTGGGGATGAGGGTGCGGTGCTCGACCGGCAGCAGCTCCGCCAGCCGCGCCTCTTCCTCGTCGTGTACCAGCCCCAGGAAGCGGACATCATGCTCGGCGGCGAGCATCTCCATGATCACAAGGCTGCGCGGACGAACCGATGCCGGGATCCATGGCGCTACGAATAGAATCTTCAAATCGGCAGCCTCCTCAGGGCTGACGCGAGGAGTCGCTGACCCCGCGTGCCATGTTTCGAGAAATAGACGTACATGCCGGACCGGTACAGGTTGTTCTTACCGACCGCGGCGGTGCTGGTGCTCTCCTTGTGTTCGGCGACGCTCGTCCCGACCGACGCGACGCCCCAGCCGGCGGCGTGCAGCCGCGTGCACAGGTCGACGTCCTCGAAGTAGAGGAAGAAGCCAGGGTCGAACCCACCGATGGAGCGGAAGGCATCACCTCGTACGAGCATGCAGAAGCCACTCACCCAGGCAGCCTGGCGCACCTCGCCGGTCGGCTCGACGTCGAGATACTCGAGCATCTGGAACTTCTTGCGCAAGGGTGTCGCGCGAGCCAGATACTGCTTCAGGCGCCTCGGCACGAGATGGTCGACCTTCAGCGCCGCCAGCCATTCCTTCGCGATGCTCGGCTCAGGCCCCGCCGAGATCCCGAAACGCCCGTCGGGGTAGCGCATGAGCGGCGCGACCACCCCCAGCTTCGAGTCGACCCGCAGGGCCTCCACGAGGTGCGTGAAGGACTCGGGGGTGATGTGGCAGTCGGGGTTGAGAAGGAAGTAGGCGTCAGCGTCGGGGAGGGTGTCCGCCGCGGCGTTGATCGCCTTGCCGAAGCCGACGTTCGGCAGCGAGATGACGGGGTACCCGAAGGACTTCGCGACCTCGACGCTGTCGTCCGTGGAGGAGTTGTCCACGACCACGACATGGTCCACCGGCAGGGCGCCCAGGCAGCCCAGACTCAGGGGAAGCTCTCGGGCGGAGTTGTAGGAGACGATGATCGCTGCGATTTTCACTGCCGACTCGCAATTCCGTAGGCGTCGAGGTACGAGCGGACGGTGTCGTCCCAACGGAACGTCCGCTCGATGTGTGCGCGGGCACGCCGTCCGCGCTGCGCGGCGTCCTCGGGTGATTCGACTGCGGCCCGAACGGCCGCCGCGATCTCGTCGGCCGTCGACGCGGTGTACAGCATCGAGGCGTCACCGCGCACCGACTCGGCCGGTCCGCTCGACGTGATGACGGGACAGCCGAGGGCCATGGCGTGCGCCACCTTCATCAGCACTCCGCCGCCGACGATCGACGGTACGACGACGGCGTGGGCGTCGAGCATCTCGGACCGGAGGTCGGGCACCGCACCGGTCACCACCACCCGGCCGTCGCTCTCGCCGAGGCCGACCACCTCGGCGGACGGCTCCGCCCCGACGATCCTGAGTTCCGCCTGCGGCAGGCCCTGCCACACCAGCGGCATCACCTCGCGCGCAAGGAACTGAGCGACGAGGGCGTTCGCTCGTCGCCACATCGCCCCGGCGAACACCAGTCGCGGTCGCTCCGTCGTCGGCGGCGGCGACCAGGACCGGTCACCGATGTGCACCCCCGGCCGGGCGAGCACGGTGTTGGAGTTGTGTGCCGCGGCGACCGCGAAGTCGGCGTCGGACAGCGTGATGACGGCAGCCGCCTGCCGGATCGCCGCGCGTTCGAACCGTCGCGTCCGAAGCAACTCGGCGAGACGGTACGGCCGTTCCAGACCGGACGACGCCCGGTACGACTCCAGCATCACCTTCTCGGTGATGTCGTGCAGGCCCAGCACCGACGCGGGGCTGATCCCGACGACCTCGGCGGACTGCAGGTACTCCGAGTGGACGACATCGGGCCGGATGCGGCGGATGAGTTCAGCGGCCTCTCGGGTCGCTTCTCGGGGCCAGGCTTGGCGCAGCCATGCCGGTTCGAGCCGGAAACGGTCCCGGTGGCTCGGACGAGCGGTGACCGTGGCGGGCAACAGGGTGTACTTCAGATCGTCCCGCTCGGATACCGCGGTGTTCTCCGGCGAGTACACGAAGAGGTCGACCTGTTCAGCCAGCCGCGGTGTGAGCTGCACGATCGTGTCGGCCGCGGCGTGGTAGTGGTGCGCGTTCGGCGCGAACGGGGTGAGCAGGAGGACGCGCATCAGCCCAGCCGCTTCAGAAGCGTCGTGACGAACCCCTGCGCGACTCGTCCCTGGGCCGCGACCCGCTGGGCGGCCTCCCGGAACTGCTCGGTCGCCGCGGCAGCCGCGGTCGCCGTGCGGTAGAGCGTCTCGGCATCGACGTCCGGTGGCACCAGGTACTCGCGGAGCCCCAGGTCGACGAAGGCGTCATGGACCTTTCGCTCGTAGGCGATGGCCACCGTCGGAACGCCGATCGCCACGGCCAGGAGCGCGGCGTGCAGGCGGGTGCCGAGGACGAGTTGATTCGTCCCGAGCGACTGCAACCAGTCGCGCAGGGCCCCGGCGAGAGGACGGCTGCCGTCCAACGGGGTCGAGTCCAGGTCCAGCAGGTCGCGGAAGTCGCGCTCGTAGATGACGCGGTCGTCCTCGCCGTGCGCTCCCCGGCCGAAGGCCATCGGGAGGAACGTGCCCGACCATCCGTCCTGACGAAGCCGGGCGACACATCCGGAGGTCGCCGCCACCAGTGAACTCTCAAGGTCCGGCGCGAGCGGTCGCATCGACAGCGCGAAGCGGCGGCCGGCATCGATCCGCTCCAGGTCGGGCAACGGCAGGGTGTACGCCATGTCGCCGATGACCTCCGCCCCGGAGCCGAAGTGCGACGCGGTTCGTTCGTCGCGCACACCCACCGCCACGCAGGAGGCGCCGATGAGACGAAGCACCTGACGGCCGAACGCCGTTCCTCCCTCCCGCACGCCGACACCGACGGTGGCGACGGGCGTTCCCGCCACCTTGGCCATCGCGATGATCCTGCCGAACATCGGCAGGGTGCCGGGCCAGGACAGGTTGGGGGACCGCTCCTGGAAGATCGTTCCTGGGCCGAGGAGAAGCAGGTCGCACGACTTGATCGCGCGCTGCACCGCCACCTGACGCTCGGAGGCACCACGAGCCCGCAGGACGGGCATGTGCTCCGCCTGCACACCGTGGAGTTCGGCGACCCGCTCGGGGTTCGGGGAGAAGACCACGAACGAGGCGTTCTCCTTGACCGCGCGGACGCAGGTGATGAGCGAGTGGAGAAGGATCTCGTCTCCGAGATTGTCCGATCCGAACCACCCGACTATTCCGACCCTCACATGTCCTCCGTCGTTGCGGCCGGCAGGTGGCCTGCGGCCCGTCGTTGTGCCACAAGTCTGGCGGTCGCCAGAGCAAGGATGATGCCGCCGATGGTGACGGACGCCGAGGCCGGTTCCATCACCGTCAGCAGTCCGGCGAGCGCCCATGCCGCCGCCGCCACACATCCGAACGTGATGAGGACCGGCCACACCAGCTCTCTGATCCGCAGGAACCACAGCAGCGACCCGGCCACGACGAGCTCGTTCAGCACCATGGCGCAGGCGGCACCGTAGGCGCCGTACCTGGGGTCGAGTGCGATGTTCAGTCCGACGCTTCCGCAGATGCTCAGCACCAGCACCACCAACCGGCTGGCGGCGCGGCCCCGGGCCAGCAGGATGGCGGACAGACCAAAGTTGGCGAATCGCAGTGCGAGGAAGAGGGTGAGCACCATCGCGAGCTCAGGGATGTTGCCCGCCTGGTCACCGAACAGCACGGCGGTCCCGATCGGAAGACCGATGAAGATGACGCCGGCGGCGCCCTGGCCGGCGAGCCCGAAGAACTGAAAGACCGTGACCGGGTCGTTCGCCTGGGCGGTCCCGGAGGCCCGCCGCGGCGCGGCATAGGCAAGGGCGCCGACGCCCATCGACGCCGCGACCTGGACCGCCGGTCCGATGATCGCCGCTGCCGAGACGTATTCTCCGACTTCCGCAGCGGTGACGAAGAACGCGAGTACGAGGACGTCGCCGCGGAAGTAGAAGAGACCGAGGAGGTCGGAGGCGAAGTACGGCAGCGCCAGCCTGATGTGGTGGGCCGAGCGGGCACCTCGGGATTCACGGAGTGACGGCAGGATTCGCACGACGAGAACCGCGGCAGTCGACCGGAGGACGGACGCCGTCAGGAAGTAGACCGCAGCGTCACCGAGGGTCAGCCCGTTCATCAGCCACACGTCGATCGCGCACGCGCCGACGAGCAGGAGGCCGGTGGACGTGTTCGTCAGCGGTTCGGCCCAGGCC
Organism: Micromonospora sp. NPDC049497; assembly: GCF_044465805.1. Taxonomy (NCBI): domain Bacteria; kingdom Bacillati; phylum Actinomycetota; class Actinomycetes; order Micromonosporales; family Micromonosporaceae; genus Micromonospora; species Micromonospora sp. NPDC049497. Next base: position 32,095 of record NZ_JBITMC010000010.1, on the reverse strand, counting down.
GAACGCGTGCCTCGGATGAGGACCCACGCCGTCTCGTTCCACTGTTCGAGAAGGCTGGCGACGAAGATCAGGAAGAAGGCGAGCTGCGCTTCCCCGGGAAGAAGCACGCCGATCAGCACGTACGCGACGGCGGCGGCCGCCATCAGCACGGCGAGACGGCCGCCATGGATCCGGGCGACCACGGGGGGCGAAACCGTCCCCGCGGCGGCCTCCCTGGTCAGGTAGGTCGGTAGGCCGAGGGAGAGCGCGGCGGCGGTGAACGACGCGGTGAGCGTGGCCATCCCGTAGAAGCCGACGGCCTCGATGCCGGCGCCCCTGGTCAGGAACGCCATGACCACCAGGGTTGTCATCCGCGTGGCCAGGGTGGAGAGCCCCAGCAGCCCCGACACGACCGTCAGAGACGTGCGCCGTCCCGCCGGCGCCCTGGTCTCAGTCGCGACCATCGCCGCGCACACCTGCCGAAGACCGCGTCCGGGCACCGAAATAGCCGGAGACGAGCGCCAGCATCAGGAAGTAGGGGCCCTGCAACAGTCCCCAGCCCGTCATTCCGATGAGGAGGAGACCCGGCAGCGCGCTGACCAGAACCCTGGGGGCCAGTTCCGAGGTCCGCGAACGGAAGACGGAACGGGTGGCCGTCGTCGCGGTCCGTACGAACGGCAGCCAGAGGAGCAACGCGCCGAGGATGCCCACCTCCGCGGCGCTCAGCAGTAACACGTTGTGCACAGGCACACCGCTCGCGGTGAGTGGGTCCGAGGCGCCGGCGACGGCGACGTAGCTGTTCGGTCCCACTCCGGCCCAGGGATGTGCGCGGATCACGTCCCACGCGACCGTGAGGAGGTGTTGACGGGATCCCCCACCGGGGTCCGCCAGGAATCGCTCGATCAGCCACGGTAGCGATGCCACGCCGAGCACGCCGGTGAGACCGAGGACCACGAAGTACCTCTTCTGCCACCGCCCGGTCATCAGCTCGAGCAGCATGAAGACGAGGATCACGGAGACCACGGCGGCGAGGACCGTACGACTCTGCGTGAGGGACACGCCGAGGAGGACGACACCGAGCGTCGTCCAGGCCACCCATCGTTCCCGCACCGTCCGCTGCGGCAGGGTCAGCGCGCACAGACCGCAGAAGAACAACAGCTTCGCCAGTTCCCCCGGATGGCTCGTCAGGCCGGTGGCACGCCCGAGCACGTCGAGCGCCTGTTGGCCGGAAACGCGGCGCAGCGGAAAACCGAGGACCGCTGCGGTGATCGCGAAGAGCTGGAGCCACGCCACGACCGCGAAGGCCCAGAGCAGGATCGAGTGGCGGCGGTCCGCACGTTCGGCCGCTGCACCGATGGCGAACACCGTCGCCGCCAGGCAGAAGTGCAGGATGCCGCTCAGGGTACGCAGGGACGCGTCCCAGGAGAGCACGGCGAACAGGGCCACCCAGCCGAGAAACGGCACCCACAGGAGAAGTGCGCGGACGAGTCGACGAGGCGTGTGCAGCGCCACCAGCACCAACGCCACAGCGATCGAGATGGTGTACGAGTACAGCGTCGGCGTTCCGGTCGTCACACCGGCGTAGATGACGACATCGGCGGGTACGAGGGCGACCGGCACCAGTCCGAGCGTCGCCACCACGAGCGCCAGTGCGGCGACGATGCGCTGATCCGGGTCGGACCGCAGACCCCGGGCGACCGTCCGGCCGACCTCGGTCAGCCGGACAACCACGCTCGGGGCCCGATGGCGGCCCTGACCACGGAGTCGGCTCTCGCCGCCGGGGTCGGCAGCCGGGTCGACAGGTGTCCGAACCGGCCCCTGCCCGCTGTCGAGCCATGTTGCCGGGGCATGGCGTGGATCACCTTGGGGATGACCGTAGGCCGTACCGGTGAACATGACATCTCCGTATCAGCCCTGGTCGGCCAGTCGCTGCCACGGCTGCGCTGGTCGTGCCGTCGTGCGGGTTCTCGCTCACGCCTCGAGGGCGGAGGAATCCAGACCCGATGACGCATCGGTCCTGGCCGAAGCGGTGCTTCGCGCGCTCATCATAGAGGTGGCGTCAGCGACGACCCACAGGTCCCGGCCGCCGCCCACGGACTCCCGATCGGCACCGCCAACCGCACCCTGCGTAGCACGCGATGCGCAATGAGTGGGCTCCGGTGGTGTCCGCACATTCCTGACTGGAATGGCCGAATTGCGGCTTGCCGCATATCGCCGACACCGGATCCTGCGGTCGGCGAGCACGTGCCGATACGTATCCTACGTTCGCCGATCACCTCTCTCGCCAGGGCGTCAACATGAACCTCACCCACGCACACCGCTCGGCGTCCGCGGATCAGACGGTCGAGATCCCGACTCTTACCGAGCGCGATCGGCCAACCCCACCGACCACCGCGCGCGCGCCGCGCCTCTACGTGCTGGACCTGCTGCGGTTCATCGCGGCGATGAGCGTCGTCGCGTACCACCTCCTGTTCGCCGACGCCAGGGAATCCTGGTCGGCCAACACGGCGGACCTGTTCGGTGCGCCGCTCCGGCAGGCCGCCAGTTACGGGTGGCTGGGCGTCGAACTCTTTTTCATGATCAGCGGCTTCGTCATCTGCATGAGTTCGTGGGGTCGGCCCCTGGGCGACTTCTTCATCTCGCGCGTGACGCGACTGATGCCGGCCTACCTGTTCGCGGTCGTCCTGACCGCGTCGGTCCTCGTGTTGTGGCCACTGCCGGGAGAGACGCCGCCCAACCTGCCGCAGATCATCGGCAACCTCACCATGGTGCAGAACCTGCTGCAGGTGAACAACATCGACGAGCCGTACTGGACCCTGCTGATCGAACTGAAGTTCTACCTGCTGTTCCTGATCGTGGTCGCCTTCGGCGTCACGTACCGCCGGGTCCTGATGTTCTGCATGATCTGGACGACGCTCGCGCTCTTCGCGCAGAGCGCCGACTCCAAGCTCCTGACGATGGTGGTCGAACCGCGGTTCGCGTCGTACTTCGTCGCGGGGATGGCGCTCTACCTCATCCACCGGTTCGGACACAGTCTGCTGCTCTGGTGCATTGTGGCCTTCTCGTTCGCGGTCAACGCCGTGATGCTGGATCTGCGGGTCGCCCCGCTCGTGAAGGCCGGCCTGCCGATGTCGTGGAAGGTGTCACTGCTCCTGGTCGCCCTCTTCTACCTCCTGATGACCGGTATCGCGCTCGGGTGGTTCGCGAAGGTCCAGTGGCGAGGCCTGGTGACGATCGGCGCGCTCACCTATCCGCTCTATCTGCTCCACTCCGCCAACGGGCGCACCGTCATCCGTCATCTGCGCGACGACGTACCCCCGTGGCTGCTGCTGGGCGGCGTCGTCGGCGCGGCACTCCTGCTGGCCTACGTCGTGCACCGGTTCGTCGAACGTCCGCTCGGCCGAGCGCTGAGAAACGGGCTGAAGAGCAGTTTCGAGAAGGCCCGGGCCGCCTCGGAGTCGAGGGAGTCCCTCGACTCCGTCCTACCCGTCGGCGGTCACCCCGTCCCACAGCAGCGCCCAGGTCGGTGACCGCCACCGCTGCCGACGGTGATCCTCGGCGGGATCCCTGCCGACGGTCTGAATTGCTCAGAAGCGTGCGTTGTCCCGCACGGAGTTGACCACGCGCCGAATGACATCCATCCAGTCCGCCGGCGCGGTCATTCGCAGCACGAGTTGGCGGTCGATCGCACCATCCGGCTGCGAACGCCAGAATGCAACCACAACGATGCCGTACCTGTCGGGGCCGTTCAATCTCACGGTCTCAGCGAGGAAGACGTAAGGCCCGCCGCTGCGCCATTGCAGCCCCCACGCCTCCTCCGCCTTGCGCAGGGCGACCCGGCGCTCCTCGTCGCATTCACGGCAGTCACGGACGATCAGCTCGCCGCCGATCTCCGAGTTGTTCCCGATCGAGGCGCCGCAGTTGTACTTGACCTCCCCCTCGGTGCTGCCGCCGGGGGCGCACGTCCAGTCAGCCGGCGCGGTGAACCCGAAGCCCAGGCCATCGGGGTTGAGCGTGCGTACCGCGTCACCCTTGCCGAAGATCTGCCATCTCGGCCAGTCCCCCGGCCGTGGCGGCTCGAGGCCCGGCTGCTGCGGAGGTGCCGTCGGCGACCAGCCTGATTCGCCGGACTGGGCCACGCCGGTGGGCGAGGGGCCCGCCGTCGGCTCGATCGTACGCCGGAGCCCGGTCCAGGCGAAGGTACCGGCACCGGCAAGGAGGACCAGCACCAGAGCGCTGATGCCGATCCAGAGGCCGGTCCGGCGCTGGCGCGGGGCCGACGGCGTGATGCGGCGGGCGGGCGACGAGAACGCGTCCTGGGACGGCACGCCGGCCGGCGAGGTCTGCACGAACGGCGGTGGGAGGTGCCCGTGTGGGGACGCGCCGTGGGCGGGCGGCGCGGGTGCGCCGGAGACCGGATGCGGGGACGCGGACACCGGCTGGCCGGGGATCGGGCCCGCCTGCACCGCCCACGGGGCATGAGCCATACCGGACGCCGGATCGGGCGCTCCGGAGACCGGCTGCGGCACCCCGGACACCGGCTGCGGCGGGGCGGACACCGACTGCGGCACCCCGGAGACCGGCTGCGGCGGGGCGGAGGTCGGCGACATGGGGGCCGGGATCGGGGTGTACTCCACGCCGAGGGCCCGGAAGAGCCTCTCGGCACCCGGTCCCGCGTTGGCCGGATACGCCACCCAGGGCGCGTCGGCCGAGAAGTCGGCATACGCGTACGCCATCCCGTTCGGCGCCTGCGCCAGCGAGTTCGCGGTACTGGCGAAGGCGGCCCGCCAGGCCGGCGCGGCGGCCACGGCGGCGTCCAGCACCGCTACGGTGACGAAGCGGCCGTGGTCGTCGATCGCGGCCCATGCCCTACCCACCGGAGATCCGCCCAGAGTATGGGTGAACCTGTACGGGCCTTCCGGCTGCATGCGCACTCCTCCGTCGAACCGCCGTGCGGATAGTACCGACCGGCTTCCAGCGCGGCCCGCCCCGGCCGACCCCATCCCGCCGGGGAGTGCCGCCCGCCGTTCGACGCGGACAGACCGTCTTGCTTTGTGAAAGTTTTCATGCATAGAGTCACCTCATGAATGAGGGAGCTGTCGTGGCACCCACCGAGCAGGTGCTGGACCTCTTCCAGGGTGTCCGGCTCACCCCCACCCAGCGCCGCATCGCCCACTGCCTGGTCCAGCACGCCCCGGCCGTCGGGTACCTGTCGGCGGCCGAGGTGGCCGAGCTGGCCGGCGTCAGCCAGCCGTCGGTCACCCGGTTCGCGGTGGCGCTCGGGCACGACGGCTACCCCGCGCTGCGTCGCCGGCTGCGTGAGCTGACCGCCGGCGCGCCCGGCGGGCCGGCGGACGCCGGCAACGAACTCCAGCAGGCGGTACGCGCCGAGATGGGCAACCTCGACCGGCTCGCCGGTCAGCTCGCCGACCGGGAGCGGATCGCCGACACCGGCCGGCTGCTCGCCGCCAGCCGGCCCTTGCCGGTGCTGGGCCTGCGGGCCGCCGCGCCGCTGGCCGCGTACTTCGCGTACTTCGCCGCTAAGGTGCACCCCGACGTGCGGGTGCTCGACGACGGCGGCAGCCTGCTCACCGACCGCCTGGAGCAGGCCGCCGAGGCGGGGGCGACGGCCCTGCTCACCTTCGTGCTGCCCCGCTATCCGCGGGAGACCCTGGACGCGTTGGACGAGGCGCGAGCCGCCGGCCTCACCGTGGTGGCGATCACCGACTCCCCGGTCAGCCCGGCCGCCGAGCACGCCGACGTGGTGCTGCCCGCCGCCGTGGGCGCGCGGCTCGTCTTCGACCTGCACACCGCCCCGATGACCCTGGCCATGGTGCTGCTGCAGGCGATCTGCGACGCCACCCCGGCCGACACCCAGCGCCGGCTGGAGGCGTTCGAAGCCTCGGCGGCCCGTCGTCAGTTGTTCCTCGGTTAGGAGGAGACCAGAGATGACCCACCCCGTCCGCGCGGCGCGCGGCATCGAACGCACCGCCCGTGGCTGGCCGCAGGAGGCCGCGCTGCGGATGCTGATGAACAACCTCGACCCGGAGGTGGCCGAGCGCCCCGACGACCTGGTGGTCTACGGCGGCACCGGCAGGGCCGCGCGGGACTGGCCGTCGTACCACGCGCTGGTCCGGACGCTGACCGACCTGCGCGAGGACGAGACGATGCTGGTGCAGTCCGGCCGCCCGGTCGGGGTGATGCGTACGCACGAGTGGGCGCCCCGGGTGCTGCTGGCCAACTCGAACCTCGTCGGTGACTGGGCCACCTGGCCGGAGTTCCGCCGCCTGGAGCAGCTCGGCCTGACCATGTACGGGCAGATGACCGCCGGCTCGTGGATCTACATCGGCACCCAGGGCATCCTGCAGGGCACGTACGAGACGTTCGCGGCCGTGGCGGCGAAGCGCTTCGGCGGCACCCTCGCCGGCACGCTGACCCTGACCGGCGGCTGTGGCGGGATGGGCGGGGCGCAGCCGCTCGCGGTCACCATGAACGGCGGCGCCTGCCTGATCGTGGACGTGGACCGGACGCGGCTGGACCGGCGGGTGCACGACCGCTACCTGGACGAGGTCGCCGACTCCCTCGACGACGCGGTGGACCGGGTGCTCGCCGCGCGGCGAGAGCGCCGGGCGCTGAGCGTCGGCGTGGTGGGCAACGCGGCCACCGTCTTCCCGGAGCTGCTGCGCCGGGGCGTCGAGATCGACATCGTCACCGACCAGACCAGCGCGCACGACCCCCTGTCGTACCTGCCGGAGGGGGTGGAGCCGGCCGACGCCCGGGACTACGCGGCGGCGAAGCCCGCCGAGTTCACCGACCGGGCCCGGGCGTCGATGGCGAAGCAGGTCGAGGCGATGGTGGGCTTCCTCGACGCGGGCGCGGAGGTCTTCGACTACGGCAACTCGATCCGTGGTGAGGCCCAGCTCGCCGGCTACGAGCGGGCCTTCGACTTCCCCGGCTTCGTGCCGGCGTACATCCGGCCGCTGTTCTGCGAGGGCAAGGGCCCGTTCCGGTGGGCTGCCCTCTCCGGCGACCCGAAGGACATCGCCGCCACCGACCGGGCCATCCTGGAGCTGTTCCCGGAGAACGAGTCGCTGGCCCGGTGGATGCGGATGGCCGGCGAGCGGGTCGCCTTCCAGGGCCTGCCGGCGCGCATCTGCTGGCTCGGCTACGGCGAGCGGGACCGGGCCGGGGTGCGGTTCAACGAGATGGTCGCCTCCGGTGAGCTGTCCGCGCCGCTCGTGATCGGCCGGGACCACCTGGACTGCGGCAGCGTCGCCAGCCCGTACCGGGAGACCGAGGCGATGGCCGACGGCTCCGACGCGATCGCCGACTGGCCGCTGCTGAACGCGCTGGTCAACACCGCCAGCGGGGCGTCGTGGGTGTCCATCCACCACGGGGGCGGCGTGGGCATCGGCCGGTCGATCCACGCCGGGCAGGTCTGCGTCGCCGACGGCACCGCCCTGGCCGGGCAGAAGATCGAGCGGGTGCTCACCAACGACCCGGCGATGGGCGTCATCCGGCACGTCGACGCCGGCTACGACGCGGCGCGCGAGGTCGCCGACCGCACCGGCGTCCGCGTCCCCATGGCCGAAGCGTAAGGAAGGGCCCCTTGTTAACGGATTCTGTTGTAGAAGGGTCCCTTCCTAACCGGTTTCGGGCCCTGTGGGACGAGATCGCGCCCGTCGGGCGGGACGCCGGCAGCGGCGGCTACCTGCGGTACGCGCTGACCGAGCCGGAGCTGCGGCTGCGGGAGTGGTTCCGGGAGCAGGCCGACGCGCGGGGCCTGCCGGTCACCGAGGACGGCAACGGCAACCTGTTCGCCACCTGGGGCGAGCCGGAGGCCGGCGACGCGGTGCTGACCGGCAGCCACTTCGACTCGGTGCCGCACGGCGGGGCGTACGACGGGCCGCTCGGCATCGTCAGCGCGCTGCTCGCCGTGGACGAGCTGCGGGCCGCCGGGGCCACCCCGGTCCGGCCGATCGCCGTGGCCGCGTTCGTGGAGGAGGAGGGGGCGCGCTTCGGCGTACCCTGCCTGGGGTCGAGGCTGCTGACCGGCGAGATGGCGCCGGACCGCGCGGCCGGACTGCGCGACGCGGCCGGGGTGAGCTTCGCCGAGGCGCTGGGCGGACGGCCGGCGGGCGCGCGGCCGGAGCTGCTCGGCCGCTTCGCGGCCTTCGTGGAGCTGCACGTCGAGCAGGGCCGCGCGCTGGTCGACGCCGACGCGCCGGTCGCGGTCGCCAGCGCCATCTGGCCGCACGGTCGCTGGCGCTTCGACGTGCGCGGCGAGGGCAACCACGCCGGTACGACCCGGATGGCCGACCGCCGCGACCCCATGCTGACGTACGCGTTCACGGTGCTCGCCGCCAACAAGGAGGCCCGGCTGCGCGACGCCCACGCCACGGTGGGCCGGGTGTCGGTGGAGCCGAACGCCACCAACGCGATCCCGTCGAAGGTGACCGGCTGGCTGGACGCCCGGGCGGCCGAGCCGGACACGCTGCGCGGCCTGGTCGAGGCGGTGCACGCCAAGGCCGCCGAGCGGGCCCGGCGCGACGGCACGGAGCTGACGCTGACGGAGGAGTCGGCGACGCCGCTGGTCGCGTTCGACCGGGGCCTGTCCGGTCGGCTGGCGACGCTGCTGGACGCCCCGGTGCTGCCCACCGGGGCCGGGCACGACGCGGGTGTGCTGGCCGCGCACCTGCCCACCGCGATGCTGTTCGTCCGCAACCCGACCGGGGTGTCGCACTCCCCCGCCGAGGCCGCCACCGACGCCGACTGCGCCGCCGGGGTCACCGCCCTGGCCCGGGTGCTGGAGGAGCTGGCATGCCGATGACCCGCTGGCTGGCCGAGTACGCCTGGCTGCCCGACCACGCCGAACCCACCCCGGACGTGCTGATCGAGACCGACGGCGGGCGGATCACCGGGGTCACGCCGCTGACGGCCGGGAGCCACCCACCGGCCGGGGTGGAGGTGCTGGGCGACGCGGTCCGGCTGCCCGGGCTCACCCTGCCGGGGCTGGCCAACGCCCACTCGCACGCCTTCCACCGGGCGCTGCGCGGGCGTACCCACACCGGGCGCGGCGACTTCTGGAGCTGGCGCGACCAGATGTACGCGGTCGCCGCCCGCCTCGACCCGGACTCCTACCTCGCCCTGGCCCGCGCCGTGTACGCCGAGATGGCCCTCGCCGGCATCACCTGCGTCGGCGAGTTCCACTACCTGCACCACGGCCCGGACGGGACGCCGTACGACGACCCGAACACGATGGGCGCCGCCCTGGTCGAGGCCGCCGCGCACGCCGGGGTCCGGCTGACGTTGCTCGACACCGCCTACCTGACGTCCACGGTGGACGGCGAGCCGCTGGTCGGGCCGCAGCGACGCTTCGGCGACGGCGACGCGCTGCGCTGGGCCGAGCGCGTCGACGCGATGCCGTCGGAGAACGCCCACGCCCGCCTCGGCGCGGCCATCCACTCCGTACGCGCGGTGCCGGCCGAGCAGCTCGCCACCGTCGCCGGGTGGGCGGATCGCCGGGGCGTACCGCTGCACGTGCACCTGTCCGAGCAGCCCGCCGAGAACGACGCCTGCCGGGCGGTGCACGGCCGCACCCCGGCCGGGCTGCTCGCCGACCACGGCGTGCTCGGACCGCACACCACCGCCGTGCACACCACCCACCCGACCGGCGGGGACCTGACGCTGCTGGGTGACCACCGGACCGGCGTGTGCCTCTGCCCCACCACCGAACGGGACCTCGCCGACGGGATCGGGCCGGCCCGCCGGATGGCCGACGTGGGGATTCCCCTCAGCCTGGGCAGCGACAGCCACGCGGTGGTCGACCTCTTCGAGGAGGCGCGGGCCGTGGAGCTGGACGAGCGGCTGCGTACCCGCCGGCGGGGCCACTTCACCGCCGTCGACCTGTTGACCGCCGCGACCGTCACCGGCCACGCCGCGCTGGGCTGGGGCGACGCCGGCCGGCTGTCGGTGGGCGACCGCGCCGACCTGGTCACCGTACGGCTGGACTCCGCCCGTACCGCCGGGGTGCCGCCGGTCGGGGTGTTCTTCGCCGCGACCGCCGCCGACGTCGCGCACGTCGTGGTCGACGGCCGGGTGGTGGTGCGCGACGGTCGGCACGTGGACGTCGACGTGCCGACCGAGCTGCGCGACGCGATCGCGGCGGTGACGACGTGAGCAGCCTGCTGGTGGACAACATCGGGGAGTTGGTCACCAACTCCGCCGACTCCGGCGACCTGCTCGGGCTGCGCCGCCACGCGGCCCTGCTGGTCGAGGAGGGCCGCGTCGTCTGGGTCGGCCCGGCGCGCTACGCGCCCGCCGCCGACCGGCGGATCGACGCCGAGGGGGCAGCGGTCCTGCCCGGCTTCGTGGACAGCCACGCCCACCTGGTCTTCGCCGGGGACCGGGCCGCCGAGTTCGCCGCCCGGATGGCCGGCGAGCCGTACACCGGGGGCGGCATCCGGACCACGGTCGGCGCCACCCGTGCGGCCTCCGACGGCGAGCTGCGGGCCACCGTGGGCCGGCTCCGCGGGGAGGCGCTGCGCCAGGGCACCACGACAATGGAGATCAAGAGCGGGTACGGCCTCACCGTCGCCGACGAGGCCCGCTCACTGCGGATCGCCGCCGAGTTCAGCGGGGACACCACGTTCCTCGGCGCGCACGTCGTTCCCCCCGAGTACGCCGACCGGCCCGACGACTACGTGGGACTGGTGTGCGGACCGATGCTGGCCGCCGCCGCACCGCACGCCCGCTGGATCGACGTTTTCTGCGAGCGGGGCGCCTTCGACGCCGACCACGCCCGCGCGATCCTCGCCTGCGGGCAGGCCCTCGGTCTCGGGGTGCGGGTGCACGCCAACCAGCTCGGCCCCGGTCCGGGCGTACGCCTCGGGGTGGAGCTGGGCGCGGCCAGCGTCGACCACTGCACCCACCTCCACGACGCCGACGTCGACGCGCTCGCGGGCTCCGAGACGGTCGCCACCCTGCTGCCCGGGGCGGAGTTCTCCACCCGCTCGCCGTACCCGGACGCCCGTCGGCTGCTCGACGCGGGCGTCACCGTCGCGCTGGCGACGGACTGCAACCCCGGGTCGTCGTACACGTCGTCGATGCCGTTCTGCGTCGCCCTCGCCGTACGCGAGATGCGGATGACCCCGGCGGAGGCTGTGTGGGCCGCGACCGCCGGCGGCGCGCGGGCGTTGCGCCGCGACGACGTCGGCGTGCTCCGGCCCGGCGCCCGGGCCAACCTCGTGATCCTCGACGCCCCGTCCCACCTGCACCTGGCCTACCGGCCCGGTGTTCCCCTGATCCGCCAGGTCCTGCACAACGGAGTGCCGCAATGCCGCATGTAGTCATCCAGCCCACCGGGGTCTCCCCCGCCGACGTCCTCGCCGTGGCCCGCGGCGCCGCCACCGTCGTCCTCGACCCGGCCACGGTCGAGGCGATGACGACGAGCCGGTCCATCGTGGACGGCATCGAGGCCGCCGGCCGCCCCGTGTACGGGGTCTCCACCGGCTTCGGGGCACTCGCGAACACGTTCGTCGCGCCGGAGCGGCGGGCCGAACTCCAGCACGCCCTGATCCGCTCGCACGCCGCCGGCGTGGGCGCGCCGATGCCGCGCGAGGTGGTCCGCGCCATGATGCTGCTGCGGGTCCGCTCCCTCGCGCTGGGCCGCTCCGGGGTCCGCCCGCTGGTCGCCGAGGCCCTGGTCGACCTGCTCAACCACGACGTGACGCCGTGGGTGCCGGAGCACGGCTCGCTCGGCGCGTCCGGTGACCTGGCCCCGCTGGCGCACTGCGCGCTGGTGCTGCTCGGCGAGGGTTGGGTGCTCGGCCCGGCCGGTGAGCGGATCGACGCCGCCGACGCGCTGCACCGGGCCGGCCTCAAGCCGGTCGAGCTGGCCGCCAAGGAGGGGCTGGCCCTGATCAACGGCACCGACGGCATGCTCGGCATGCTGCTGCTGGCGATCCACGACGCCGCCCACCTGTTCGCCATGGCCGACGTGACCGCGGCGCTGGCCATCGAGGCGATGCTCGGCTCGGAACGGCCGTTCCTGCCCGAACTGCACGCCATCCGCCCGCACCCCGGGCAGTCCACGTCGGCGGCGAACATCCACCGGCTGCTGCAGGACTCCCGGGTGATGGACTCGCACCGCGACGACCTGGCGCACGCGGTGCAGGACGCGTACTCGATGCGCTGCGCGCCGCAGGTCGCCGGCGCGGCCCGGGACACCCTGGACTTCGTCCGCACGGTTGCCGCCCGGGAGCTGGTCTCGGTGGTGGACAACCCGGTGGTGCTGCCGGACGGGCGGGTCGAGTCGACCGGCAACTTCCACGGGGCGCCGTTGGGCTTCGCCGCCGACTTCCTCGCCATCGCCGCCGCCGAGGTCGGTGCCATCGCCGAACGCCGGGTGGACCGGCTGCTCGACGTGACCCGCTCCCGGGAGCTGCCCGCCTTCCTGTCCCCCGACGCGGGGGTCAACTCCGGGCTGATGATCGCCCAGTACACGGCCGCCGGGATCGTCGCGGAGAACCGCCGGCTCGCCGCACCCGCCTCGGTGGACTCGCTGCCCACCAGCGGCATGCAGGAGGACCACGTCTCGATGGGCTGGGCGGCCACCAAGAAGCTCCGCACCGTCCTGGACAACCTGATCAGCCTGCTCGCCGTGGAGCTGCTCGCCGGCGTACGCGGACTCCAGCTGCGGGCGCCCCTGGTTCCGTCACCGGCCGGGCGGGCGGCGGTCGCCGCGCTCAGCGGCGCGGCGGGCGAACCGGGGCCGGACGTCTTCCTCGCCCCGCTGATGGAGGCCGCCCGCGCCGTGATCGCCGGCCCCGAGCTGCGCGCGGCGATCGAACGCGAGATCGGCCCGCTGGGCTGACCTCGACGGACCGCTGCCGTCCGCCGCGGGTCAGGCGGCGGGCGGCAGCACCTTGGCGACGAGCTTGGCCATCTCGCGGAGTGCCTTGCCCCGGTGGCTGATCGCGTCCTTCTCGTCCGGCGTCAGCTCGGCGTTGGTGCGGTCCTGGCCGTCACCGAGAAAGATCGGGTCGTAGCCGAAGCCGCCCTCGCCGCGCGGTGCCCGCAGCAGCCGCCCGGCCTGCCGGCCGTCCACGAGGTGCTCCTTGCCGCCGGGCAGCACCAGCGCGACCGTGCAGACGAAGGACGCGCCCCGGTGCTCGTCCGGCAGGTCGGCGATCTGGTCCAGGACCAGCTCGAAGTTGGCCCGGTCGTCGCCGTGCCGACCGGCCCAGCGGGCGCTGAACACGCCCGGCATGCCGTTGAGCGCGTCCACGGCCAGCCCGGAGTCGTCCGCGATCGTCGGCAGGCCCGTGCGCCGGCAGCCCTCGCGGGCCTTGATGAGCGCGTTCTCGCCGAAGGTCAGGCCGCTCTCGGGCAGCTCCGGGTACTCCTCGACGTCGTCCAGCCCGATCAGCGCCACCCGGTGCGCGCCGAGGGCGCCGTCGAGGATCCGCTGCAGCTCGACGAGCTTCTTGCGGTTACGGGTGGCGAGCAGGACCTTGTTCATGCCAGTGCCTTCCGCTGGGCTTCGGCCAGTTCCACGCAGCCGGCGACGGCCAGGTCGAGCAGCGCGTCGAGCTGGTCGCGGGCGAACACGCCCGCCTCGCCGGTGCCCTGCACCTCGACGAACTCGCCGGTGCCGGTGCAGACCACGTTCATGTCGACCTCGGCGGCCACGTCCTCGGCGTAGTCCAGGTCGAGGCGCGGCTCCCCCTCGATGACGCCCACGCTGATCGCGGCCACCGACCGGTGCATCACCTTCTCCGGCTTGCCGGCGAGTGCCTTGCGGGCGGCCAGCCACGTCACCGCGTCGTGCAGCGCCACGTAGGCGCCGGTGATCGCGGCGGTGCGCGTACCGCCGTCGGCCTGGAGCACGTCGCAGTCGAGGACCACCGAGTTCTCACCGAGCGCCTTGAGGTCGATCGACGCGCGCAGGCTCCGGCCGATCAGGCGGGAGATCTCGTGCGTACGCCCACCGACCCGGCCCTTCACACTCTCCCGGTCGGAGCGGGTGTTGGTGGCCCGGGGCAGCATCGCGTACTCGGCCGTCACCCAGCCCAGCCCGGAACCCTTGCGCCAGCGGGGCACGCCCTCGGTCACGCTGGCGGTGCAGAGCACCCGGGTGCCGCCGAACTCGACGAGCACCGAGCCCTCCGGGTGGGTGCTCCAGCCCCGGGTCAGGGTCACCGGTCGGAGTTGGTCGGGCCGCCGCCCGTCAGGTCGCGCCATGCCTGCACCCTATGCGGTGCCGTGATCGAACCGTCCCGCGGTGTCCCGAGGTGTTCAGGGGGCGGTCCCGGCGGGCCCGCCGGCCGCCGGCACGGGCGCGGCGGCGGTCGCCGGGACCGGACCGAGACGGTGGGCGCGCAGGAAGCCGGCCACCGCGGCCGGCCAGCGCGCCAAAGTGGTCACGACGCCGCCGGCAGGTCGAGCGCCGCCGATCCGGCGCGGACCGCGCGGTAGTGCCCGATCAGCTCGTCCCCCACCGCCGTCCAGCTGCGCCGGCTCACCGCCGCGCGGGCCGCCAGACCGTACGCGACGCGACGCGGCCCGTCGCCGCCCAACTCGGCCACGGCGGCGGCCAGCGCGGCGCCGTCGTCCGGCGGTACGAGCAGCCCGGTGACCCCGGACTCCACCAGGTCCACCGGACCACCGCTGGCCGGCGCCACCACCGGCACGCCGGAGGCCAGCGCCTCCTGGATCGTCTGACCGAAGGTCTCGTGCGGGCCGGTGTGCACGAAGACGTCCAGGCTGGCGTAGAGCCGGGCCAGGTCGTCGCCGTGCCGCACCCCGAGGAAGCGCACGTCCGGCAGCGCCCGTTCCAGCTGCCGCCGGTCCGGGCCGTCCCCCGCCACCACCACCCGGACACCCGGCAACCGGGAGATCGGGCCGAGCAGGCCGACCCGCTTCTCCGGGGCGAGCCGCCCGACGTAGCCGACCAGCAGCTCACCGGCCGGGGGCCGGGAGCGGCGCAGCTCGTCGCACCGCCGGGCCGGCTGGAACCGCTCGGCGTCCACGCCCCGGCGCCACAGCCAGATCCGCTGCACACCGTTGGCGATGAGGTCGGCGGCGGCGCGGGTGGACGGTGCGAGGGTGCGCTGGGCGGAGTTGTGGATCTCCCGCAGCCGCCGCCAGGCCGCCGCCTCGCCCCAGCCGACGCGGTACGCGCGGGCGTACGAGGCGACATCGGTCTGGTAGACGGCGACGGTCGGCAGGCCGTGCCGGGCGGCGAGGGTGGCCGCCCGGGCACCGAGCACGAACGGGCTGGCCAGGTGGACGACGTCGGGGGCGTGCGACAGCAGGGCGCCGGTCAGCTGGGCCGGCGTCGGTACGCCCAGCCGGAAACCCTGGTAGCGCGGCAGCGGCACGCTGGGAATCCGGATCACCGGGTACGGGTGCCGGTCGGTGTCCTGCCGGCGGGGTCCGGGCGGGGCCGGCGCGATGACCACCGGCTCGTGGCCGCGGGCGACGAGATGTTCCGCCGCCCGGACCACCGAGTGTGCGACGCCGTTGACGTCCGGCGGGAACGACTCGGTCACGATGGCGATCCGCATGTCCACACCGTGGAGGTGCCACGGGTGCGTCAGACGACGGGATGCTGACGGCCCGGCGAACACTGCGGCAAGACCGGCCGCGCGGCGCGGTCAGACGTCGTAGCTGGCGCCGGGCCGGACCACTTCCAGCGGGCCCGGGTACGCGGCGGCCGCCGAGGCGAGCGTGTGCGCCTCGCTCCCCCAGGCCGTCACGAGGTGGGTCAGCAGCAGCCGGCCGACGCCCGCCTTCGTCGCCGCCTCGCCGGCCTCCCGGCCGGTCAGGTGCAGGTCCGGCGGATTGTCCACGCCGTCGAGGTAGCTCGCCTCGCACAGGAAGACGTCGGCGTCCTGGGCGAGCCGCAGCAGCGCGTCGCAGGGAGCGGTGTCCGACGAGTAGCAGAGCACCCGACCCCCGTGCTCCAGCCGCACCCCGTACGTCTCGATCGGGTGGTTCACCCGGTCGACGGTGACCGTGAGCGGACCGATCGGGAACGTGCCGGGCTGCAGGGCGTAGAACTGGTACACGTCCTCGAGGGTGCCGTCCTCCTGCCCGTACGCGGTGGCGAGGCGGTCCGGTGCGCCGGCGGGCGCGTACACGGGCAGCGGCGGGTAGGGGCCGTCCGGGGCGTACCGGCGGACCACCACGTACGACGTCGCGTCGAGGATGTGGTCGCAGTGCAGGTGGGTCAGCAGGATGGCGTCGGGGGCGTGCAGCCCCGCGTACCGCTGGAGGGTCGACAGTGACCCGGGACCGAAGTCCACCAGGAGGCGGAAGCCCTCGGCCTCGACGAGGTACGCCGAACACGGGGATTCCGGACTGGGGAAGCTCCCCGCGCAGCCCAGAACGGTCAACCGCATGGGGTCGCTCCGCTGTCACTGTCAGTAGTGTCCGCGCCGGCCGTGGCCCTCTGAATGATCTCTACCGACGCGTACGCCACGCAGCGCAGCCTACGCTCGCACGCCGCGGGGCATGAATCGTCCATGGGAAGTTGTCACGAAGGTGACACCGTCCTCGGATTCGGTGACCGGCGTTGCACGGCCCGTCACCGCCGCCACCCGGCGGTGGACGGGGACGGAGCCGCCGACAGATGCCGGCGGCCCCGTCCCGTCCGACCGGTCAGGCCCAGAGCTGGCCCTCCAGGGCGTCCTCGGCGTCGGCGAGCGTGCCGCCGTACGCGCCGGTGGACAGGTACTTCCAGCCACCGTCGCACACGACGAACGCCACGTCGGCCCGACGACCGTCGCGGACCGCCTCGTGCGCCACCGCCAGGGCGGCGTGCAGGATCGCGCCGGTGGAGAAGCCGGCGAAGATGCCCTCCACCTCCACCAGCTGCCGGGTACGCAGCACTGCGTCCCGGGTGCCGACGGAGAAGCGCCGCGACAGCACGGTGGCGTCGTACAGCTCGGGAACGTAGCCCTCGTCGATGTTGCGCAGGCCGTAGACCAGCTCGCCGTAGCGCGGCTCGGCCGCGACGACGTGGATCCCGTCGACCTTCTCCCGCAGGTAGCGACCGGTGCCCATGAGGGTGCCGGTGGTGCCGAGACCCGCCACGAAATGCGTGATCGTCGGCAGGTCGTGCAGCAGCTCCGGACCCGTGGTCTCGTAGTGCGCCCGGGCGTTCGCCTCGTTGCCGTACTGGTAGAGCATCACCCAGTCCGGGTGCTCCGCCGAGATCAGCTTCGCGGTGGCGACCGCCTGGTTGGAGCCGCCCGCGGCCGGCGAGAAGATGATCTCCGCGCCGTACATCCGGAGCAGCTGCACGCGCTCGGTCGAGACGTTCTCCGGCATCACGCAGACCAGGCGGTAGCCGCGCAACTTGGCCACCATCGCCAGCGAGATGCCCGTGTTGCCACTCGTCGGTTCGAGGATGGTGTCGCCCGGCCGCAGCCGGCCGGCCTCCTCGGCCGCCCGGACCATGAACAGGGCCGCCCGGTCCTTGATGCTGCCGGTCGGGTTCCGATCCTCCAGCTTCGCCCACAGCCGCACCGGCGGCGCCCCGTCGGGCACCGTCGGAGACAGCCGCGGCAACCCCACCAGGGGGGTGCCGCCGGAGGCGTCGAGCAGGCTGTCGTACCGCGCCATGGCGACCGCCCTCAGCGGGCGGCGACCGGCGTGCTGCGCACGCCGTCGGCACGGTGCTGGCTGATCGCCGCTGCCGCGGCACGGTGCTGGCTGATCGCGGCTGCCGCCGCGAATCCGAACGCGCCGCCGGCCACGGCCGGCAGGATGGTCACGCTGTCGCCGTCGTTGAGCTTGGCGTCCAGCGCACCGAGGAAGCGCACGTCCTCGTCGTTGACGTAGACGTTGACGAAGCGGTGCAGGGCGCCGGCGTCGGTGACCAGGCGGCCCTTCAGCCCCGCGTGGCGCGAGTCCAGGTCGGTGAGCAGGTCGCCCAGGGTGTCGCCGGTGCCCTCGACGACCTTCGAGCCGCCGGTGTAGCTGCGCAGGATGGTGGGAATACGAACTTCGATGGCCATGGTGACGTGCTCCTTGATCGGGTGTGCCAGGGGGTGACGGGACGCGGACGGGTGCTGCGGCGCTGAGGTCAGCGGCCGGAACACTCGTAGTCGACCGTCGCCGGGCTCTGCCCGAACATGTAGGACTGCACGGCGTGCGGGTCCACCCCGGCGTCCAGGATCCGCACCGGCTCCTCCGTCACGACGCCGTCGACGATCCGGAAGGAACGGATCTCCTCGGTGTCGGTCTCGCGGGTGGAGACCAGCAGGTAGTGCGCGCCCGGCTCGCCGGCGAAGGAGATGTCGGTGCGGGACGGGTAGGCCTCGGTCGCGGTGTGCGAGTGGTAGATGACGACGGGCTCCTCGTCCCGGTCGTCCATCTCCCGCCACACCCGGAGCTGCTCCATCGAGTCGAACTCGTAGAACGTCATGGAACGGGCCGCGTTGTCCATCGGGATGTGCCGGGTGGGGGTGTCGCTGCCGGCGGGACCGGCGACCACACCGCACGCCTCGTCGGGGTGGTCCCGACGCGCGTGGGCGACGATCGCGTCGACGATCGACCGGTCAATGCTCAGCACGCCGCCCAGCCTAACGCCTGCCCCGCTACAGCGGCAGGTGGCGACGGTCACCATCAGTCGATCAGCGCGTTGAGCAGGGACTCCTGGAGGTAGCCCAGATAGGCGTAGACCGAAAGCTGGAACACCCGGCTGGACGAGGGATCCTCGGCCACCGCGTCGTCCAGCTCCGCGCCGAGGTCGGTGCCGTCCTTGATCTCCAGCCGGACGCCCATGGCCAGGCGGGCGTCGTTGAGGGCCCGCAGCCACGCCTCGGCCGCCTCGGCGTCGAGGCGGACCTCCCCGCCGGCGGAGTCCGGCAGGGCGGCGAGGATCGCGCCGGCCTGGTCGATCTTGGCGGTCTTGAGGTCGCCCTCCGTGTAGCGGCGGAACTCGGCGCTGGTCGAGGCGTCCTCCGGGTACGCGTCCGGGAAGAGCCGGCCGACCACCGGGTCGGTGTGGTCGAACCCGTCCGTGAGCAGGCCGACGACCTCGGAGGCCACCTTCCGCAGCACCCGGACCTCGTCCACTGCCAGGACGGCCACGTAGCGGTCGCCGTGGCGACGGAACATGCTCACGAGCGGTCCACCGTCGCCCAGAGGCCGTACGCGTGCAACTGCGAGGCGTCGTGTTCCATCCGCTCCCGGGCGCCGCTGCTGACCACGGCGCGGCCCTTGTGGTGCACGTCCAGCATCAGCTGCTCGGCCCTCTCCCTGCTGTACCCGAAGAGCTTCTGGAAGACCCAGGTCACATACGTCATGAGGTTGACCGGGTCGTCCCACACGATCGTCACCCATGGCCGGTCGGACGCCGGCACCTCATCGGTGTCCGGCGTCTCGACCGGTGCAACCTGCGGAGCCGCCATGCCCCCCATCGTGCCACCGGAACCAGCGGACCGAGGAACCGGAACGCCGGGCCCGTCCGGATCGTCCCGGAAGACCACCACCGGACCGGCCCCGTCAGGCAAGGAGGATGCCGTGGTCGACGGCGTCCGAGAGCACGGCGTCCAGCGCCAGGCGAACGACGTCGAACCGGCGGGACACCTCCCGGGTCAGCTCCAGCTCGACCTCGCGCAACGCCCGCTGGGACCAGGCCCGGGCGACGTTGGGGTCGTCGTTGCCCGGGCTGCGCCAGTGCTGCCAGCAGCCGCCCGAGAGCGCCACCGCCACCGGCGGGAGCACCTCGTCGCGGGGCGCCCCGGGATAGGCGACCACCGCGTCGATCGCGCCGGCACCGGTCAGGCCGGCCACGCCGCCCGTGCTGGTGACCAGGAGCACGCGGTCGAGGTCCGCTCCGCCCCGGTGGTCGACCAGCGCCCACCGCACGGCGGCGCAGAGCCGGCGTCGGACCCCTTCGGGCAGCGGCGTGCCGAAGACCGCGCCGGCAGCGTCGGCGAGCATCCCCCGTACGGCGTGGTCGCACTGGGCGGTCGCCAGCAGCGAGAGCGCCTCCGTCTCCCGGTCGAGCAGTTGCGGCAGGCCGGCGCAGCCGACCCCGAAGACGATCTCCTGCACGACCCGGAGATGGATGTTGGCGACCTCCAGCGCGAGGTGCTGGCGGATCCGCTGTGAACAGGACCGGGCCTGCCGTTCCAGCCGCTCCGACCATGATCCCGGCTGGGAGAGCACCGACACCCGCCCGTGCGAACCCGGCAGCACCGGCGGCTCGGCGCTCGCCCGCCGCAGCCCCTCGTCGGCGGCCCAGCCCACGAGGGCCCGGCGCAGGTCGGCGCTGTCGCCGTCGCGGATGGGGAACCAGCGGGCCCCGGCCAGCCCCGGAACGGCGGCCAGCAGGGTGGCCCGGTGCGCCTCGACGGTCACCGCGACCGGGTCCACCGGGTCGGCCGCAGGGGCCGGCCCGGCGAACCCCGCCTCGGCCGGACGAGCGGACGCCCCCGTGTCCTCCGTCGTCGGCACGCCGTCGGACGCCGGCGCCCACCCGGTCACGCCGGGCGTCACCGCGAAGAACACCCGCACCGGAGAGCGGGCGAGGTCGGTGAGCAGGTGCAGCTCGGCCGCGGCGAACGCCTGGTCCGCCGCGATGACGAAGAGCACGGCGCCGGCCCGCCCCGCCGCGTCGAGCAGCACCTGCCCGCCGGCGACGCCGAGTGCGGCGGTGTCCGGGGTGTCCACCAACGTGAAGTGGCGTAGCAGGGGCTCCGGCACGGTCAGCTCGACCCGGCGCGGCGGCCGGGCGAGGGCGGGGCCGGCGGCGAGCCGGTCGGCGCCGTAGGAGTGCGGCTGGCGGTAGCCCGGCACGTACGCGGACCGGCTGGGCGACTTGGCGTGGCGCAGCACCAGCCAACTGCCGGCGGGCACGCCGAGCAGAGCAGGGTCCAGCCGGAGCAGATCGGCGAGCAGCGCCGTCCGGCCGGCGGCGGCCGGACCGGCCGCGATCACGCCCAGCGGCTCGGCCGGGTCGGGCCGGGTCACACCCAGCCGTGCGGGCAGTGGCCGGCACTGGGGCAGGTCGGTGGAGCCGAAGATGTCACCCGACATGTCCACCTCGGGGAGCGGACCCGGCTTCATCAGGCGGCCTCCCCTGCACGGCGACCGGCGGCAACCGGCCACGTCGATAGTCCGGCGTTGCGGAACCGGATGCCGGAAGAGTACGGGCACAGCGGCGCCCTGGCGAACAGGCGGGGTACTCACCGGTAACTGTCGCGTTACTCAACTTCGGTGCGTGACGGTATGCGCGCGTACGGCATTCCGTCGATATGCTGCGGCAATGAGTCGGTGGAGGTTCGTCGGACGGGCAGACGAGTTCAACCGCCTGCTGACCGCGGTGACGGGCGCGGAGGGACGGGGTCTCTTCTTCTCCGGCACCGCCGGCATCGGCAAGAGCAGGCTGCTCCGCGAGGTGGTCGACGCCCTGCCCCGGGAGACGTACGCGGTCTGGCTGGTCGCGGCGAGCGCGACCACCGCCGCACTGCCCTTCGGCGGGCTGGTCCAACTGCTGCCCGCGGACCAGCCGCCCGGTCTCTCACCGGCCGGGATCCTGCGCTGGGCGCTCGACGTGCTCCAACAGCAGGCAGCCGGGCGGCGGATCGTCCTCGCCATCGACGACGCGCACCTGCTCGACCCGCCGTCGGCCGCGCTGGTGCACCTCGTGGCCCGGTCGGAGAACGCCACCGTCATCGGCACCCTGCGCGACGGCGAGCAGCTTCCGCTGCCGATCCGCGCGCTGTGGACGGACGGCCTGGTGGACAACGCCGAGCTGAGCCCGATGTGTCCGGCCGACACCGCCGGCCTCCTCGCCGCCATCCTCGACGAGCCGGTCGACCCGGCGTCCGCCGACCGGCTGGGCCGGCTGTCGGCCGGCAATCCGCTGCTGCTCCGCGAGCTGGTGCACGCCGCCGTCGGCAGCGGCGAAGTGACCAGCACGTACGGGGTGTGGAAGTGGACCGGCCGGCTGGAGCTGGCGCCGAGCCTCACCGAGCTGATCGACACCCGGATCGGCCGGCTCACTCCCGGCGTACGCGCGGTGGTCGAGCTGGTCGCCTTCGGCGAGCCGCTGGGCCTGCACCTGCTGAACAAGGCCGTCGAGCCGGAGGACGTGGAGACCGCCGAGGAGCGGGGGCTGATCACCATGGTCACCGACGACCGCCGGCTCGACGTGCGGCTCGCCCACCCGCTGTACGGCGAGGTCATGCGCCGGAACTGTCCGGTCAGCCGGACCCGGCGCCTACAGGCCCGCCTCGCCGCCCTGCTGCAGGAGGTCGGCAGCCGGCGACGCGACGACCTGCTGCGGGTGGCCGTCTGGCGGCTCGACTCCGGCACGGCACAGGACGCCCCGATGCTGCTGGGCGCGGCGGTGCAGGCGTTCACCCGGTACGACGTACCGCTGGCGACCCGGCTGGCCCGCGCGGCGCTCGACACGGGTGGCGGCTTCGACGCGGCGGAGCTGTTGGCCACCATCCTCATGTTCGCCGACCGGCCGGACGAGGCGATCGAGGTGCTCGACGCGGTCGCCGCGGATCTCGGCGACGACCGGCGGCGCAGCCGGTGGCTGACCGTACGCGGGATGGTCAGCTACTGGGGGCTCAGCCGGGAGTCCACCGTGGAGGAGATCGCGGCGCGGGGCGCCGAGCTCGTCGACTCGGCCGACCAGGCCCGCGTGCTGGCCTTCGAGGCCATCATGCGGCTGCACCGGCTCGACCTGGGTGCGGCTCTGCGGCTGGGCCGGACGGTGCTGGACCGGCCGGCCGCCAGCGTGTCGGCCCGCGAGCTGGCCCGCTGCACCATCGCGTACCTCCACGCGGCACAGGGGCAGCTGCGGCTCAGCGCCACCGCCGTCGGCCTGACCCAGTCGGAGGCGGCGCGCTGGCGGACCGACATGCCGTACCTGCAACTCGCCCTGGAGCTGGCACGCGGCACCCGGCTGGCGATCGGCGGCGATCTGGCCGGCATCGACGCCATCGCGGCCGACGAGTTCGCCGACCTGGCCGGTGCCGGCGACTTCCGGCTCGGCACCGGCTACCTGGCCATCCTCCAGGCCTACGCGGCGCGGCTGCGGGGGCAGAGCGACGCGGCGCTGGGGATCAGCCTCAGTGCCTGCGCCGTGCTGGCCACCAGCCGGGTGTACGCGGGCCTCGCCCAGGCCGAACGGGCGCAGACGGCGGCACTGCGCGGCGACGCGGAGCAGGCGGCGGAGGCCATGGCCGAGGCGGACCGCACCCACGCCCCGAGCATGACGGTGCTCTACCCCTGGCTGGAGCAGGCGCGGGGCGCGGTGCTCGCCGCCGCCGGCGACCTGCCCGGCGCGGCCAAGCACCTGAGCGCCCTGGCCGACCGGCTGCGCGCGGACGGCCTCGCCGGCCACGAGGTGCACGTGCTGCACGACCTCGTCCGGCTCGACCAGGCCACCGCGCCGGTCGGCCCGACCTGCTCCGACGGCAGCCGCCGGACCGTCGCGCAGCGGCTGTCCGAACTCTCCGAACGTGTCGACGGTGAGCTGGCGCCACTGCTGGCCCGGCACGCCCGGGCGGTGGCGGAGGGCGACGCCGAGGAGCTGCTCGCGGTCGCCGACGACCTCGCCGACCTCGACCTGGTGCTCTGGGCGGCCGAGGCGACCGCGACCGCGCTGCACCGGCTGCGCGAGCGGCGCTCGCCGCTGGTCACCACGGCGCGGGAGCGACTGGCCGGCCTGCTCGGCCGGTGCGACCAGATCCGCACCCCGGCGCTGCGGGCCGGTGCGCCCACCCTCACCGAGCGGGAGTGGCAGATCGCGCGGCTCGCGGCCGACGGCAGGACCAGCCGCGTCATCGCCGAGCGGCTCTTCCTGTCGGCGCGCACCGTCGAGAACCACCTCCAACGGATCTACGGCAAGCTCGGCGTGGCCGGCCGGGCCGAGCTGGATGCGGCGCTGCGGGCGATCCCGGGCCACGAGGGCGGGCGACCCGGGTGAACTCTAGGCTGGGGCGGTGAGCACCCTTCGCCCCGCGCTGCTGACCGACCACTACGAGCTGACGATGATCAGCGCCGCCCTGCGGGACGGCACGGCCGACCGCCGCTGCGTCTTCGAGGTGTTCAGTCGCCGGCTGCCCACCGGCCGCCGCTACGGCGTGGTGGCCGGGACCGGTCGGCTGGTCGACCTGATCCGTGACTTCCGCTTCGACCCGGAGGAGATCGACTTCCTGCGCCGGACCGGGGTCGTCGACGAGCAGGCCGCCGCCTGGCTGGCGAGCTACCGCTTCACCGGCGACGTCGACGGGTACGCCGAGGGCGAGCTGTTCTTCCCCGGCTCGCCCATCCTCACCGTCTCCGGCGGCTTCGCCGAGTGCGTGGCGCTGGAGACGCTGGTCCTGTCGGTGCTCAACCACGACTGCGCGGTCGCGGCGGCCGCCGCCCGCATGGTCACCGCCGCCCGGGGCCGGACGCTGATCGAGATGGGCTCGCGGCGGGCGCACGAGGAGGCCGCGGTGGCCGCCGCCCGCGCCGCGTACCTGGCCGGATTCCGGTTCACCTCCAACCTGGCCGCCGGGCAGCGGTACGGGATCCCCACCGCCGGCACCGCCGCGCACGCGTTCACCCTGCTGCACGACGACGAGCGGGCCGCGTTCGCCTCGCAGGTCGCCACGCTGGGCAAGGACACCACCCTGCTGGTGGACACGTACGACATCAGCCAGGGCATCCGTAACGCGATCGGGGTGGCCGGCACCGACCTGCGCGCGGTCCGGATCGACTCCGGCGACCTGGCCGTGATCGCGCAGCAGTCCCGCGAACTGCTCGACTCGCTCGGCGCGACCGAAACCAAGATCATCGTCTCGGGCGACCTCGACGAGTACGCCATCGCCTCGCTCGCCGCCGAACCGGTGGACATGTACGGCGCCGGCACCTCCGTGGTCACCGGCTCCGGCGCACCCACCGCCGGGCTCGTCTACAAACTGGTCGAGGTCGACGGGCGCGCGGTGGTCAAGCGCTCCGAGCACAAGGCGACCATCGGCGGCCGGAAGGTCGCGATCCGCCGGCACAAGCCCACCGGGACCGCCACCGAGGAGATCGTCGTCCCGCAGGGCGTGCCGGACCACCGGCCGCACGACCGGATGCTGCAACGGTCGTACGTGGTCGAGGGTGAGTCGGTCCTGCTGCCCACCCTCGACGAGTCGCGGGAACACCTGCGGCAGTGCCTGATCTCCATCCCCTGGGAGGGGCTGAAGCTCTCCGCCGGTGACCCGGCCATCCCGGTCACGGTCATCCCGGCCGACTAGAAAGGGGCGAACAACTGTGAGCACCGCGCTGATCATCGTGGACGTGCAGAACGACTTCTGCGAGGGCGGTTCCCTCGCCGTCGGCGGCGGGGCGGGCGTCGCGGCCGGCATCACCCGGCTGCTCGCCGCCGAGCCGGACCGCTGGGACCACGTCGTGGCGACGAAGGACTACCACATCGATCCCGGCGCGCACTTCGGCAACCCGCCGGACTACGTCGACTCCTGGCCCCGGCACTGCGTGGTGGGCACCCCCGGCTCCGAGTTCCACCCCGACCTGGCCACCGACCGGGTCGAGGCGATCTTCCACAAGGGCGAGCACGCCGCCGCCTACTCCGGCTTCGAGGGCCACGCCGACGATGGCGAGTGCCTGGCGGACTGGCTCCGGCGGCACGGGGTGGACCGGGTCGAGGTCGTCGGCATCGCGACGGACCACTGCGTACGCGCCACCGCGCTGGACGCCGTGCAGGAGGGCTTCGCCACGACCGTGCTGCTGGACCTGACCGCCGGCGTCGCCCCGGACACCACCGACGTCGCGGTGCGGGCGTTCGAGGGAGCCGGCATCACCACCCACGGGGCACCTGTGATCAGGGCCGCATGATCTGGTAAATCGTTGGCGGCGGTCGTACCCCCGGTCGAGGATGTGCGCGGAGGTACGGACCGACGTGAACATGAAGCCTTACCGGGAGGCGCTGGCCCTGCCCGGCCTGCGGTCGTTGCTGCTGGTGGCGGTGCTGGCCCGGGTGCCGCTGACCGCGACGGGCGTGACCCTGACGTTCTACGTCGTGGAGGACCTCGGCCGCGGGTACGGCGCCGCGGGGCTGGTCGGCGCCGCGATCACCGTCGGCGCGGCGATCGGTGGCCCGCTGCTGGGCCGGCTGGTCGACCGGCGGGGCCTGCGACCGGTGCTGGTACTGACCGCCGTCGCCGAGGCGGTCTTCTGGTCGACCGCGCCGATGCTCCCGTACCCCCTGCTGCTGCCCGCCGCGTTCCTCGCCGGCTCGCTGGCCCTGCCGATCTTCTCGGTGATCCGCCAGTCCGTCGCGGCGATGGTCCCGGTGGAGCGGCGCCGGCCCGCGTACGCGCTGGACTCGATGTCGGTGGAGCTGTCGTTCATGGTCGGGCCCGCCCTGGCCACGGCGTCGGTCACCGCGATCTCCGCGCGGACCACCCTCTACCTGGTGGGCGCCGGGATCGTCGCCGCCGGCGTCGGGCTCTGGCTCCTCAACCCCCCGGTCCGGGGCGCCGACGAGCCGGTGGCGACCCGCCGGCGGGTGCCCCGCCGGGAGTGGCTGACCCCGCGCCTGCTGGCCCTGCTCGCCGTCAGCACCGCGTGCACGCTCGTGCTGGGCGGCACCGACGTCGCGGTCATCGCGGCGCTCCGGGAGAGCGGCGAGGTCGGCTGGACCGGCGTCGTGCTCGCCATGTGGGCGGTCGCCTCGCTGGTCGGCGGCTTCGCGTACGGGGCGGTCCGCCGGTCCTTCTCCCCGCTGGCGCTGATGGCCGCGCTCAGTCTCTGCACGATCCCGGTCGGCCTGGGCGGCTCCCACTGGTGGCTGCTCTGCCTGGCGCTCATCCCCGCCGGCGCCCTCTGCGCGCCCACCATCGCCGCCACCTCCGACGCGGTCAGCCGCCTCGCCCCGCCCGAGGCGCGCGGCGAGGCGATGGGCCTGCACGGCTCGGCCATCACGGTCGGCATCGCGGTCGGCGCTCCCCTGGCCGGCGCGGTGATCGACGCCCACGCGCCGCTGTGGGGCTTCGCGGTCACCGGGGCGATCGGCGTGGTCGTGGCCCTGCTCGTCCTGCCGGTCGAGCTACGCCACCGCCGTGCCGCCGCCACCTTCATGGCCGGACCGGCGGAGCCGGCACTGACGCCTGTCCCCTGATCACCCGCCTGGCTCAGAGGTCGGACAGCGGGCGCTCGGCGTCGCTCCAAGAGACGACGGACATGATCCACTCGATGTCACTGAAATCGGGGTGTCACGGCGCCCTCAACACCCCAACTTCCCGTCACCGGAGTCGAGGCATGGAGGCCACCGCCCACGGCCGGACCAGCCCGCGGCCGGCACGGGCGCACGGGCACGAGCACGGGGACACCACGGGGACGCGGGAACGGCGACGGGCGCCGGTCCCCGAGGGGGAGCGGCGCCCGTCGTACGTGGTGCGGGAGCGTCAGCGGCGGTCGATGTCGCTGGCGGTGTCCTCCTGGTAGCTGGCGCCACCGTCGGACTCGCTGGTCAGCGGCTTGGCGCCACCCTCCGGCGGACCGGCGAGCGACTGGCCACCGGCGGCCAGCTCCGGGAACTTGTGGTCGAACGCGGGCCGCTCGGAGCGGATCCGCGGCATCCGGTCGAAGTTCCGCAGCGGGGGCGGCGAGCTGGTCGCCCACTCCAGCGAGTTGCCGTAACCCCAGGGGTCCTCGACCTCGACGACCGGCCCGGACTTGTACGACTTCCAGCAGTTGTAGAGGAACGGCAGCGTCGAGACACCGGTGATGAACGCGCCGACCGTGGAGATCATGTTCAGCGTGGTGAAGCCGTCGTCAGGCTGGTAGTCGGCGTAGCGGCGAGGGAAGCCCTCGTTGCCCAGCCAGTGCTGCACCAGGAAGGTGGTGTGGAAACCGATCATGGTGAGCCAGAAGTGCACCTTGCCGAGGCGCTCGTCGAGCATCCGGCCGAACATCTTCGGGAACCAGAAGTAGATGCCGGCGAACACCGCGAACACGATCGTGCCGAAGAGCACGTAGTGGAAGTGGGCCACCACGAAGTACGAGTCGGAGACGTGGAAGTCCAGCGGGGGGCTGGCCAGCAGCACACCGGTCAGACCACCGAAGAGGAACGTCACCAGGAAGCCGATCGAGAAGAGCATCGGCGACTCGAAGCTGAGCTGGCCCCGCCACATGGTGCCGATCCAGTTGAAGAACTTCATACCGGTGGGCACGGCGATCAGGAAGCTCAGGAAGCTGAAGAACGGCAGCAGCACCTGGCCGGTGGCGAACATGTGGTGCGCCCAGACGCTCATCGACAGGGCGGCGATGGCGATCGTGGCGGCGACCAGGCCCTTGTAACCGAAGATCGGCTTACGGGAGAAGACCGGGATGATCTCGGACACGATGCCGAAGAACGGCAGCGCGACGATGTAGACCTCGGGGTGCCCGAAGAACCAGAAGAGGTGCTGCCACAGCATCGGGCCGCCGGTCGCCGGGTCGTACACGTGGGCACCGAGGATGCGGTCCGCGGCGAGCGCGAAGAGCGCGGCGGCCAGCAGCGGGAAGACCAGGATCGCCAGGAGGCTGGTGACCAGCAGGTTCCAGGTGAAGATCGGCATCCGGAACATGGTCATGCCGGGCGCGCGCAGGGTCAGGATCGTGGTGATCATGTTGACCGCGCCGAGGATGGTGCCCAGACCGGAGATGGCCAGACCCACGATCCACATGTTGGCGCCGACGCCCGGGGAGTGCTCCACGCTGCTCAGCGGCGCGTACGCGAACCAGCCGAAGTCGGCGGCTCCACCCGGGGTGATGAAGCCGAGCGTCGCCATCGTGCCGCCGAACAGGTACAGCCAGTAGGCGAAGCTGTTCAGCCGGGGGAAGGAGACGTCCGGCGCACCGATCTGGAGCGGCACGATGTAGTTGCCGAAGGCGAACACGATCGGCGTCGCGAAGAACAGCAGCATGATCGTGCCGTGCATGGTGAACAGCTGGTTGTACTGCTCGGGCGACAGGAACTGCAGCCCGGGTCGGGCGAGCTCGGCCCGCATGATCAGCGCCATGAGGCCACCGATCATGAAGAACGCGAACGCGGTGACCATGTACATGATCCCGATCTGCTTCGCGTCCGTGGTCCGCAGCAGCCGCGCGAGGGCCGACCCCTTGACCGGTGCTCGGACCGGCCAGGGCCGGGTCACGACCGGCTTGGGTGCGACGGTGGTCACGAGTGGCCTCCGGTTCTGGGTTGTCCCGCTTGGCGCGCGCTGGTTTTTCGGCGAGCCGTCATCCGCAAGGAGGATAGTCCCCGGCAGGTGGCCCCGCCGCGTGGGGTGGGCGGGTAACCTGCGCCACTCCGCCCCGCCGCCCCGGTCCGGGTGGTCGCGGCGCACCGCCGGACCGGCGTCACCGCAACGCGCCGCCGGCCCGGCTCAGAGCGGACCGAGCAGCAGCCGGTAGTGGGCGCCGAAGATCCGGCCGCCGTGCCCGCGCAGCAGCGGGTCGCGGAGCGGCGGCGGCACGTCGCGGGTCCGGTTGCGGTCCCGGGTCCGGTCCCGCACCCATCGCGTACGCGGGCGACGACGACTCTCGTACGCCGTGAGCGCCGCCTCGACGCTGCCGGCGTTCCGCAGTGACTCGGCGAGCACGACGGCGTCCTCCAGCGCCATGGCGGCACCCTGCGAGAGCGTCGGGGCGGTGGCGTGCGCGGCGTCGCCGACGAGCAGGACCCTCCCCCGGTGCCAGCGCCCCAGCTCGACCTCGTCGGTGACGCCGACGTGCACGTCCTCGAGTGCGTCCAGCACCTCGGGCACCGGCCCGCCGTAGTCGCCGAACAGCTCGCGCAGCCGGGCGACGGGGTCGGTGGGCGGCTCGGTGCCGGTCTCGTCGGCGTAGCAGTGCAGTCGCCCGGCGCCGATGGGCACGACGAGGATGCCGGCGCGCTGCCCGAGCAGGGCCGTCCAGTCGGCGACGCGGGGGCCGTCGCGGACCACGCTGCGGTAGACGATCTGTCCGGTGGCGCGGGGCGGACCGCCGAGGGCGGCCAGGCCACGGACCGAGGAACGGGGTCCGTCCGCGCCGACGACCAGGTCGTACTCGGTGGCGGTGCCGTCGACGAACGTGACGCCGACGCTGCCGGGCAGCGGGTCGACGGTGCGGACCTCGGCGCCGTGCCGGACGGCGCCGCCGGCCCCGGTGAGCAGGACACGGTGCAGTTCGCCCCGCAGGAGCGCGCGGCACTCGCCCACGCCGGCCCACAGGGCGTCGAGGTCGACCTCGCACAGCGGCGCTCCGGTCGAGTCGAGGAAGCGCTGCCGGTGGATGACCTCCCCGAGCGGGCGCACCGGCCCGTCGAGGTCCAGCCTGCGCAGCGCCCGGGCGGCGTTGCCGGGCAGGTAGAGACCGGTCTCGGACAGCTCGCCAGGCGGCAGCTTCTCGGTGACGTCGGGTCGGAAGCCTGCCATCCGCAGCGCCCGGGCCACGGCCAGGCCGGCTATGCCCGCGCCGACGACGAGGATGCGCAGGGGGGAACCACCCATGGTGGTGTACGCCTCCGGAGGGGTTTCGGTACGCGTTGGAGGCAAGACACTACTCGCCGCAATCGACGCACACCAGGGTCGATCGGTCATCGCGCACGGTCCCTCGGCGACTCGCGTCGGACGCCCGTCCCAGCAGTTCAGGGCCGGTCGACGGAGCCCGCGGTGTCCACATCCCGAAACAACCTGGCCGCTTCATTTGCACAAGGATTTCAAACATGTGAATGTGTTCGGAGAACGTGGGAGCGCTCCCGTCCCGTAACCCCCGTCGCGCCCACACCCCCACGTAGTCCAAGGAGCATCATGAGACGTCCCCTCCGGGCCATCGCCGCCGCCGGGCTGCTGGCCGCCGGCTCGATCGTCGCGGTAGCCCTCGGCGGCACCGCGTCGGCCGACACCCAGATCTGCGAGCAGTACGGCTCGACGGTCATCCAGAACCGGTACGTGGTGCAGAACAACCGCTGGGGCACCACCGCCCAGCAGTGCATCAACGTCACCAGTACCGGCTTCGAGATCACCACCCAGAACGGCAGCAGCCCCACCAACGGCGCCCCGACGGCGTACCCCTCGGTCTTCCTCGGGTGCCACTACACGAACTGCTCGCCCGGCACGAACCTGCCGATCCAGGTGAGCCAGATCAGCAGCGCCACCAGCAGCATCAGCTACCGGTACGTCAGCGGAGCCACCTACAACGCCTCGTACGACATCTGGCTCGACCCGTCGCCCAAGCGGGACGGCGTGAACCAGATGGAGATCATGATCTGGCTCAACCGGCAGGGCTCCATCCAGCCCATCGGCTCGCCGGTGGGCACCACCACCCTGGCCGGGCGGACCTGGGAGGTGTGGCGCGGCAGCAACGGCTCCAACAACGTCATCTCGTACGTCGCGCCGTCGCCGATCAGCAGCCTGTCCTTCAGCGTGCTCGACTTCATCAACGACGTACGCAATCGGGGCGCGATCACCAACTCCTGGTACCTCACCAGCATCCAGGCGGGCTTCGAGCCGTGGCAGGGTGGCGTCGGCCTGGCGGTCACCAACTTCTCGGCCGCGGTGAACGGCGGCGGCAACCCCACCACCCCGCCGCCCACCACGCCCCCGCCCACCACCGCGCCGCCGACCACGCCCCCGCCGGGTGGCAGTGGGTGCGCGGTGAAGTACACGCCGAACGCCTGGAACAACGGGTTCACCGCCGACGTGCAGATCACCAACACGGGGTCGAGCACGATCAACGGCTGGACGTTGGCGTACTCCCTGCCCGCCGGGCAGCAGATCACCAGCAGTTGGAACGCCACGGTGAACCAGAGCGGGTCCGCGGTGACCGCGCGGAACGTCAGCTGGAACGGCACGCTCGCCCCGGGCGGCACGGCCAGTTTCGGCTACCAGGGCACGCTGAGCGGGGCGTACTCCTCGCCGAGCAGCTTCACCCTCAACGGGGTGGCCTGCGCACGGTCCTAGGGTGACCTGACGAGGGGTGGGGGGGGGGGGGGCCCCCCCCCCCCCCCCCCCCCCCCCCCCCCCGGCGGGGGGCGGGGGGGGCCCCCCCCCCCGGGGGGGGCCCCCCCCCGCCCCCCCCCCCCGGGGGGGGCCCCCCCCCGCGGGGGCCCCGCGGG